>JAHECA010000017.1 GCA_024642005.1 Robiginitalea sp. | reverse complement strand
CTGTTCAGGGTTTCCTGAACAGGAGTGGGAAAAACGGCCCTTCCATTTTCCGGCCTTTTTTGATCACCGGCACCCCTGTGAGTATTTCCCCGTTCGTGTCAGAAAGGGTCCCATCGGCAAATACATTCAGCACAAAGGCCCTCCTGGGGCGGTCAGACCGGTTTTCGTATGACCCGTGCACCATCTTGGGGTGGTGGAAGGTGCCGTAGCCGGCGGGCATTTCGGCCGCCACACGCTTCTCATACTGTTTCACCTGATCTGGGGTGAGCCCGTCTTTCAGGCTGTCCATACTGCCGGCCAGCTCGATCTTTTCCAGCAAGTCCCATTTGTGGCTGCCAGGAATATACTGCAGGCAACCGTTCTCGGAGGTGGCATCGTCGAGGCCCACCCAGCAGGTGAGGTGCTGCAGGGGCGTGGTGCGCGTCCAATAGCTGTAATCCTGGTGCCAGGCCACCACCCCCCCGTGCCGGGCCGGCTTACAGAAGAGCTGGTCGTGCCAGAAGCGGACCGTTTTTTCGCCAAGCAGCTGGCAGGCCGGTACCACAAAGCGGGGGTTCCAGAGCACGTCGTGCAGGCCCGGGGTAATGCGCCAGTGCCCCAGGGAATGGAACAATATGGTGTCGGGGTCTGACGACTCGTTGGAATGGAACTCGTAAAACAGGTGGTGACCCGGGTGGCCCGGGTCCATGATGGCTTCCAGTTCTGCCCGCAGGGCGTCCACCTGGTTTTCATCCAGGATTTTTACCCCGCTCAAATAGCCGTTTGCCTCGTAAAAGGCAAGCTGCTCGTCGCTAAGGCGGAAGCGCTCCCAGGCCTCCTCTGCCGGCAGGTCTGGGAACAGGCCGCTTACCAGCCCGTGTACTTCTGAAAGATCTTTAACTTTTGTAGGCTTCATTTAAGATATAAATTACGAATGTCGGGGACCCTATGACGCATTGCTCTTTGAGAGTCATCGGTTGCCATCCCTTTTGTCCTCAATTGCAAGGCGGTTGCATGCGATAGGCCTACCTTATATCCCGGGGATTTGGGGCATTTCCCCTACGACCCTGCAAAATTGATTTTGAGCCGCAACCCCAAAGCGGGTAATACCTGCCCTTGCCCATTTAATTCGAACAATGGCACATTGCACATTTTCAACTCGCCTACATCTCCCACCCTGCCCGGTAGCTCCGGGTCACAAACTGGTTGGCTTCCTCCAGGTTGGTGATGCGCATGTTCTCCCCATCCCAAAGCAGTTTTTTGCGGCCGAAGAATTCCTGTCGGGTGCGGCCGTCGTCCATGGCTACTTCGCGCCTCAGCATGTAGCTGCGGATGGCCAGGTTCCCCATGAGCACGGTCTCGGTCATGGGCCCGGCATAGTCGAACGAGGAGGTTAGCCCCCGGTGCTCGGGGCTGTCGAAGCCGGCCTTGCAGGCGTCGATCCACTTGCGCTGGTGGCCGTATTCGGGTTCGGGCATCTCTTCCACCTCGGGCCCGAACTCGGTGCTGCCGTCGTTCAGGTAGAGCTTGGGCATGAGGGGGGAGCTGTCGTTGATATTTGTGGAAATAATACCGTTTTCCCCGTGGATGAGCACCCCGTTGGCGCTGCCTGAACCGCCTATGTCGCTGTCGGCCGGAATGATGTCGGGGTGTGAGGGGCGAATGCCCCCGTCGCTCCAGGTCATTTCAATGGGTGCCTGCGATTTTTCGGTGGCGTCGAAATGCAGGGTAATGAAGGAGGAGGCCGGACATCCCTCCGGGTGGTAATCGGGGGTCCACATCTGTGAAAACACCGATCCCACGCTGCACTCGGCATCTTTCGGGTAATGGAGCCCCAGGGTGCGGAAGGGAATATCGATCAGGTGGCAGCCCACGTCGCCCAGGGCACCGGTGCCGTAATCCCACCAGCCCCTCCAGTTAAAGGGATGCAGGTTGGGGATGTAGGGCGTTTCGGGAGCGGGCCCGAGCCAGAGGTTCCAATCGAGGTCGGGCGATTTCAGGGAGGGGTCGGCAGCAGGCATGGCGCCCCCTTGAGGCCATACGGGCCGGTTGGTCCAAACCTGCACTTTTGAGATCTTGCCCAAAACGCCCGAATCGACCCATTTTTGAACCATCCCCAGCAGGGGGTTGGAACCGCCCTGGTTGCCCATCTGGGTAACCACTTTCTGATCTCGGGCCATTTGGGTGAGCATACGGGCTTCACGGATATTGTGGGTCAGCGGTTTCTGAACGTACACGTGCTTGCCGCGCTCCATGGCATAAGCCGCCGCCGGGCCGTGCACGTGGTCGGGGGTAGAGATGGTCACCGCATCGATCCCCTTCTCCTTGTCGAGCATTTCGCGGTAGTCGCTGTACAATTTGGCTTTGGGGAATGATTCAACCGACGCTTTTGCAGAACCTGAAAAATCGACATCGCAAAGGGCCACGACCCGTTCGCGCCCCTCCACCGAGGCATTCAAAATATCGCTGCGGCCCTTTCCCCCCGCCCCTATGGCCGCCAGGTGCAGGCGGTCGCTGGGCGCAACAAAGCCGGGGCCTCCCAACACATGCCTGGGCACGATGAAAATAGAAGAGGCTACTGCGGTTTTTTTCAGGAATTCGCGGCGCGGCAGGGCGCCGCTCTCAGAACGTTTCGGGAATCTTTTCATGGGTCGGAAGGCCTTTATTAGGTTGCTGCCTCAAGGTAGTGATTTTTCGCGTGGGGCGGCGCGCATACCCCGGATTCGGCCAAAAGGCCCTGAAGGAAGCAGGAGGCCTTTTGCTTTCGCCCAAAAAGATGTAGGTTTACTCAAGAATTCCAAGCCATGTTCAAACTTCGGACACCGGTCTGGCTCTTGGCCCTGGCCATTCTAATTCTGCTCAGCGGGTTGGGCAGTTGGGGCCTTACCGAATCGAGCGAAGCCCGTTACGCCGAAATAGGTCGCGAAATGTACCGCAGCGGCGACTACCTGCATCCCACCAACCTGGGCATACGCCACTACCACAAGCCCCCCATGACCTATTACCTGACCAGTTTGGGCTATGCCCTTTTCGGGGTCAACGAATTCGGGGCGCGTTTTTTCCTGGCCGTGGCCTTTGGGCTGCAACTGCTCCTGGTCTATAAACTGGCCCAACTGTTGTACAACAACCGAAGAATGGCCCTGGCCAGTGCAGTCATCTACTTTTCCATGCCCCTGGCCCTGCTCTCGGTGCGGTTTCTGACCACCGACGCCTTCCTGAATACTTTTGCCCTGGCGGGTGTATATTTCTTCGTGCACCATCGGCTTCGGGGGAAAACCTGGAGCCTGTATGCCTTTTACCTGGCCTGGGGGCTGGGCTTCCTTACCAAAGGACCGGCTGTGCTCATCCCGGTTGGGACCTTTATCCTAACCTGGAAATTGGTGCGCCGCGAACGCATAACGATTGGCCTGCACACCTTTCTGGCCGGTCTTTTATGCATTCTGCTCAGCGGCTCCTGGTACCTGTTGGTTAGCCTCGACAACCCGAACTTTCTCAATTACTTCCTGGGAGAGCAAATCCTGGCCCGGGCGGTTTCTGCCTCCGACATGCACCGGGCCCAACCCTTTTGGTATTACCTGTTGCTGGCCCCCGCCGTGGGGCTTCCCTGGCTGCCTTTCGGATTTGTTGCCTGGTTCTGGAAAAAGCGGGCCAAAACCGTACGGGAACCCGCCCTGCGTATGCTGGCCTTCACCGCAATATCTGTGTTGATATTCTATTCCTTTATCTCTTCCAAGCTGATCTTTTACATTCTCCCTATGTTCCCGTTTGTGGCAATTATGGCCGGCCATTGCCTGTTCAACGTACCCCAAAAAGGGCTCAGGGCTTTGGGGTGGCTGCTTACCGGACTTTCCGGCCTTATTACCCTGGGGATGGCTGCCCTGCCCTTTATACCTGACCTGAATGGACCAGCGGCGGGAGTGGTTGGTTTTGTGGCATTGGCCGGGGGCGCTCTGGTTTTCCTGGTCCGGAAATTTCCCACTGCCCACCTGAACCGGATTTTGGGCACTTCAGTATTAATAGGGGTTCAAGTCTTGTTGGGGTTCTCGCTGTTCTCCTCTGCCAACCCGCATACCGTGCACACCTATCGCGAGTTGACTTCAAAAATCAACAAACTGGACCCCGACCGGAACCGTATGGTGATGGTCTACAATTTCTGGGCGCCCTCTTTCGCCTTTTACCGCGACCAACCTATAATTACCGTAAAAGAGGGCGTCAAGCGCCTCGAGCCGGAGATCCAATTCGAGGTCGACACCACTTACCAGGCACAACTCATTGATACCGACCTGCCGGGGGAAGAGGCCAGGCTCCTGGAAACAATCCGGCAAGAGAAGCCGATCTTCATCCTGATGAGCCACGACTCAATCCCCGATGCCATCTTACAGGCACTTTCCGGGGAACACAGCCTGGAGATGTACGACCAGTACCAGATTTACTACTGAGTCCCGCTTCGCCCTTTCATGCTTCATGACGGGCCAGTGTCAGGGAAATCTGCCCGGTATGGTGCGCATTGTGGTTCAGGATATGGCCCAGCATGCGAAGCCGTTCGATCTTCCCGAAAAACGGGGTCTCAACCGTTTTTAGCCACCAGTCCGAATCGTGCTTGTCTGCCATGCTGTAAAGCATTTCATAGCCGGCATCGACCAAGCGGCGCGAAGCTTCCAGGTCGGCGCCCTGCCCGGTGTCAGAGAAGCCCATGGTGGTATTTGATACGTCGGTGGAGGCGCCCAAAAACGTACCCAGCAACACTTGGATCTCGGCGATGTGGCGATAGATAAACCCGACACTTGCCGCTTTGGGAGTCAATCTCCAGGAGCTGTTTTCGGGCTTTATTTTGTCGAAGGAAAAATAGCAGGTGAACTTATTCTGGTCGATCAGCAATTTCAGGGCAGTGGCATCCATGGCTACAGTACTTAAGGTTCTTCCTGCAAGATCGCAAATCCCGCCCGACCCGCAATAGCTCCGGGTGAGGGTGGGCCTGAACACGGCTTTCGAACTTTTCCTTACATTAGGGCTGATTAACCCAACCAACCTGCCCAGTGGCGCATACTTCCCTTTCCCTGATCGGCCGGGCCGAACAATTCCGCAGTCGGGTGGCCGTACAATGTGGCCTGCAAAAGTACGCCTATAGCGACCTGCTCGAGGCATCCCGACGAATAGCCCTGGCCCTGCTGGCCGGCCGCGACGACCTGGCGGAAGAACGCATCGCCTTTCTGGCGCCCCCCGGCTATGACTACGTCTGCATCCAATGGGGCATCTGGCGGGCCGGGGGCATAGCCGTGCCCCTGTGCGAAAAGCACCCCATCCCTTCCATGGAATACGTGCTTACCGATACTGGTGCAGCTGTTTTGGTCTGCACCCCTGAGTTTCGCAGCTTCCTGCAACCCCTGTCGACCCATGCGCCGATTCGCCTGCTGTCAAACCTGACAGGCCTTAATGGCGACCTTCCCGAAGTAAACCCGGAGCGCCGCGCCATGATACTGTACACCAGCGGGACCACCGGCCTGCCCAAAGGGGTGGTGACCACCCATGCCCAGATACAGGCCCAGATCACCGCGCTCACCGAAGCGTGGGAATGGCAACCCGACGACCAGGTGCTGAACGTGCTGCCCCTGCACCATGTGCACGGCATCATCAACATGCTGGGGTGCGCCCTGTGGAGCGGGGCTTGCTGTGAGTTCCTCCCCAGGTTCGAACCCCAGGCAGTCTTCGACGCTTTTCTGCTGGGAGAAATCAACCTGTTCATGGCGGTGCCCACTATCTATTTCAAACTCATCGCCCACTACAACGAACTGCCCGAAAAACAACAGCAGGCCCTCTCGGCCTGCCTGCAGGGCTTCCGCCTGATGGTTTCGGGCTCGGCCGCCCTGCCGGTGAGCGTGCTGGAGGCCTGGCGCGAGATCAGCGGGCACACCCTATTGGAACGCTACGGCATGACCGAGATGGGCATGGCCATCAGCAACCCGTACCGGGGCGAGCGGCGGCCGGGCTTTATCGGGCAGCCGCTCCCCGGGGTTCAGGTGCGGCTGGCAGGTGAAAATAGGGAAGACGTGCCGGCAGGCACCCCCGGGGAAATACAGGTAAAGGGGCCCAATGTCTTCAGGGAATACTGGGGCAAACCGGAAGAAACCCGCAAGGCCTTTACCAAAGACGGGTGGTTCCAGACCGGCGACATCGCCGTGCACGAAAACGGCAGCTACCGCATTTTGGGGCGCAACTCTGTTGACATCATCAAATCGGGCGGGTATAAGATTTCGGCCCTCGAAATCGAGGAGGTGCTGCGAACCCACCCCCAGGTGAAAGACTGCGGGGTGGTGGGTATTCCCGACCTGGAATGGGGAGAAGTGATCGGCGCCTGCCTGGTGCCCCGGGGTGCGACCCTGGAGCTCGGCCCCTTAGGGGAATGGCTGAAAGAGCAGCTGCCTTCTTACAAGACACCCCGACAGTACCTTTTGCTGGAGGAGCTGCCGCGCAATGTACTGGGCAAGGTTACCAAGAATGCCCTTAAGGAATTGTTCACCAATCAAGGCAAGGAGGTATGAAGATATACGGAGTGGCCCTGTTGTGCGCCTGCTTCCTGGCTGGTAAATTTCTGGGGCAGCTGCTCGGGAAGGCCATCGGCCTGGACGGGGACATCGGCGGTGTGGGCTTTGCCATGCTGCTGCTCATGCTGGCGGGCGCCTACCTGCACAGAAAACAATGGCTCTCCCGCGAATCGGAAGCAGGTATCTGGTTCTGGAGCTCCATGTACATCCCCATTATCGTGGCCATGGCCGCCACCCTGAACGTCAGGGCGGCCTTTGAAGGGGGCTGGGTGGCCCTGCTGGCCGGAGGGGCCGCCACCTTCGCCGGGCTGTTGCTGGTGCCCCTGCTCGCCAAGATCGGCAAGGATACAGACCCTGATACCAAGCCCTGATGGAACTGCTGAAAAACATCATCGATAAAAACGGGCTCATCTTCGCCTTCCTGCTGGTAGGTCTCATGATGCTCATCTCCCAGGTCCTCTCCAGGTTCCTCTTCCGGGGTAAGATTCCGGGAGTGGCACTGGCCATCTTGGGAGGGCTTGGCCTGGCTTTCCTCGGGGGTGAAAAGGGATTGGGCGATTACCCGCTCTTTGCCGGGCTGGCTTTCCTGGGCGGGTCTATGTTCCGCGATTTTGCCGTGGTAGCGACGGCCATGGGGGCCGACATGGGCCAGATTAAAAAAGCCGGCAAGGCCGGCGTTATTTCCCTTTTTGCCGGGGTGCTGGTTTCCTTTACCGCAGGAGTGGCCGCTGCCCTGGCCCTGGGCTACACCGACCCGGTAAGCCTTACAACCATAGGGGCAGGCGCATGTACGTATATCGTGGGGCCCGTAACCGGCTCGGCCCTGGGCGCCACCTCCGAAGTGCTCGCCATATCCATCGCCGCCGGGGTGGTCAAGACCATCCTGGTAACCATAATAACCCCGATGATCGCGCCCCGCATCGGGCTCAACAACCCCCACTCGGCCATGGTTTTCGGCGGCATGGGAGGAACTACCAGCGGCGTGGTTGCCGGCCTTGCGGCCACCGACCCGAAACTGGTGCCCTACGGTGCCCTAACCGCCACGTTTTATACCGGACTGGGCTGCCTGCTTTGCCCATCGGTTTTTTTCCTGATCCTCAGAGCCCTGGCCGGCGGCTAACCCTTTAAAACGCTGCCTGTGAAAGCGAGAATCAAATACCACCTGGCGCTTACCGCTGCTTTGCTTTTGCTGGCCTTCGTTATATGGCTGTGGATCAGCGGGCATGCTGCCGGTGCCGGATGGCCCCTGTTCGGTTTTTTCTGCTGCCTGGCCCTGGCCTTCGGCAGCCATCCGTCCCTTACCCATTATGTGTTTACCTGTATGATCTTCGCCGGGGTTACCCTGGCCCTCTACCATCCGGAAGCATTCGTACAGGTCGGTGATTTCCGCCTTGCGGCCCTGATCATCCCCCTGATCCAGGTAATCATGTTTGGGATGGGCACGGCTATGAGCCCCCGCGATTTTGCGGCTGTTTTCCGCCAGCCCAGGGCCGTTGCTGCCGGCCTGTTCGCACAGCTTACCATCATGCCCCTGGTCGGGTACCTGCTCGCTTCGGCGAGCGGGTTGCCACCTGAAATTGCAGCCGGCATTGTCCTGGTGGGCTGTTCCCCCAGCGGCGTAGCCTCAAACGTAATGGCTTACCTGGCCCGGGCCAACCTGGCCCTTTCGATCACCATCACCTCCCTGGCCACCCTCCTGGCTCCCTTTATCACCCCGCTGGGCATGCGCCTGCTCGCCGGGGCTTTCATCGAGCTGGATGCCATGCAGATGATGTGGGATATCGTCAAAATGATCCTGCTGCCCATCGGGGCGGGATTGCTCTTCAATCACTGGATAGGCAGCGGGTCCCGGAAACTGGCGCGCTTCATGCCGCTGCTCTCCATGGCGGCCATCGGGGCCATTATCGTCATCATTACGGCAGCCGGGCGCGACAGCCTCTTGCAGATAGGCGATACTTTGCTGCTGCTGGTTATGGTCCACAATGCGATCGGGTACCTCCTTGGCTACGGCTTTGCCCGCCTGTTGCGGCTGAGCGAGCAGGATGCCCGTACCATCTCCCTGGAAGTAGGGATGCAGAACAGCGGCCTGGCCTCGGGCCTGGCCTATTCCCTGGGCAAAATCGCCACCATGGGGCTGGCTCCGGCCGTCTTCGGGCCCCTGATGAATATATCGGGCTCCCTGCTGGCCTCTTACTGGCACCGGCGCAACCCCGAAAAACAGGTCCGGTAAGGCCTTGTGCTGGTTGCCAGTTCTGCGGAATTCACGAAATTTGCGCATGCCGAAACGAAAAAGGACGCCTTCTCTTTTCATCTCCCTCACAGGCTGGGGGTTTACCCTGGCATCCGGCCTGTACCTGCCCCTGGCCGCCTTGCAGACCTTTGCCATTTTCTCCCTGTATTCGCAGGGCGTGCTTACCGATTATACCATAACGGCATTTAATCCCATTGAGGTGGTCTTTTATTCAAACCTTAGGGTGTTTGTCGCCTTAATGCTTTCCTATAACCTGATCTTCCTTATCAGTTCCATCGCCCTGCTGAAACGCAGGGGGTGGGCACGGGTTAGCCTGAGCGTTTTGCTGGGCCTGGCGCTGCTCAGCCTGGGCGCCGTGGGAGCCGCTTATTTGAGGTACGACTACGAGTTTACCGCCTGGAGCGACCCGGAGCGCAACCGCCGCTTCGTGCGCAATGCTTTTGCTGTGGCCCTTGCCACCAGCCTGCTCCTGCTCTGGCTCATCTACAAGCTGAATACGCGCAAAATCGTGGAAAAACTCTCCTGAGGCCGTATCTTTACAGGACAAAACCCTGTTCGCCATGCCTAAGAGCGAATCAAAACCCCTGGGGCTTACCGACTTCCTCGCCGTGGAGCGCACCCGACTGGCCAACGAGCGAACCTTCCTGGCTTATTTCAGGACATTCGTCGTTTTCCTGAGTTCGGGCATCGCCATACTGAAGATGAGCGCCCTGAGCGAAATCGTCGAACTGGGCTACTTTCTGACCGCCATGGCGCCGCTACTGCTGGCCATTGGTGTAGGGCGTTTTATATATGTGAAACGCAAGCTGCAAAAGTATTACTAGGACCCGGCCAGGCCTAAGGGCCTTTCAAAGGTCTTTCACGCATCGAAACCCCGTATGCCCAAAGGCAGAATCGGGCGTCGAACGCATGCGCCGGGCCACCCGGTACCCACTGCAGTAATCCTCGCTGCAGAGGTATGATCCGCCCCTGATCACGAATTTTTCGGCAAGGGGTTCCATGGGGTCAAAAGAAGTCAATGGCCCCTGCGGATTGACCGCCTCTGAGGGAGACTGCTCCAGTCCGTAGGCATCGTGGCGGTATTTATCGGCACACCATTCCCAGACATTCCCGGCCATGTCGAACAAACCGTAGCCGTTAGGAGGGTACGTCTTTACCGGCGCCGTGAGGTAGTAGCCGTCGGACTGGTCATTGCGGAAAGGGAAAATCCCCTGCCAGAAATTGGCCAGGTCGGCGGCCTGGTCTATTGGGGCATCGCCCCAGGGGTATTTGGGGTCTACGCGCCCCCCCATGGAAGCCCATTCCCATTCCGACTCTGTCGGGAGCCTTTTCCCGGCCCAGCTGGCATAGGCCAGGGCATCGTCGTGGGAAATATGTATCACCGGATGATCCATAAGGCCCTCCAGGCCGCTGCCCGGGCCCAGTGGGTGTTTCCAGTCGGCGCCGATGGTCCAGGCCCACCACTGGGTCAGGTCTCTCAGGTCTACCGGGCCGCGGGTGGGACGGAACACCAGGGAGCCCGGTTGCAGCACAGAATCAGGCGGCTTGGGGGTCCCCGGCGGCAGTTGCGCCTTGATTTCTTCCCAGATTATCGGTTTTTCTGCTGTGGTCACATACCCGGTTTCGGCCACAAAAACCCCAAACTGCTGGTTGGTGACCTCGGTCTGGTCCATCAAAAAGGCCGAGACGCTTACCGGGTGGCGGGGCAGCTCATCGGGTTCGGCCTGCCCGGACTTCCCCCCCATCAGAAACTGGCCTGCCGGAATATAAACCATGCCCTCGGGCACTTCCCGGGGCGGGGTGGAAACAACCGGGGCAGGCTTGGTGGGTGCAGGGCTTTCCCTGCAGGCAGACAGGGCCAGGGCAAGGCTAATGCCCAGCAAAAAGTTCGAGGTGCGCATACGGCTGAAAATTAGTATCTTTTTCCGGGTTGCCCGGCCCCGGGTTTTCTCAAATGTAAGACAATTGGCATGAAAGCAGGTTTTACCGAAGTGCAGCGGTTCAGGCAGTGGTGGATACTGGCCCCTCTGCTCTTTTTTACTGCCTGGATCGGGTATGGGCTCTTCGGGCAGCTCAGCGGGGGCGAACCCTTCGGGAACAAGCCGCTGTCAGACCAGGGCGCGGTACTCTTTCTGGCCGGCTGGCTGATTTTTCTGTATTTCTTCCTGATGTACCTCGAATTGCGAACCGAAATTGGCGAAAAAGGCATCAGCGTGCGCTTTCGGGGCCTCAGCTCAAAGCGTTTCGCATGGGAAGACATCCAGCAAACCGAAATGGTGACCTACCGCTTTGTGGGGTACGGGCTGCGCCTGCTTACCCCCTACGGCACGGTTTACAATGTGGGCGGCAACCAGGGGTTGGTTATCCGCCTCAAAAGCGGGAAACGGTATTTGATCGGCACCCAGAAGCCCGACGCCCTAAAAGCCAGCCTGGCAGCGCTCGGAAAGCCTCCCGGGCCATCAGACAAAACCTCCCAACCCTGAAAAAACATGAAAGCTACCCAACCCAAACCCCGACATAACCCTGCCCCGACATTGGGGCGCAGGACCCTGATCGCAGGCATACTGCTGCTGGCCTGGGTTACTTTGGAGGGATGCAGGCAACAGCCTGCCCCGAAGACGGCTTTTGAGCACGACCCGGTATCGGGCCCCAAACCCTGGACCTCCGAAAGCTTTGAAGCCACTGAAGAAGACTTCACCTTTGCCATTATCTCAGACCTCAACGGGGGCGAACGGCCGGGGGTATTCAGCCGGGCAGTGGCCCAGCTGAACCAATTGGAGCCGACTTTCGTGCTCAGCGTGGGCGATCTCATCGACGGGGGCACCGAAGACAGCCGGCAACTGCAAAAGGAATGGGATTTCTTTGAGGCCCGCGCCTTGGGGCTCACCATGCCCTTTTTCCACCTGGGCGGGAACCACGACCTGACCAATGTGAAAATGCGGGAATTCTGGGCCCGGCGGTTCGGGCCCCGGTACTATCATTTCCTCTACGACAATGTGTTGTTTTTGATGCTCGATTCGGAAGACTACGCCGAGGCCCGGATGCAGCAGATCTACCAGGCACGCGACACGGCCCTTCGCATCATGGACGGGCTCATGGAAGGCAGCTATGAGGAGTCCACGTATTACCACATGCCCGAACGGAACCTGGGCGGGATGGGCGAAGAACAGCAGGCCTATTTCAAGGAGGTGCTCACCCGCTACCCGAAGGTGCGCTGGACCTTCCTGCTGATGCACAAGCCGCTCTGGCTGAGCGAGGACGGCATGGGCCTCAGGCGCGACTCCGCCCCCCTGGAAGCGCTGGAAGAGGCCTTGCAGGGCCGGAACTATACCGTTATCAATGGGCATTTCCACCGCATGTCGCACCGGAAGCGCCTCGGGATGGATTACCTGATTTTGGGGACCACGGGCGGCAGCCAGGCGGCAGGAGATTCCACCGCTTTCGACCATGTTAGCCTGGTGCGCATGGCCAACCCGCCGGTTATTACCCACTTGAAAATGGAAGGGATTTTGCAGGGCGATGGCACATTACCCCCGGCTGCGGACCCGGCTCATTGAGGGGTTGCCCGGCCGCATTATTTTATGGGGATCAGCGCCGCGATAAAAACGGGTGCCGTTGTACCGTTAGGGGGTAAAACCCCCCGAAAATTCCCCCGAATTTCAAAATACGGATTACCGCTGCAACTTCCAATCAGGATACCCGGCCGATGGGCACGGGCCCGTGTCGGACTTCGGCCGGCCCACGCCCTTCGCGGCAGAGGGATTTAGAAATCCACGTTGAGCAGTTGCCCGCTTACCTGCAGCAGTAGGAACTCGGCCAGTTTGGCGTTGTACTTGGCCTGGCTGCGCAGCAGCTGCGCGCCCAACAGGTTGAGCTGTGCCTGGCGGAATTCGATTGAAGTAATCTGGCCCAGCTGGTAGCGTTCTTGCGAGCGCTCGAAGTTGTTCCGGTTGGTTTGCAGGTTTTTGTCCTGTACCCCGAGCACAAAAAGGGTGTTGCGGTAACTTCCCCATGCATTCTGCAGGTCGCGGTCTACCTCGAGCTCGGTTTGCTGCTTGAGCAGCTGCTGGTTCTCGAAGCCGATCCGGGCATTGCGCACCGAATTGATCGACCTGCCCCCGTCAAAGAGGTTCCAGCTCAGGTTCACGGCGCCGGTTACCCCGTCGGAGGTGTTTTGCAAAAGGAACGAAAGCGGGCTGTTGTTGTTCAGTTTATTCCAGCCGTAGGTGCCGGTTAGCCCCACAGTGGGCAGATAACCGCTGCGGCTGGCCTTCCAGTTGTACTCCGAGATCAGGATGTCCTTCTCGGCCAGCAACATGCGCACGTTGTTGCTTTTGGCCTCGGCCATCATCTCGTCTATCCTCAATTCGGGCAGAAAGTTCACCGTGGTATCTGCGTTGAAAGCCAGGGTCAGGTCGCGGTTCAGGATCAGGTTCAGGTCGCGCTTGGTATTGCGCAGGTTCTGTTCGGCGTTGAGCAGGTTCACGCTGTCGGTATTGATATCTACCTCGGCGTTGAGCACGTCGAGCCCGGTGTTCTGTCCGAATTCGAACTGGTAGCGGGCCCGGGTCAGCCGGTCGCGCGAGATGGTAAGCGCCTGCCGCAGGTTTTCCACGTTTTCCTCGATTCGGGCCACCTCGTAGTACACCGAGAACAACTGCAAGAGGGTAAGTTCAATCGTCTGGCGCACTTCCAGTTCAGACTGCTGCGAACGCTCCTGGAAACGTTTGTAGTCGTATAACCTGCCCAGGCCGTCGAATAAAACGTAATTAAGCGACAGGGAGGCATTGTACCGGCGGGTTTCGGCTCCTTCGGCCGTGCGCGTGTCCCCGTTGGCCAGCTTACCTTCCGAATTCTGCCGGTCGATGCTCCCGCCAGCCGTGCTCGAAACCGTTGGCAGATAGCCTGAGTTCAGGATGTCGGCGTTGTTGGCATCGATTTCCCGCTGGTTAGATGAAACCTTGATGCCCAGGTTGTTCTCCAAAGTCAGGGCAACGGCCTCTTCGGTGGAAAGCAGCTGTTGCTGGGCAAAGGCCTGGGGGAGGCCCAGGGCGCAGCAGCTTATAAGCGCAAGTAATAACTTCATGAAGTGTGTTCTTCTAAGACGTTTGTTTCCTGGTTTTCAGCCCCCCCTTTATTGGCGGCTCCGTTCCCGAGGGTGGGGGCGCTGCGCAGCAGGTGCTCTTCTTCCCGCTTTTCCTTGATGGCCCTTTCGACTTCTTCCCTGGAAATCTGCTCCCCGGTTTTCAGCCATTTCACGCCTACCTTGGCGCGGTTGTTAAAGGTGAGCAACAGCGGCAGCATGAGCAGGGTGAGGATGGTGGCAAAACCGATTCCGTAGGCGATGGAAATCGCCATGGGCTTCAGGAACTGGGCCTGCCGGCTTTTCTCGAGCAGCAGGGGGGCCAGGCCAGCAATCGTGGTTATCGAGGTCAGGAAGATGGCCCGGAAACGGGAGCGGCCGGCCTCAAAAATGGCGTCGTCAAAGGTCATGCCGTTGCGCAGGTTTCCATTGAATTTACTGATTAGCACCAACCCGTCGTTCACCATTATCCCGATCAGGGCGATAATTCCCAGGGTAGAGGGCATACTGATGGGGAAGCCGTGAATCCAGTGCCCCCAGGCTACGGCCGTCAGGGAAAATGGCACCAGCAAGATCAACATGATGGGCTGGCTGAGGCTCCGGAACGTAAAGGCGATGGTGATGAATATGAGGAAAAGCACGGTTAGCCCGGCTTCCTTCATGGAATTCACCGTTTTTGCGGCCTCCCGGTTCTGCCCCTCGTACAAGACCGAGACGGTGGGGAATCGGGAAACGATATCGGGCATTACATCACTTCGAATCCAGGCCAGCATGTCGGTGGCCGTGGTGTTCTTGCTGTCTTTCAGGTCGGCCGAAACCTGGATTTCCCTGCGCCCGTCGAGGTGGTTGATGGCCACATCGCCCCGGATAATCTGATACTCGGCGATTTCCTTGAGGGGTACACGCTGGCCATTCGGGGTTACAATGCGCATCTCATCCAGGTCGGTGAGAGACGAACGGTTCGAACGGTCGTACCGAACCCAGACGCGAATTTCGTCTTGTCCGCGCTGAAAACGCTGGGTGGGCGAACCGAAGAATCCGGCCCGCACCTGGTTCATCACGGTGCGCAGGTCGAGGCCCAGCAGGTAGGCGTTATCTTTGAGTTCCAGCCGAATCTCCTTGATCCCGGCCGGGTCGTTGTCAGACACGTCTTTGAGCAGGTCGTTGTTTTCCAGGGCGTTCTTGAGTTCGACCTTGGCCGCTTTCAGTTCGCTGATATTATTGCCCAAAAGGGATACCGAGACAGGGCTTCCCCCGAACCGTCCCCCGGAACCGAATATCAGGCTCTCTGCCCCGATTACAGGGCCTACCAGTTCGCGGATGCGGTTAGATACCATATCTGAGATAATGGCATCGGGGCGCTCCTCCCCGGGAAGCAGGTTTATGGTCAGGGAGGCCTGTGAAGAGCCGGGGCCGACTGATTTGATCACGTTTTCATAAAGCTCCTTCTCACTGCCCCGCATATACTGATCGGTGAGCTCCTGGTTTACGATCATAGCCTTATCCTCGATCAGGTTAATGATCGAATCGGTTACGCGCTCGTTGGTGCCGTTGGGCATGGTGAGCTGGATCGATACCCGGTCGCTGGCGATATCCGGGAAAAAGGAAGTCCGCACGATGCCCCCGCCTATGGAACCGATGGTCAGCACAAAGGCCACCACAAAGAAGGCGAAGGTGAGCACCTTATGGGTCATGGCAAAGCGAAGCGTGGGTACATAGAGGGTGTCGCGCATCCAGACCATCATCCGGTCGCCTACTCTATTGATCTCCCGCAGTTTGCTAAAGCCTTTGCCAAGGAGGGTTTTAGGCTTCTTCTGCTGCGGCATCAGCGCTTTGGAGTGCGCAAGGTGGGCCGGAAGGATCAACAGCGCCTCAATCAGGGAAACCGCCAGGGTCAGGATTACGATTACCGATACCTCCCCGAAGAATTCACCCAGGCGGCCATCCAGGAAAAAGAAGACTGAGAAGGCGAGAACTGTGGTGATGATGGCCGAAACGATGGGCGGAATCACTTCCAGGGTGCCGTCTATGGCTGCCTGTATGGGGTTCTTGCCCCGCTCGTGATGCTGATAGATGTTCTCGGCGATTACGATTCCGTCGTCTACGAGTATCCCCACGACGATAATCATGCCGAAAAGGGAGAGTACGTTAATGGTTACGTCGAACAGGGGCGCAAAGATGAACATCCCCAGAAAGGAGATCGGCAGGCCGAAGGCCACCCAGAAAGCCAGGCGGGTGTTCAAAAACAGGGACAGGAAAATCAGCACAAGCAGCATCCCCATAAGGGCGTTCGAGGCCAACAGCTCGGTACGCTGGTTGAGTACGGTAGACTGGTCGCTCACCACGTTGAGCTTCACATTGTTGTGCTTCAGGTTGAAGTCATCGATGTAGGCCTTCACCTTTTCTGCCGAGGTGATCAGATCTTCCGTGTTGGTGCTGGTAATGCTGACATTCACGGAAAGCTTCCCGTCAAAATAGGCGGCATTCGGGCTCTCTGAAAAGCGGTCGCGGATGGCCGCTACATCCTGCAGGCGCACGGTCTTCCCGGAGGCATCCCCACGAATGATGAGGTGTGACAGCTCGTCTCCGTAATAGGAGCGGTTGTTGGCCCGTATCAGGTATTCTTCGGCATCGGTTTTGATGTTCCCGCCGGTTACCAAAATGTTGGCATTGGCCACTGCCCGGGAAACCTCGTCAAAGGTGAGGTCGTAGGCCAGCAGGCTGTTTTCGTTCACGGCTATCTCGATCTCTTCCTGGGGGAAGCCCGAAACCTGGATCTGGGAAATCCCCTCGATGCCGCGGATATCATTTTCGATTTGCCGCCCGATCTGCTTCAGGGTAACCAGGGGCACCTGTTCCCCGCTGATGGCGAAACTGATGGTTTGCCTGATCGGCCGCTGTTTGGAAACTACCAAAGGCTCCATCCCGGTTGGGAAGGTAGGCACCTGGTCTACGGCATTTTTCACTTCCAGCAACATGAAATCCACGTCGCGCCCCTTCTCGATCTCGATATTGATGGTGCCGCTGTTCTCGCGCGAGGTGGAAGTTACACGCTCCACGCCTTCCAGGCCTTTGAGGTTATCTTCGATCTTCAATACGATTCCTTCCTCTACTTCCTGAGGGGAAGCCCCGGGATAGGTGATGCTGATATCGATATTCCGCGAATCGGTGAGCGGGAAAAAGGATGATTTCAGGGACATGGCTCCGTAAATCCCGAATATGAAAAAGGTCAGGATAAAGACGTCTACGGCAACGTGGTACTTGATAAAATAGGAAATGATGGCGCGCATGGGTATTTTTCAATAATTAGTTTAGGGAGCTTTCTCCCTGATACACCTTCACCAGCATTCCGGCATAAGCCCCCACTACGGGCTTGGATACTATGGTGATTCCATCGGGCACCTCTTTGAGCACTACCGATTTGTCGGTAAAATAAACCGGCTTCACGTCGATCAAATCCAGGATGGTATCCCTGACCACGAATATCCGGTCGCCTTCGAGCAACAACCCCCGGTCGATCTCGATGGCGTTTTCCTCTTCCTTGGCATGCAGGTTGGCCTCCAGGTACATCCCTTCCTTCAGGGAAGGGTCGCGCACTTCGATAAATGCAGTGATGGTCTGGGAATTCTGGTCGACCCGGGCGTTGATGCGTGAAACGGTACCGGCGTAGGTTCGGGTGCGTTCCAGGTTAACCAATTCGACCTTTTCGCCCAGCCGCAGCATATCGCTGAAGGTCTTGCTCACGGCCACTTCGAGTTCATAGATCCCCGTATCGATGAATTCCCCCAGTTTCTGCCCGGAGCGGATTAGCGTGCCCTCGGTAACCAGGGCCTCGGTGAGCACCCCGCTGAAGGGGGCCCTTATGTTGTATTTCGACAACCGCTCTTCCAGGTTTTTTACGTTGTAGTAACTGGTGAGGATGCCCCGGCCCGATATAAAATACCGCTCCTTCTCAGTGCTTAACTCGGGGAGCTGCGGGGTGGTCTGGTTCAGGTCGAAATCATTCAGGTATGCCTGCCATTTCGGGCTGATCTCGGGATAGTCCAGACGGAGATCCGGCATAATCGAAGTGATCAGGTTGTACAGGTTGCTCTTGGCAGACTGAACGCTGGCCCTGTATTCCGCGGCGTCTATCCCGATGATGAGCTCGCCCTGACGGTACTCCTCACCCGGTTTAAACAGCTTGCTGCCGCGTTTGAAAACGCCCTGCACCTCTGAATAGAGTTCTACGCGGCTTTTGGCCATCAGGTTCCCGTTGGCCGGCACGAAGATGGGTACGGTAACATTGCGCACCGTGTCGACGAATACGGTTTTGACCACCTTGGTGGGGCGGGGCGTGGGTGTAGATTTACTTGCTATAATGATGTTGGCTACGTAGAACGACATCACGATGAGCACCACCCCAAGAATCGCGAGTATGAGTTTTCTTTTATCCATGAACTTGTTTCAGCAGACTGTTAGATTTCAAAACTATCCATTAGTTTAATCGTGCTTCGTTAAATAATTCTTAAAAGGATTTCTCATAGTCCAGAAACAGGAAGAGGGCGCCAGGGGCGCCCTCCAACAGCTACGTTAAAAATTAAACCAAACTACTTACAGCTAATCTTCTTACTAATTATCATTATCGTCTTCAAACTTGGTGTCGGCCATACGCGTCCTTGAAAAATCCTGGTTCCGGTAATCGATTGCCGATTTTTCCACATCGTAGTCAAACACCAGCAACTGGCGGGTATTGAGTTTGCCCAGGTTGTTGTAAGAATCAAAGTCGTTGTGTTGTATCTGGAGGATTTCCAGGCTTGCCAGGCGGCCAATGCTCTCAGGGATGGCCCCGCCCAGCTTGTTGTTCGCCAGCACAAGCTCGCGCAGTGCCGAGAGCTCTCCAATGCTCTCGGGAATGTCGCCGTAAAGCTGGTTTTCGAACAGGCCCAATGATTCGAGCTTTTGAAGCGACCCGATCGATTCCGGGATGCGGCCGTAGAACGTATTGCTCGAAAGGTTCAGGATTTCAAGGGACTTCAGCAGGCCAATCCCCGCGGGGATGCGCCCAGAGAGGAAATTATTAAAGGCCGAGAATTCCACCAGTTTAGAGAGGCCTGCTATGGATTCGGGCAACTCTCCTTTCAGGCGGTTCATTTCAATTTTCAGGATCCGCAGTTCGCTGAGATCAAAAACCGTTTGCGGCAGCTGACCTGTCAGGTTGTTGAACGCCAGGTTCAATACCTCGAGCCTGGGAAGCATTCCTATTGATTCGGGCAGGGGGCCCATCAGGTTGTTGTGGAAAAGCTCAAGGCCTACCACGTGACCGCCTCGAACCGATACCCCGTACCATTCATTTACCGGTTTATTCAGATCCCATTTCAGCAACCATTGCCGGCCATTGGTCGCAAAATACAGTTCCTCCAGAGCCTGTTGCTCGTTTTTGGGAACCTGAGCGCTTACCCACAGGGCAGCACTCAGGGCTATAATAAGTATGAAGCTTCGTTTCATAATCATCGGCGTCATCCTATTTTCTGATAGTTTATTAAGGAATTTACCTACAAATTAAGACATTTATGCCAAAGGCGAATCGCCTGACTATATAAACGGGCCAATTTTGTTGTGAAGTATGAAAAAAATGTGGTTTTGGTCGACCCAACCGGTCACTCCGTCGACTCCAGTTCGGCTGACAGCGATTCCCACTGTTGCATCAGCTGTTCCAGATCGGCTTTGCGGTTTTGGTATGAATCAAAGAAGTCGGGCTGGCCGGCAACCTTTTCATAATGCATGTGGAGCTGGTAATCCATTTCGGAAAGTTCCTTTTCCAACACGCCGATCTTGCCCTCCAGGGCGCCCAGCCGGTTTTTAAGCGACTTCCTGCGCTTGCGCATCTCGAAGTCGCCGGCCCCGCCAGAAGCCGCCTGGGGTTCAGTCCCGGCCGGAGCCTTGGGGTCGCCCAGTTCGATGGCCCGGAACGATTCGGCCTTGCGCTGTTCCAGGTAAAAGTCGATGTCGCCCAGGTAAGGCTTAATGCCCCTGTCGCGGAAATCGTACACCACATTGGTGAGGCCCTGCAGAAAATCCCGGTCGTGCGAGACCAGGATCAGGGTGCCTTCAAAATGCCGGAGCGCTTCTTTCAGCACGCGTTTGGAAGGAATATCGAGGTGGTTGGTGGGCTCGTCCATCACCAGCACATTAAAGGGCTGCAACAGCATGCGCGCCAGGGCCAGGCGGTTGCGCTCCCCCCCTGAAAGTACTTTTACGGGCTTGTCTACCTCTTCGCCCCTGAACAGGAAGGCCCCGAGAATGTCGCGTACCCTTGGGCGGGTCTGCTCACTGGCCGCATCGAGCATGGTGTCGAGCACCGTTTTCTGCCCGTCGAGGTGTTCGGCCTGGTTCTGGGCAAAGTAACCCAGTTGTACGTTGTGCCCAAGCTGGCAGCGCCCCTGGGCAGTGAGGTCACCCACCAGAATGCGGGCCAGGGTCGTTTTTCCCTGTCCGTTCTGGCCGACAAAGGCAATTTTGCTGCCGCGTTCGATAAGCAGGTCCAGGTTTTCCAGTACCTGGTGCTTCCCGTACGACTTGGAGAGGCCTTCCAGTTCGGCGATCACCCGGCCCGGTTGCACCGAGACCGGGAAGCGCAGGGTCATCACGCTTTGGTCTTCGGCATCGACCTCGATGCGCTCCATCCGGTCGAGCTTCTTGATAAGCGACTGGGCCATGGAAGCCTTGGTCGACTTGGCGCGGAACCGTTCGATAAGCCGTTCGGCCTGTTCGATTTCGCGCTGCTGGTTTTTCTGGGCGTTGAGCTGTTGCTGCCTGATCTCGTCGCGCAACTCCATAAACTGGGAATAAGGCTTGCGGTAATCGTAGATGCGGCCCATGGAAATTTCGATAGTGCGGTTGGTGAGCCGGTTCAGGAACATCTTGTCGTGGGAGACCAGCATGACGGCTCCCGGGAATTGCAGCAGGAAATCTTCCAGCCAGATAATGGATTCGATATCGAGGTGGTTGGTGGGCTCGTCGAGCAGCAGCAGGTCGTTTTGCTGCAGCAGCAGCTTGGCCAGCTCGATGCGCATGCGCCAGCCCCCTGAAAAAGTGGTGGTGGGCTTGTCGAAGTCGTCGCGCCTGAAGCCGAGCCCCAGCAAGATTTTTTCTGTTTCGCCCTGGTACTGGTACCCGCCTATGAGCTCGTAGCGGTGCGTGAGGTCGCTCAGGGCCACCATCAGGTCGTGATAGGCCTCGCTTTCGTAATCGCTCCGTTCGGCCAGGGACCTGTTTACAGTTTCCAGTTCCAGCTCCAATGCCCTTATTTCCCCAAAAGCCTGATAGGCCTCTTCCAGCACCGTTCGCCCCGTCTCAAATTCGAGGTCTTGTTTCAGATAGCCCACGGTAAGGCCCTTGTCTCGCGAAATAGTGCCCGAGGTGGGCTCCGATTCGCCGGCCAGCAGTTTGAGCAGGGTAGACTTGCCCGCCCCGTTCTTCCCGATCAGGCCCACCCGGTCGCCGGGGCCCAGGCGAAATGCCAGGTCTTCGAAGAGGGCCTCGCCTGCATAACTGACGCCGAGCTTGTGTACGTTTAGCATAGGGCTTTGGGCAGGCCCACAGGCCCGCACTTGGATTGCGCCGGCAAAAGTCCGAAAAAATTATCGATTTCCGGCCAGGCCCCGGCCTTCTTTGCCGAAATGGGAACGGTAGCGGGTTACATCCATCTCAGGCGGCAGGCTGTGGCCCCCTTGCATAAAGCGGGCCAGGCAATAGGCTGCATAAGGGGCGATAAGCACTCCCCTGGAGCCCAGCCCGTTGAGCACAAAAAGCTCGGGGTGTTCGGGGTGGCGGCCCACCAGCGGTCGGCGGTCGGGCACGGTGGGGCGGATGCCCGCCACCTGTCCTTCCACCTCGAAATCGCAGCGGACAAACTTGCGCAACTGGCCCAGCAAGGCTTCCCGGGCCTCCCGGGTGGGGGCCTGGGTGTAGTCGTTCCAGGCGTAAGTGGCTCCTACCCGGTAGCGGTCGTGCCCCAGCGGGATAAAGAAGGCCCCCGACTTCACGATGCGGTCTTCCCGGAGCTCCGGCGCCCTGATGGTCAGCAACTCGCCCTTGGTCCCCTGAAGGGGCAAATAGTTGAAAAAAGGGTTGCCCATCATCCCGAACCCTTCGCAGAACACCACCCGCCTGGCCGTGAGGTCGCCGTAGCGCACATGGCCGTCTTCAAAAGCCAGGGAGGCATGGTCAAAAGCAGCCGTATCGAGCAGGCCCTGTTTGCGCAGCTGCTCTGAAAATGCGTTCAAAAGGGTACTGGTGGCTATCCGGCCCGTGTTGTTGACACGCCCGAAGCCATAAGGGGCTTCGAGGGCCGGATTCTCGTTTCTGACTATACCGGGCTCCAGAAATTCAGACAGGCCTGGCCTGTCGGCAGCCTCAAACCAGGCGTTTTGCTCTTCGGCCGAGGCCAGGCGGCGGAAGACGGGTTTTTTCTTGTCGATTGAAATGGCCCACTCCCGCTCCAGTTGTTGGTAGAAAGGCAGGGAAAAGGCCATCAGCCGGCTGCCTTCCCAGGCCAGGGTAAACCGTTTGAGCACTACCGGGTTATAGAGGCCCCCGGCCACGCGCGAGGCCTGTTGGGAAGCGTCGTCATAGACGCGCAGGCTGCAGCCTTCCCGGCGCAGGGTTTCGGTAAGGGCCATCCCGGCCAGCCCCGAACCGACGATCAGATAATCGAGCATAGATCAAAGGTAGGGAAGATTCCCCGGCAGCCCTAAAAAAACAACCCCGGCTTGTGGGCCGGGGCGGTTTGCATTCTTGAATTGGAAATTCGTGTGTTTTTGGCGTTTAATACGCCCACATATCTTGTTCGCGGTTGCGAATTTGTTCTTTGATGCGCTCCGATTCCAAAAGCTGGAAAAGTGCGTTCTCGGCAATGTAGTCCTTGATTTCCCGGTCGCCGTGCACGTTCTCCTCCTTGTAGATCACTGCATTGAAACGACGGGCGTTCAGCAGCATGTCGAAGGAAAGCGGCTGTGACGAATTCCGCTGGTTGAACACCTTGGAATCGTGCAGCATCTGACGGGCGCTCGGGTACCAAACCCAGAAGAGCTCCACAAGGGCATCTTCGGGGGACATGGACTCATCGTCGATGAAGTTCACGTCGGGCGCCACAGGGGCGATGCCGAGCAGGCGGTACTTGAGCTCGCCCTGCCGCTTGTCGAAGTACCAGATTCCTTTAACCCGGTATTCTTCGATATCGGCGGCTGTAAGGTCGCGCCGGTTGATGTATTCCGGGGAGATCTCTTCTCCGGCATTCATCTGCTCGTACCCCAGGTCGGTGGTATCTACCTTTTTCAGGGTGGCTTCCAGGTCGCTGAACTTACGCTTCTCGGTAAAGTAGGAGTCTACATATACATCGGTGAGCTTGCCGCTCTTGATGTTCTTGAGCAGCACATCGTACAGGGAGCGACGGTCGGAGCCGATGTCGATGGTGTCGATCGGATAGTACATCGGGAAGTTCACCCGCTCGTCCAGATCGATCACCTCCCAGATGGTCTTAGACCATAAGATGTCGCGGTCGTCAACATACCCGTATTCGAGGGGCTTGTCGTTGTCGGCGGTTATCTGGGCCTCGGTGCGTTTGCCGATATCTTCGGGCTTCTTGGCATTCAGGATGTTGGCCTGAGACCAAGCGGCCGCGGGCAGTGCAGCCAGCGCTCCGATTATTAAAACTCGTTTCCAATTCATGGGTTACTGGTTTATCAGTTTCGGATCCCCGCGCCGGGAGCCCACCGGGGGCTCCCGTACACCGGAATCGGTTTAGACACTTTCTAGTTGGTGAGCTCCACAACCACGGGAGACACCTTCTTCAACTTATAGCTTTTGTTGTTGGTGATATACGCCTCGATGTCGAAGATCTGGACGGCATCACCACGGCCGGCACGCTTCAGGGCAGACTTGGCCCGGGCATCGAGTTTGTTTCCGTTAACCTGTACGGTCGGCTGACCCGGCACCTTGAACTTGAAGCCACTGACTTCCAGGTTCAGGTCGAAGTCGAAATCTTCCAACAGGGCTCCCACGGTAGAAATCTCCAGGTTGTTCTTGGGCATCGACACGCTGCCGCTTTCGCCCCGGATAGATCCGGACGGACGCGGGATGTCTTTGATTCGGAACTCCGAACGGGTTGTGATGTTCTGTCCGTCGGGCAGGGTACCGGAAGCGGTGATGGTCACGGAACGGCCTGTACCGGGGTTCATCACATAGTTGCTACCGCTACGCTTTTCCAGACCGGATGCAGAAGCACTCACCTTGTTGTCCGGGATGCCGGGGATGGAAATGGTCATCGGGTTGGCTACCCCGCGGTACACCACGTTCATCTTGTCGGCAGAGATCACGGCCGCATTGGGCTTCGAAATGGTAGAGAAGCTGTTCTTTACCGGAACCGGGGTCTCTACCCCATCCTGCATGTAAAACAGGGTTCCGGCAATTGCGTGGTCGCCGGGGTTGCCGGCACCAATCAGCAGCTCAACGCCACCTTCTTTCAGCTTGTAATCGGAACCTTCAGACAGCTTGCGGCCGTCGAGGGTCAGCTCGGCTTTCACGGGCTTGGCCGATTTGTCGGTCTTGCCCAGCACGATGCTCCCGGCAAATTTCTCACCCGAATAGAAGGCCGATTTCTCAGACTCCAGCAGGGTGGAGAAGTTGGTCAGGGAAACCTGGCTGGTGAGCTCGCCTTGCAGCATGGCTTTCAGGGCGC
The DNA here is from genome assembly GCA_024642005.1 of Robiginitalea sp. GTDB lineage: Bacteria > Bacteroidota > Bacteroidia > Flavobacteriales > Flavobacteriaceae > Robiginitalea. Next base: position 45,539 of record JAHECA010000017.1, on the reverse strand, counting down.
CCTCTTCGGTGGCCTTGATGTCTGACTGCAATGAGGTGAGCTTGGTCAGGGAGGCAATAAGCGGGAAGCCTTCGTAGTGGTAGTTGATCCACTCTACTTTGACTCCGTCGCGACGCGCTACCATGCCATTTTCATCACCGGTGGTGAAGCGGGTTTTTACGGCCTCAGATACTTCCGGGAATTTGTCGCCCAGAATGCCGAGCACTTTCGCGCGGTAGTTCTGCAGGTAATCCATAAACCGCTTGCCTTCTTCGGCCAGGTTGTCGCCCTGGAAGAATTTCTCGTCCAGGTAGTCCGATTTGTCCATTACCTCGTAGTCTGCAGGGTCCTCGATCTTCTCGACCATGGAGTTCTTCAGGTTTTCCAGGTAATCGTTATACTCCTGTGAAAGCTGCTTGATCTGCTGAGCATCCTGGTAGAGCTCGGCGTATTTGGCAGCATCTTCGGAAGCTTTGGTTTCCAGGCTTTCCAGGAACGCGAGGTTGTTCTCGGTAGCCTTAGCATTGGAAGACTCCATCTTTTCGTTCATAAGACCGAACGCTGCGAGTACTTCCTTGCTCATATTTAACGCCAGCATAGCGATGAAGATCAAATACATGAGGTTGATCATCTTCTGCCGGGGTGTTTGTTTTCCTGATGCCATTATATCTAATTAGTTGTTAACAGTTACTTTGATTTGGGGATAGGTATTGAACAACAACTTAATTAGTTTCTGCTCATCGCGGACAGCATGCCTCCGTAAACGCCGTTCAGGGAAGACAGGTTGCTGGCCAGAGATTCCATTTGATCTTTGAGGGCTCCGGCATTTTGTACCACTTCTTCGTTGATGGAAGCCTGGCGGCTGGCGCTTTCCAGTTGCACTTTGTACAGGCTGTTGAGCGATTCCATCTGGGAAGCGGCTTGCGACAGCTCTTCAGAATATTTCTTGGTGTGCTCGATGGCATCGGCGGTAGGAGCAATGCCTTTGGCGGCTCCTTCGAAGTTGCGGATGCTCTCACCCAGGCTGGAGAACAGGGAAGCGTCGATGTTGGCTTCTTTGAGGAGTTCGTCCAGTTTCCTGCTCAGCAGGCCTTCAGCCTCTTTGGCTTCGGCAGCCTGTTTCTTGCGATCGTTGGCGCCACCACCGACCAGTTCGGGATACACCAGAGACCAATCGTATTCGTCGTCTACCGGTTCAAAGGCGCTGATTGCGAAAATAAGGGCTTCGGTAATAAGACCGATCGCAAGTAGCAGACCACCTGTCAGGGGTCCGAACTCCCAGTGGAGGATCTTGAACAGTGCCCCGATGATAACCACCGAAGCGCCCAGGCCGTAGGCCATGTTAAAGAGCTTTTTAGTTGATTTAGACTGTGCCATAATTAGAGAATTGATTTAGGTTTAAAATTAATAGAAGTATTTGGTTAACGTTTGATTATTTGGGATTTAAAATTTTTTACTGGGTTGAATCTTCCTCGCCCATATAGTCCTGAACGGTGCGGAAGCCGATATAGCTCCGAGCCGAATCCTGGTATTCGAAGTCGCGGGTACTCACCTGCAGGAAGTAGGCCACGTCTTTCCAGGAACCGCCGCGTATTACCTTGCGGGTGTTGTCTTTGCTGTCGGCGTTCGGGTTCATGGTGGAGGCGTACTCATACGACCCGGGGTAGTAGCTGGAGTTGGTCCACTCCGATACGTTCCCGGCCATGTTGTACAGGTTGTAATCGTTCGGTTCGTACGACTTGGCTTCGACCGTATACAGGGCCGAGTCGGCCGCGTAGTCGCCGCGCTGCGGTTTGAAGTTGGCCATGAAGCAGCCGGTGTCGCTAATCACGTACGGGCCACCCCAGGGATAGGTCCCTCCTTCGATGCCACCGCGGGCAGCGTATTCCCACTCGGCTTCGGTTGGCAGGCGGAACTGGTTCACAAACTGCTTGCCGCGATCGCGCTGGTCGTCATTCTTGAATTTGGTGCGCCAGTTGCAGAACGCCTTGGCCTGGTTCCACGACACGCCCACTACCGGATAGTCGCTATAGGCGTCGTGCCAGAAGTAGTCGTTGTGCATGGGTTCGTTGTAGGAGTACTCGAAATCGCGGATCCAGACGGTGGTGTCGGGGTAGATCGAAGTCTCCTCCTTGCGGATGAAATCTTTCCGGCGGCCGTCCTTGGCGCGGGCTGCGGCTTCGATATCCATCCAGGTATACTTGTATTTTAATTTGGTAACGTCTATGGTGCGCTGGCCGTTGTACGATTCTTCTTCGGGGATGTACATGGAGTCCATCACCTCAGCGTAATAGGAGTCGGGGTATTCAGAAGTATCCCACGACAGGTCTTCGTCTTTGTTCAGGGCGCGGCCCTCGTACCAGTCGTCTCCCAGCCCGGTGTAGTTGTCGAGCATGTATTTGTCGTACACAGAAAGGTTGGCCGTGTCGGCATCCTTGAAGGCGTACATCCCGATCCCTTCGTCTTCAGGGCCCATGCCCAGCTCGTCGGCCAAAATAGCCAGCCTGGTGCGAACCACCGAATCCTTAACCCACTCTACGAATTGACGGTACTCGCTGTTGGTTATTTCGGTGTCGTCCATATAGAAGGAACGAACGGTGACAGTTTTGGTAGGGGCATTCATAACGTTTGCCATGTCTTCTTCGCTCTTACCCATGATGAAAGACCCCCGGGGGATCAGTTCCATGCCGTAGGGTTTTTCGGGGTACCATTTTTTACCCTGAACACCCACGAGCTCCCCTTTGGATTTGGAACCGCAGCTGCTAAGCAAAAAAACACACGCTATAGATGATAACAATAGCTTCTTCATACGTTAGGTTAATTTCGGTTAAGTCGGTAGGTACGATCTAATGATTATTCACTAAAACTGTAATTTGAAAATTTTATTGTACGTACCGGTCTATTCTCGCGTAAATAAATGGGTTTAATTAAAGCCCTTCTTATAGGCCTTGAACCACCGTTCGGGGATATTCTGGTCGCAGGCTTCCAGATAGTCCTGTTCGGTGCATGGTAATAACGCAGGTACTTGTGATTTAGTATGCGCCCCGAGGAGGTTGGGAACCTCCACCCACCAACGGCTGGTGAGGGCGCTTTTGTAGAAGTGAAGTTGTTCCGACTCGCAGGGCACGATGTATCGGATAAAGTCAGGGTCTGACTGGGAAGGCCGTTCCTTGATGCGGAAATTATGGCCTTCCATGAAATACCAGATCATCTGGGCGACGAGCTGGAACGATTGCATGTTGTTCTCGATCTCAAAAATACCGAAGATCGAAATGTTGTCGCCCATGCCGGCATAGCGGGTAATGGCACAGATCTCCCGGCCGGTGAACCCGTTGGGTGAAAAGCTGTCGGGCTGCCCCATCTCGCTGGCGCGGATGGCACGGGCGTCGAGGCTCACCAGGTGCGCGTTGCGCAGCACGGGCTCGGCCAGTGCAACGTCGGCGGCTATCTCCCCGAGCCGGTAGGCGTCAAAGAAGAGGCGCTCCATGAGGTCTACCTCTTCCTGGGCATTGAAGTAGCTCTGGTAGCCGATGTTTGAAAAGTTGAAAAGGTTGTTCGGCTTTTCGGTAATGATGCGGCTCATGTAGGAGTGGGAAGAAATGAGCTCTTCCTCGGCCCCGAAATCGAAGCGGCTGTCTATGGAAACCAGGTTCACCATGTCGGCTATGCCGTCGAAGGAACGGTACATGGGGTAGGTTATATCCTGGGTGGCCCCGATAACGATGGGGATGATTTTCTCTTCCAGCAACTCGGCCAGGATTTCGCGCACCACGAAATAGGTGTCTTTGACGGCTTCGCCCTCGTCAATGTCGCCCAGGTCAACAATGGTGTCGTTCCAGTTGCCCTCCATAAGGCGGTAGAGCTGTAAGCGAATCTCGTCGAGATCCAGGCGGCTGGTCTTTTTAATAAAGGCGTTGCGCGACTCATAAACCCCTAGTATGGCATAGGTGGCCCCGGCCAGCACAGGCAGGCCCTCCTGCTCGGTGTGCTTGTAAACAATGCGGCCCAGTGCCTGGGCTGGCAACAGTTCGCAGTGGGCCAGAACGCGTTGCGATACGGGGAGCAAAAAGTCGAATGCCATATTGGCGACGCCTTATTTTGTTTTTTTACCTTTTTTTTTGCGGGAGCCCAGCAACTCGAGTGCCTGCTCAAGGCTCAGCTGGCCCGGGTCTACGTCTTTGGAAAGGTCTACCTTGGTTCGGCCTTTTATCACGGTGTGCCTGCCCCAGCGGCCCTTCTCGATACGGATGCCTTCCTCGGGCCATTGTCTGACAACCTTTTCGGCTTCCTTTTTCTTCTTGTCTTCGATCAGCTCGTTAATATCGGCCTGGCTCAGGTTGTCGAAGTCGTATTTCTTGGGTACGTTCACAAACATGCCGTCCCATTTGATGAAGGGACCGAACCGTCCCTTGCCTTTGGTAACCGGCATGCCTTCGTAGGTGGCGATAGGGGCCTCGGCCTGTTGTTTGGCGCGTATCAGTTCGGCGGCCCGCTCCAGGTCCACTTCAAATAGGTCTTCTCCGGCCTCAAGCGACACGAAGGATTTGCCAAAGCGCACATAGGGCCCGAAGCGGCCCACGTTCACCTCCACTTCCTCACCCTGGTAGGTGCCCAGCTTGCGGGGCAGCCTAAAGAGGTCAAGGGCCTCCTCAAAGGTAATGGTAGCGATAGACTGCTCAGGCAGCAGGCTGGCGAACAGCGGTTTTTCTTCTTCCTCGGCCGTGCCAATCTGCACCATGGGCCCGAAACGGCCCAGGCGTGCGGCTATCTGCCTGCCCGTTTTGGGGTCGGTGCCCAGCACCCGTTCCCCGCTGGCCCGGTCGGCTGTTTCTTCGACTTCCAGCACATTCGGGTGGAAGTCTTTGTAAAAAGTGCGCAAGACCTGCTGCCAGTCTTCGTCTCCAGAGGCAATGTCGTCAAAGTCCTTTTCCACCTTGGCGGTGAAATGGTAGTCGAGGATGTTCGAGAAATGGCTCACCAGAAAGTCGTTCACCACCATGCCGATATCGGTGGGCACCAGTTTGCCCTTGTCGGAGCCCACGGTTTCGGTGAGCGAGCTCTCCGTTATCTTGCCTTTTTCGAGCACCAGTTGGGTATAGGCCCTTTCGGTGCCCTCCACGCTGCCTTTCTCCACGTAGCCCCGGTTCTGAATGGTCGAAATGGTGGGGGCGTAGGTAGAGGGACGGCCAATGCCGAGTTCTTCGAGTTTCTTCACCAGGGAGGCCTCAGTGTAGCGGTAGGGCGGGCGGGTGAAGCGCTGGGTGGCCGAAATGTAATTGGCCTGCAGGGGTTCCCCTTCCTGCATCGCAGGGAGCATGCCCTCCTGCTCTTCGAGGTCTTCCTCGTCTTTTCCTTCGAGGTATACCTTTAAAAACCCTTCGAATTTGATCACCTCCCCTTCGGCGGTGAAAAGGGTCTGTTGCTTGTCGTTACGGATGTGCACCTGGGTGCGCTCCAATTCGGCGTCGCTCATCTGGGAGGCCAGGGTGCGCAGGCGAATGAGCTCGTACAGGCGGGCCTGGTCGCGGTCGAGGTTCGGCTTCTGGAGGGTCATATCGGTGGGGCGGATGGCCTCGTGAGCTTCCTGTGCCCCCTTGGTCTTCGACTGGAATTGCCGCACCTTGCTGTACGACTCCCCGTAGTTCGAAACGATGGTCTGTTTGATGGCCTGGATGGCCTCGCCCGACAGGTTCACGCTGTCGGTACGCATATAGGTGATTAGCCCGGCCTCGTAAAGGCGCTGGGCCACCTGCATGGTGCGGGACACCGAGAAGTAGAGCTTCCGGGAAGCCTCCTGCTGCAGGGTGGAGGTCGTAAAGGGCGGGGCCGGCGATTTTTTGGCGGGCTTCTTGTCGAGGCTGTCGACGGCAAAGGCGGCCTGCTCTACCTGCTCCAGGAAGGCCCGTGCTTCTTTCAGGCTCGGAAAGCTCTCCTGCAGCCTGGCGGCGAAGACAGCCCCATGGGAGGTGCGGAATTCGGCCGCCACCTTGAAGCTGCTCTCGGCTGTAAAGGCTTCGATGGCCCGTTCGCGCTCCACGATCAGGCGCACCGAGACCGACTGAACACGCCCGGCCGACAAACCGGGTTTGATCTTTTTCCACAGCACGGGCGAGAGTTCGTACCCGACCAGGCGGTCGAGGATGCGGCGGGCCTGCTGCGCATTCACCAGGTCGTAGTTGATGCCACGCGGGTTTTCGATAGCCCGTTGAATGGCCGATTTGGTGATGGAATTGAAGACGATGCGCCGGGTTTTCTCCTTGTCGAGCTTCAGGGTCTCGGCCAGGTGCCACGATATGGCTTCCCCCTCCCGGTCTTCATCGCTGGCCAGCCAGATGGTCTCGGCCTGGGCGGCCAGTTCCTTCAGCTTTTTGACCAGGGCCTTTTTGTCTTTCTCCACCACATACTTGGGAGCAAAGTCTTTGTCGACCTCGACGCCGAGCTCTTTGGAAGGCAGGTCGGCAATGTGGCCGAAGCTGGATGTCACCTTAAAATCTTTGCCCAGGAATTTCTCAATGGTCTTTGCCTTGGCAGGCGACTCCACTATAACCAGGTTCTTTGCCATGCGGTTGGATTTTGGTTCACAAAAGTATGGCAATTTTTTTTTGCCGTGCAAGCAGGCATGTCAATGCCTTCCCCCAGGGGAAACCAATCCGCACAATATATAAGGTATACCGGTAGGCATTCCGGGGTTCCCGGAAGCTTTCCAAAACAGGATGCCGCTGCGGCGATCAGTTCTTCAGGGAAAGCGAGGAGAGCAGTTCCAACCCCGACTCCAGGTAGCGGTACTGGTAGATTATGCCCTCGCCCACCATGAGCAGGCTGTTGGCCAGGGGTATGACGTCGTAGGTAACCACATCAGGGAAATGGGCCTGTTCCTGCAGGTGCATCACATCCGTTTTGTCGTACACCCGCAAACCCGAGGCCCCGTCGCAGACAAAGAGCTGGGTTCCGCTTACCCCCAGGCCGTAGGGCCCGTCGAGGGGGTAGCTCACCAACAGCTCGGGCGAGCTGATGTTGCTGATGTCGATCACGAACAGGCCGCTTTCGGTGGCCCCGCAGGCGTTGCCGCCCCTGAGGGTTACAAAGGCATAATCGCCGTCTACCACCACCGGATCGCAGGCGGTGCCGTGCTGGAATTCAGAAACAAAGGTGGGCGTGGCAGGCGCGCTGATGTCGTAGATGTACATGCCGCGCATGCTGCCCAGAAAAAGATGGTTGCCCTGGTTGAAGATGGTTTCTATATCGAAGCCCGCAAAGACATCCTCCAGGGCAGCGGGCGCTTCGAGGTTCGAAATATCAAAGACGTTGATGGTATGGCTGTCTACGGCGTAGAGGTAGTCGCCCACGATCTTGAAGCGGGCCAGGGAGCCGCCCTGCCCGGTACCGGTGTCGGCGGCAGCGGCTTCGGCCAGCATCACATCGTTCATCCACATGCGGGGCCGGGCGTCCTGCACGGGCAGCCTTTCAGTGGTGACTTCCCACCCGACCAGCACTTCGGTCTGCGGGTCCCACTGGTCCGATTCGATGATCTCGGCTTCAAACGGCCAGACAATGTTGTCTTGCAAGACAGATGCCAGGCGGGCCACCGGGCGGATGTTGTCCATACTGGTGATATCGAGCACCACCAAATCGCCCATGCTGTCGGCAAAAAGGTAGTTGTCCTTTACCGAGACGTCGACGTTGCCGGGGATGGCAATGAAGCGGATTTTCTCAGGGGCCGACGGATTGCGGTTGTCGATTACGTGTATGCCTTTATAGGGCTCGTTCACAAAAATGTAGTCGCCGTAGACATAGATCTTTCCCGATTGTTCCATGGGCTGGGGGGCGATAACCTGCGGGCCCGAGGCGAATTCCTCGAGGGTCATGGTCAGGGGGCGGGCTACCAGGTAGTCGCGGTACTCGGTTTCGGAATCCTTCGAGCAACCAAAAAAGGCGGCCAGGGCCGGCAGCAGCAATAAGAGGCGGAGTGGGTTCATAGCAGTTTAATTGGAGGCAGTTGTAATACAAAGATACGGCGCCGTGGCCCCCGTTGCGTTTTGACAAAAAATTAGTTTCTGCCAAATTGTCATATCGGCATTATCCCCTATCTTTGCACCCCTTCCCCGAGTGGGAAGGCAAGCAGCGCATGGAAAAAATCATTAAGGAAGAACAACAGGGCACGGCTCTGGAAATGCGGGGGCCCGAATCGAACACCCGGAAACTCTACATCGAGAGTTACGGCTGCCAGATGAATTTTTCGGACAGCGAAATCGTGGCCTCCATCCTCTCCAGCGAAGGGTTCAATACCACCCAGCGCATGGAAGAGGCCGACCTGATTCTGGTGAACACTTGCTCGATCCGCGAGAAGGCCGAGCTCACGGTAAGGAAACGCCTGGAAGCCTTCAACACCCTGAAGCGCGACCGCCCGGGCCTCAAGGTGGGGGTGCTCGGCTGCATGGCCGAACGCCTCAAGAGCCAGCTGCTGGAAGAAGAGCAGATCGTGGACATGGTGGTGGGGCCCGATGCCTATAAAGACCTCCCCAACCTGGTGCGGGAAGTGGACGAAGGGGCACAGGCGGTAAACGTGATCCTTTCCAAAGAGGAAACCTACGGCGATATCGCCCCGGTGCGCCTGAGCAGCAACGGGGTTACGGCCTTCGTTTCGATTACCCGGGGCTGCGACAACATGTGCACCTTCTGCGTGGTGCCCTTTACCCGTGGGCGCGAACGCAGCCGCGACCCCCAGTCTATTCTGAAGGAGGTAAACACCCTTTGGGAACAGGGCTACCGGGAAGTAACCCTGCTGGGGCAGAACGTAGACAGCTACCTCTGGTACGGAGGCGGGCTGAAGAAAGATTTTGAGAAGGCCAGCCCCATCCAGCAAGCGAGCGCAGTAAACTTCTCCGGCCTGCTCCAGCGAGTGGCCACGGCCCAGCCCAGGATGCGTATCCGGTTCTCGACCTCGAACCCCCAGGACATGTCTCGGGAAGTTATCGAGACCATGGCCCGTCACAACAACATTTGCAAATACATCCACCTGCCGGTACAGAGTGGGAGCGACCGCATGCTGCAGGCCATGAACCGCCTGCACACCCGACAGGAGTACATGCAGCTCATAGACACCATTCGCGAACTGATCCCCGGCTGCGGCATCAGTCAGGATATGATAGCCGGTTTCCCCGGCGAAACCGAGGCAGACCACCGCGACACCCTCGACCTGATGGCGTATGTGAAATACGACTTTGGCTTTATGTTCGCCTATTCGGAACGCCCCGGTACCCTGGCAGCCCGCAAGCTGCCCGACGACGTGCCCGACCAGACCAAGAAAAGGCGCCTGCGGGAGATCATCGACCTGCAGCAGGCCCACAGCCTGGAGCGGAACCGGCAACATGTCGGGAAAGTGCAGGAGGTGCTCATAGAGGGTCCTTCCAAGCGGTCAGACGCCCATTGGATGGGCCGCAACACCCAGAACACTGTGGTGGTTTTCCCCAAGGAGAACTACCGGGTGGGCGAATTCGTGAACGTGCGCATCGAAGATTGCACCTCGGCCACCCTGCTCGGCACGGCGGTGGGCCATTCAGAGAACTGATACCCATGGAAAGCATTCAATCCATCAAACAGCGGTTTGAGATTATCGGCAACGACGTAAAACTGAACCGCGCCCTGGAAAAAGCCATACAGGTGGCCCCCACCGACATTTCGGTGCTGGTTACCGGCGAAAGCGGGGTCGGCAAGGAAGCCATCCCGAAAATCATCCATTCCCTCTCCCACCGCAAACACGCCAAGTACATCGCGGTAAACTGCGGGGCCATTCCGGAAGGCACCATAGACAGCGAGCTGTTCGGACACGAGAAGGGCGCCTTTACCGGGGCCACCCAGACCCGCAGCGGGTATTTTGAGGTAGCCGACGGGGGCACCATCTTCCTCGACGAGGTTGGGGAGCTCCCGCTCACCACACAGGTGCGCCTGCTTCGGGTTTTGGAGAACGGAGAATTCCTGAAGGTGGGCTCGTCTCATGTGCAGAAAACCAATGTGCGCATCGTGGCGGCCACCAACATCAATATGCTGGAAGCCATCCAGAAAGGTAAGTTCCGGGAAGACCTCTACTACCGCCTCAGTACGGTAGAGATCCACATCCCTGCCCTGCGCGAACGGCCCGAAGACATCCACCTGCTCTTCCGCAAGTTCGCCTCTGATTTCGGGCAGAAATACAAAATGCCGACCATCCGCCTGGAAGACGATGCCGTGGCCCTGCTTCAGCATCACCGCTGGCCCGGCAACATCCGCCAGCTGCGAAACGTGGCCGAACAAATCTCGGTACTCGAAAAGGACCGCTCGGTGTCGGCCGCCACGTTGCGCGGGTACCTGCCCGACGCGGGCAACAGCCTCCCGGCCGTGGTGGAGCAGCAGCGACGCAGCAGCGATTTCAGCAACGAGCGCGAAATCCTTTACAAGGTGCTGTTCGACATGAAAGCAGATTTGAACGACCTGAAGAAGCTCACCCTTGAGCTGCTCAAACACGAGAACACCGAAAAGGTACAGGAAGAAAACCGCCAGCTGATCCGCAAGATCTACGGGGAAGACGAAGACATTTTGGAAGAAGAGGCCGTTTCGGTGCTGCCCGCCTCAGGGCGTTATACCGAAGTAGCCCCCCATAAGCCCCAACCGGCCGAGCGCCCCACCCCGGCCAAGGTGGGCCCTGAAGACAGGTACCACTTTGCCGAGGAAATCGAAGAGGAAGAAACCCTATCTTTACAGGAAAAGGAAATTGAATTGATCATAAAAGCCCTGGAGCGCAACAAGGGCAAGCGGAAAGCCGCTGCCACCGAACTCGGCATTTCGGAACGCACCCTGTACCGGAAGATCAAGCAATACGATTTGTGATATGGGCAAGATGGTAAAACCCCTGTTAGCACTGCTGTTGTTGCTGCTGAGCAGCTGCGGGGCCTATAACTTTACAGGTGGCGACCCAGGCCTGGCCAAGACCTTTCAGGTTAACTACTTCCAGAATTACGCCACCCAGAGCCCGGGCTCTGTTTTCCAGCCCGCCCTCGACCGCGATTTTACCCTTTCCCTCCAGAACCAAATCCTGAACCTGACCAACCTCGCCCTGGTGAATTCCGGGGGCGACCTGGTCTACGAGGGCGAGATTACCGAATACCGCGTGCAGCCCATGTCGGCCACCGCAGAGCAGCGGGCGGCCCAGAACCGGCTCACCATGAGCGTGAACGTGCGGTTCTACAACCGAACCAAGGAAGACTCCGACTGGGAACAGCGCTTCTCCTTTTTCTACGATTACCCGGCCAATTCGCAACTGTCGTCGGTACAGGACGAGGCGCACCAGATTATTTTTGAACGCCTGAACCAGGACATCTTTAACAAATCGCTGGCCGACTGGTAAACCATGAATGTCTCCAATTTCACATACCTGCTTGAAGACCCCGGGAAGCTCGACTCCCCGGTGCAGACCCGTCAGCTGGAAGAAGTCCTGGAGGCCTACCCCTGGTTCCAGGCCGCCAGGGCCCTGCACCTGAAAGGCCTGAAAAACCTGAACAGCTACAAGTACAACCAGGCCCTGAAAGTGACCGCGGCCTGCACGGCCGACAGGGAGGTGCTCTTCGATTTCATCACCTCTGAAGTTTTCCTGCAAAACCAGGTGGCCGAAACCCTGTCGGGCAAGGGATCGCTGCTCGACCAGGAGATCGAATCGGATGAGATTGCACCCAATACCCAGCGCGACACGGGCCTTGTCGAAAAGGGGGAAGACAGCCCGCTGCCCCGCTCGACTGCCGAAGCCGAGCGCATTCTGGACCCGAAACTCTTCCGCTCGAAAGACCCCGAGGTAGACCGCAGCCTGGAGGCCCGGCAAAAGGCCCGGGAAGAACTGGAGATCGGCAGGCCCCTGGCTTTCCAGAAATCGGAGCGCCATTCCTTTTCGGAGTGGCTGCAGCTCACCGATTTAAAGCACCCGCAGCCCAAAGGCCCATCGAAAGCTCCCGCCCCGGCAGAAACGCCCCTGGAAAATGAAGCGCGGATGCGGAAATTCGAGCTCATTGACCGCTTCATAGAAGAGAACCCGAAGATCGTGCCCAAACGCGAGGGAACCTCCACTCCGTTAGACCTGAGCGCCTCCCTGAAGATCGACCAGAATGAGCTCATGACCGAGACCCTGGCCCGGGTGTACCTGGAGCAGGGCAAATACAAAAATGCCATACAGGCCTACCGCGTTCTCAGTTTGAAATATCCGGAAAAAAGTAGTTTCTTTGCAGACCAAATTAAAGCGGTCGAGAAACTGCGCGAAGATAACAAGCAATAACAATGAGCACATTTTCCATATTCCTGGTCCTCATCATTATCGTCTGTCTGCTGCTGATGCTGGTCATCATGGTGCAGAACCCGAAAGGCGGCGGCCTGTCTTCCTCCTTCGGAGGCGGCGGCACACAGATCGTCGGAGGCGTCAAGAAAACAGGCGATTTCCTGGACAAGAGCACCTGGACCCTGGCCACCGTACTGATCGTGCTGATCCTGCTTTCGAACGTGGCCCTGAAAAGTAATTTCGCCGAGTCGGAATCGAGGCTGCTGCAGCAAGACGGCATTGAGAGCGTCCCGGAAACGGAGCTCGACGCCATCCCGGAACAGGCCCCTGCCGACACCCCGTCTGGAGGGCTCGATACCCTGCAGTAATCAGGCAAACCCGAACAAATATGCCAGCTTCTCTGACAAGCTGGCATTTCTTTTTAAAAACTGTCAGCTTTTTTGGCCCTGGCACAATTTCTGCCTGAGAATAGGGCGAAACTTTAAATAGTATAAAAATCGATTTAATATGGCTAAAGTAAACATCAAACCATTGGCAGATCGCGTCCTGGTAGCACCCATGGCAGCCGAAACCAAAACGGCCTCAGGAATTATCATCCCCGACACGGCCAAAGAAAAACCGCAAAAAGGCAAAGTGGTTGCGGTAGGCCCCGGCACCAAAGATGAAAAAATCACCGTGAAAGTAGGCGACACCGTTTTATACGGCAAGTATTCCGGCACCGAGCTGAAACTCGACGGATCGGATTACCTGATGATGCGCGAGAGCGATATTTTGGCAATCATATAACTAACTCTTCAAAAGAACGAGCCGGCCGGCCCATGAGCCTGCTGGCCTTTCACCTTTAAAATTACACAAGCATTATGGCAAAGAACATAACCTTTGATATCGAAGCACGCGACGGCCTGAAGCGCGGGGTAGACGCCCTGGCCAACGCCGTGAAAGTAACCTTGGGCCCCAAAGGCCGTAACGTGATCGTGAGCAAGTCTTTCGGAGCCCCTGTGGTGACCAAGGACGGGGTTACCGTAGCCAAGGAAATCGAATTGCAGGACGCCCTGGAGAACATGGGCGCCCAGATGGTCAAGGAGGTAGCCTCCAAAACCAACGATCTGGCCGGAGACGGAACCACCACGGCTACCGTACTGGCACAGGCCATCGTTAAGGAAGGCCTCAAAAACGTGGCCGCCGGGGCCAACCCCATGGACCTGAAACGCGGTATCGACAAGGCCGTTGAGGCCATTGTGGCCGACCTGGCCAGGCAAGCCAAAAAAGTGGGCGACTCTTCTGAAAAGATCAAGCAGATTGCCTCCATTTCTGCCAACAATGACGAAACCATTGGCGAACTCATCGCCGAGGCCTTCAACAAAGTGGGCAAGGAAGGCGTTATCACCGTAGAGGAAGCCAAAGGAACCGACACCTACGTAGACGTGGTGGAAGGCATGCAGTTCGACCGCGGGTACCTGTCCCCCTACTTCGTGACCAATTCGGACAAAATGATCGCCGAATTGGAGAACCCCTACATCCTGCTCTACGAGAAGAAGATCTCCACCATGAAGGACCTCCTTCCCGTATTGGAGCCTGTGGCCCAATCGGGCAAACCCCTGCTCATCATTTCTGAAGACGTAGACGGGGAAGCCTTGGCCACCCTGGTGCTCAACAAGCTGCGCGGCAACCTGCGCATCGCCGCAGTGAAAGCCCCCGGCTTTGGCGACCGTCGCAAGGCCATGCTCGAAGACATAGCCATGCTGACCGGAGGTACCGTGATCTCTGAAGAGCGCGGCCTGACCCTGGAGCACGCCAGCCTCGACATGTTGGGTACCTGTGAGAAAGTGAGCATCGACAAAGACAACACCACCGTGGTAAACGGTGCCGGTTCCGCCAAAAACATCAAGACCCGCGTAAACCAGATCAAATCTCAGATCGAGACCACGACTTCTGACTACGACCGCGAGAAACTGCAGGAGCGCCTGGCCAAACTGGCCGGAGGCGTAGCCGTACTCTATGTGGGCGCCGCTTCTGAAGTGGAGATGAAGGAGAAGAAAGACCGCGTAGACGATGCCCTGCACGCCACCCGTGCCGCTGTTGAAGAAGGCATCGTTGCCGGAGGCGGTGTAGCCCTGGTACGCGCTCAGGGCGTGTTGGCCAAGGTGAAGGTAGAAAACGCCGACGAGGAAACCGGCCTGCACATCGTGAGCCGCGCCATCGAATCACCCCTGCGCACCATCGTGGAGAACGCCGGAGGCGAAGGTTCCGTGGTGGTTGCCAAGGTACACGAGGGCAAAGGCGATTTCGGCTATGACGCCAAGAGCGAAAAATATGTCGAAATGATGAAGGCCGGGATTATCGACCCGAAGAAGGTTACCCGGATTGCACTGGAAAATGCCGCTTCGGTAGCCGGAATGATCCTGACCACCGAGTGCGCCCTGACCGACATCAAAGAGGATAACCCTGCCCCCATGCCCGGAGGCGGCGGTATGCCCGGCATGATGTAATCGGGCCCAAGACCCAAAATAGAAGATCCGGCAGCATCCCTGCCGGATTTTTTTTGCGCTGCAGGTGCCTGCGCCTGAGCAGATTGTTTTGTACCTTGCTGCCCTGCAAAACAAAACCCCTATGTTGGAAGTCCTGAAACCCCGCATCGCATCGTTGTTATCGGAACCCGGCCGGGAAACCGGGCAGCGCCTTCAAGGGATCTGCGAACTGCTCCGCAGGGAGGTGCCCTACTACGACTGGGTGGGCTTTTACTTCCGCAACGGGGAGAAGGAGGAATTACTGCTCGGCCCCTATGCGGGCGACCCCACCGACCACACGGTAATCCCTTTTGGGAAAGGCATTTGCGGGCAGGTGGCTGTTAGCAATAAGAATTTCGTCGTGCCCGACGTGGCGGCCCAGGACAACTACATTGCCTGCAGCCTGCACGTGAAGGCCGAAATCGTGGTCCCCATTTTTGTGGCGGGTCGCAATATCGGGCAGATCGATATCGATTCACACACCCCCGACCCCTTTGGAACCAGCGATGAAAACTTCCTGGAATGGGTTTGTGCCGAGGTGGCTGCCATTCTTTAAAACTTCCCCGGTTTTGTTGATAACCCGGCCGGTCCGGTCGGGCTAAATGCCTTATTTTTGCTAGCCTGAACCCTATCTAACAACCCCTTGCAATGAGTACTTCACGAAAGGCGGCCTCCGCCCTGATTTCGGTATTTCACAAAGACGGCCTCGAACCCATTGTGCGCAAGCTGCACCAGTTGGGCATAACCCTCTATTCCACGGGGGGCACCGAATCGTTTATCCGCGACCTGGGCATTCCCGTGGAGGCGGTGGAGTCGCTCACCGGGTACCCCTCCATCCTGGGTGGGCGCGTAAAAACCCTGCACCCCAAGGTGTTCGGGGGCATCCTGGGCCGGCGCGAACTGGCCGACGACAAGGGGCAGATGCAGCAATACGAAATCCCTTCCCTGGACATCGTGGTGGTCGACCTTTACCCGTTCGAGAAAACGGTGGCCTCGGGCGCCTCAGAACAGGATATCATCGAAAAGATTGACATAGGCGGCATCTCCCTGATCAGGGCCGCCGCCAAGAATTTCCGCGACGTGCTCTGCGTCGCCTCGCAAGACGACTATGCGCCCTTGCTGGCGCTGCTGGAAAAAGCCGGTGGGGAATCCACTCTCGAAGAACGGCAGGCCTTTGCCGCCAACGCCTTCCAGGTATCGTCCCACTACGACACCGCCATTTTCAACTACTTCAACCGCAAGGCGGGTGTGCAGGCCCTCAAGGTGAGCGAGCCTTCCGGCCGGGTGCTGCGCTACGGGGAAAACCCGCACCAGAAGGGCATGTTCTTCGGCGACTTTGAGGCCCTGTTCGACCAGCTCCACGGGAAGGAGCTGTCTTACAACAACCTGCTCGATATCGACGCCGCCGTGAACCTGATGGAGGAATTCCGCCAGGACGACCCCACCTTTGCCATTTTGAAACACAACAACGCCTGCGGGGTTGCGACCCGGCCCACCCTGGCCGAGGCCTATCGCGACGCCCTGGCCGGCGACCCGGTTTCGGCCTTCGGGGGCATCCTGATCTGCAACAGGCCCATTGACCTGGCTACCGCCGCTCAGGTGAACGAGCTCTTTTGCGAGGTGGTGATCGCCCCGGGGTACCAGGCCGATGCACTCGAGCTCCTGAAGGGCAAGAAAAACCGCATCTTGCTGGTACAGAAACCCCTGACCCTTCCCGAAACCCAGGTGAGAACCTGCCTGAACGGCCTGCTCTGGCAGGAAAAGGATGCGAAGACCGACCAGCGAGATGAATTGCAGCAAGCCACCAAAACCAGGCCCACCCCCGCCGAGACCGAAGACCTGCTGTTCGCCTCCAAGATCTGTAAGCACACCAAGTCGAACACTATCGTGCTGGCCAAGGGCAAACAACTCTGCGCCAGCGGCACCGGCCAGACCTCCCGGGTAGATGCGCTGAACCAGGCCATCCACAAAGCGAAATCCTTTGATTTTGAGCTGAATGGGGCAGTTATGGCCAGTGATGCCTTCTTTCCCTTCCCCGATTGTGTGGAGATTGCCGGCAAGGCAGGCATCCGTGCTGTTATCCAGCCCGGAGGGTCCATCAAAGACCAGCTGAGTATAGATTACTGCAACGAAAATGGAATTGCGATGGTAATGACGGGAACCCGTCATTTTAAGCATTAATTTCACTACTTTTGTCGGTAAAATTCGCCCGGTCATCGGGCGCCTAAGCTTTTCTGAATGGGATTTTTTGATTTCTTGACCGAGGAAATCGCCATTGACCTCGGGACAGCCAACACCCTCATTATTCACGATGACAAGGTGGTTGTAGACAGTCCTTCCATTGTCGCACGCGACCGGATATCCGGAAAAATCATCGCAGTGGGCCGCGAGGCAAACATGATGCAGGGCAAGACCCACGAAAACATCAAGACCATCCGCCCGCTGAAAGATGGGGTTATCGCCGATTTCGACGCTTCAGAAAAGATGATCAACATGTTCATCAAGAACATCCCGGCCCTCAAGAAAAAATGGTTCCCTCCCGCCCTGCGCATGGTCATCTGCATCCCCTCCGGCATTACCGAGGTGGAAATGCGGGCCGTAAAGGAATCGGCCGAACGCGTTAACGGAAAGGAAGTATACCTGATTCACGAGCCTATGGCGGCAGCCATCGGGATCGGCCTGGATATCATGCAGCCCAAGGGCAACATGATTGTGGATATCGGGGGCGGAACCACCGAAATTGCCGTGATCGCCCTGGGGGGCATTGTATGCGACAAGTCGGTGAAGATTGCGGGAGATGTGTTCACCAACGACATCATCTACTACATGCGCACCCAGCACAACCTTTACGTGGGGGAGAGCACGGCCGAAAACATCAAGATCAGCATCGGCTCTGCCACGGAGGAATTGCAGAACCCGCCGAACGAGATGTCGGTACAGGGGCGCGACCTGCTCACCGGCAAACCCAAACAGGTCTCCATCTCGTACCGGGAAATCGCCAAGGCACTTGACAAATCGATTTTGCGGGTCGAAGACGCCGTGATGGAAACCCTGTCACAAACCCCGCCCGAACTGGCTGCAGACATATACAACACCGGTATTTACATGGCCGGTGGCGGTTCCATGCTCCGCGGGCTCGACCGCAGGCTTTCCCAGAAGACCGACCTTCCTGTTTACATTGCCGAAGACCCGCTGCGCGCGGTGGTGCGCGGCACGGGGATCGCCCTGAAGAACCTGGAGCGCTACAAGAGCATACTCATCAAGTAAGGGCCGGGCCTGACTCCTGGGGAAGGGGCCCCCTCAACAGAGCAGTTGCATGCAAAGGATCATCAAGTTCATCTTAAGGAATAAGATCGCCCTGTTCTACCTGTTCCTGCTTTTTATAGCCCTGGTGCTCACGGTCCAGAACAACGCTTACCACCGTTCCCGCTATTTCAACTCGGCCAGCTGGCTCAGCGGCACCCTGTACGGAGCCTCTTTTTCGGTGAACAGCTACTTCGACCTGAGGGCCGAAAACGAGCAGCTCCTGGAAGAGAACCGTCGGCTGCGCAGGCTGCTGTTTAACCGGCAGGCGCCGGACAGCGTGGAGATGGACACTTCGGCTGTCGATTACGAGGTGCTTTCGGCCCAAATCATCAAGAACAGCTTCGCTTCGGCAAACAACTACATTACCCTGAACCGGGGGAGCCGCGACGGCATCGTGCAAGACATGGGGGTCATTACCTCCCGCGGCATTCTGGGGATCGTGGAACGCACCAGCTCCGGGTATGCCTCGGTACAAAGCGTGCTGAACACCAAATCGAACATCAATGCCAAAATTGCCGGCACCGGGTACTTCGGCTCCCTGACCTGGAACCGGGCCGACCACCAACTGGTGCAGCTCGAAGACATCCCCCGCCTGGTAACCCTGCATGTAGGCGATACCATTGTTACCGGGGCCATGTCGAGCATATTTCCGGAAAACATCCCGATCGGCACCATCGAGGCCTTCGACCTGAATGAATCGCAGAGCTTTTACCAGATAGACGTAAGGCTCTTCAATGATATGACCAACCTGAAGCAGGCCTACGTGATCCGCAACCGACACCGGCCTGAAATTCTGCAACTCGAATCAGAGATAGGCAATGAGTAGTCGATTTTTCTTATTGATTCTCCGATTTGTAGGGCTGGTGCTGCTGCAGGTTCTCATATTCAACCGGCTGAACCTGTTTGGCCAGTTGAACCCGATGGTCTACATTTTATTCCTGTACTGGTACCCGGTACGGGAGGGGCGCACCCTTTTTCTGGGTATTGCCTTTTTGCTCGGTTTTACCATAGACCTTTTCTCAGACACCATGGCCATGCACGCGGCAGCCTCCCTTACTGCGGCTTTTGCCAGGCCTGCGCTCATGCGCTTTGTGTTCGGGGTAAACCTGGAATTCCAGAATTTCAGGCTTTCCAACTCCACCCACGTACAACAATTCACCTTTTTGGCGTTATTGATTGCGATACACCACCTGGTTTTCTTTACCCTGGAAATTTTTAGTTTGTCGAATTTGCTGTTAATTTTGAAACGGGTGGTACTGACCGGCCTGACAACCTTTTTCTTTTCGGTTATACTGGCCTCTCTCTTTGCCGCGCGCAAGGAGTAATACCGGGCCGACCGCCCTAATAAAACGCATTATTTAACCCGGAGCAATTCGGCTGCCTGCACATGAAGAAGCTGGTTCTCACTTCCATGATCATTCTGATAGGGGTTACCTTTATCGGCAGGCTCTCCTATTTGCAGCTGTTCCGGCTTTCCCAAGACCAGGTGCTGGAAGACCCGGCCATCAAGCTGGTATACGACTATCCCGAAAGGGGGTACATCTACGACCGCCACGGGGAGCTCCTGGTTGCCAACCAGCCGGCATACGACGTTATGGTGATTCCCCGCGAGGTGCAGCCCCTCGATACCCTTGAATTCTGCTCCCTGCTCGACATCACCCCCGAGAAGTTCCGCGAACAACTACGCAAGGCGCGTGTCTATTCCCCCCGCCTCCCCTCGGTACTCGTGCCGCAGCTTTCCAAGGAAGACTATGCCGGCTTGCAGGAGAAAATGCGCAAATACAAGGGTTTTTATATCGAAAAGCGCTCGCTGCGCGACTACAAGACACCTGCCGGGGCCAACGTGCTGGGGTACATCAGCGAGGTGAACGAATGGGACCTGCAGCGCAATCCCTATTATTCCCAGGGGGAGCTCACCGGCCGCACAGGTATTGAGAAAGAATACGAAGATCTCCTCAGGGGTCGCAAGGGGGTTAAAATGATCCAGAAAGACCGGTACAACCGCGACATCGGGCCCTATAAAGAAGGTACCCTCGACACCCTGCCCGAGCCGGGCACCGAGATCAGCATCACTATTGACAAAACCCTGCAGGAATACGGCGAACTGCTCATGAACGGCAAACGGGGCGGGGTGGTGGCCATCGAGCCCGAGTCGGGCGAGATTCTGGCCCTGATCTCGGGGCCCACCTACCAGCCCTCGCTGCTGGTTGGGCGCGAGCGCTCCCAGAATTACAGCAAGCTCCACTACGACACCATTGCCAAGCCCACCTGGGACCGCTCCATTTTGGCCGAACCCTCCCCGGGTTCCCCCTTCAAGATCCTCAATGCCCTGGCGGCCCTTCAGGAAGGGGTTATTACCCCCGAGACCAGCTTCCATTGTTACCACGGCTTTTACGTGGGGAACAAATTGCGCGGATGCCACTGTGGTGGCGGGGTACGCACCATGAACAGCGGCATTTTCAAATCGTGCAATGCCTATTTTGCCGGCACCTTCCGAAAGTTCTACGAGAAATTCGAGACCACCGACATGGCCATGGATGTGTGGGAAAAGCACATGCGCAGCTTCGGCCTGGGCGATTACCTTGGGTACGACCTGCCGACGGGCAGAAAAGGCCGCATCCCCAACAAGGAATACTACGACCGGGTGTACGGCGACGGCCGGTGGTCTTCCAGTTACATTATCTCGAATGCCATCGGGCAGGGCGAGGTGGCTGCCACCCCGATACAGCTCGCCAATATGGTAGCCGCCGTTGCCAACAGGGGCTGGTATCGCACCCCTCACCTGATTAAGAAGGTTAACGGGAAAGACATCGAGAACGACTACCCCAACTTTACGGAAAGAAAATACACCACCATCGAACCTCAGTATTTCGAACCTGTGGTCGAGGGGATGGCAGATGTCTACAACAAGGGTACGGCATACAACCTACGCATTCCGGGCATCGACATAGCCGGAAAAACAGGGACTGTGGAGAACTATACCCGCATAGACGGGGTTCGCACCCAGCTAACCGACCACTCCCTCTTTATCGCTTTCGCCCCGGTCGACAAGCCCAAGATTGCCCTGGCGGTCTATATTGAACACGGCTACTTCGGGGCGCGCTATGCCGGTCATATCGCTTCCCTTATGATCGAAAAGTACCTGAAGGGCACTATTAGCCGCACAGACCTTGAAAAACGGATGCTCGAAAAAACGCTGGAGGCCGAATACGCCAAACCCTACAGCGGAGAAAAATTTGAGATAAACGAACATGCTTGGTAGCAGCATCCTAAGGCGAATCGATTGGCTTTCTGTACTGATCTTCGTGCTGTTGGTGGCCATCGGCTGGGTGAATATATACTCCAGCACTTTTTCTCAGGACGGGGGGTCCCTCTTCGACATGAGCCAGCTCTATGGAAAACAACTGGCCTTTATCGGTTTTAGCTTCCTGGCCATTGTGCTGGTTATGGGCCTGGAAGCTTCTTTTTACGAGCGGTTTTCGAGCCTGTTCTATTTGATAGCCCTGGTATTGTTGCTGGGCCTTTTCCTCTTCGGGAAAACCATCTCCGGGGCCACTTCCTGGTACGACCTGGGCTTTTTCAACCTGCAGCCCTCAGAACTTGCCAAGACTGCCACGGCCCTTGCGCTGGCAAAATACCTGAGCGACATCCAGACCGATATCAAGCGCAGGAAAGACCAGTTGTACGCCTTGCTGATTATCGTGCTCCCCGCCCTGCTTATCATTCCCCAGCCCGACCCCGGGAGCGCCCTGGTTTTCTTTGCCCTGGTCTTCGTGTTGTTCCGAGAAGGGCTCCCCATTTGGTACCTGCTGCTGGCCCTTCTGGCCATCGTCCTGTTCATCACCACCCTCATGTTCGGCACGGTTTGGGTGGTTATCGGCATGGGCCTGTTAATCCTGATTTTTTACATGCTGAAGAAGTCCAGTTACAAAATACCCCTGCTGCCGGTGCTGGGCCTGGCGCTGGGGACTCTGGTTTTTTCGCTATCGGTTCGGTTTGTCTTTGAGAAGGTGTTTGAACAACGCCACCGCGACCGGTTCAGCCTCTGGCTGCGGCTTGAAAAGGACCCGGAGAAACTGGAGGAAATACGCAAGACCATCGGTTATAACACGTACCAGTCTGAAAAGGCCATCGAGGCCGGCGGGCTCTGGGGAAAAGGATTTCTGGAAGGCACCCGTACCAAGGGCGACTTTGTGCCCGAGCAGCATTCAGACTATATCTTTACCACCGTGGGCGAAGAATGGGGCTTTGCGGGTACCTCGGTCGTAGTGCTCCTGTTTACGGTATTGCTGCTGCGGCTGCTGTACCTGGCCGAGCGGCAGCGAAACCCTTTCAGCCGCATGTACGGTTACGGGGTGGTTTCCATTTTGCTGATCCACTACTTCATCAATATCGGTATGGTTATCGGGGTATTGCCGACCATAGGTATTCCCTTGCCCTTCTTCAGCTACGGGGGCTCTTCCCTAATCGGCTTTACGATGCTGCTCTTTATCTTCCTGAGGCTGGATGCCAACCGCCTGAACGAGTATTCTTAAAACCCCCAGCCTTCGGCCTGTACGGTTGCCTCCAGCTCATGTTGTTGCGCCTCGGGGAGCCCCGGAAAGAATTCGATGCCACTAAGGGCCTCCACCTGGTCCAGGGGTACCAGGAAAGTTTCCAGGGCGGCATTCGACGGGCGGTTCTCCATGAGGAAGGCCAACACGGAAATGCCGTTGGGCCCTTCCCGGGCCACCACTTTGAAAAACCGGGATGGCACCGCTACGTCTTCTTCGCCTATGGCAGGCAGGCCCGGCTCGAGGATGCCCCCGGTAATGATACAAAGTGGGCCGTAACGCTTGCACCAGCGGCGCACCTGCATCTCGAGATCGTTCCACAGCCCGGCGTTGAATTCCCGGTTTTGCGGGCTGATGTTGCTTGTGTAAAAGGTTTGGTTGTAGGCGGCCTCCGAAAAGCGCATATCCCCGGCCGGGCAGAGATGGCCCCGGTCATAGCCCGACCCCCGGTAGTTCCGCCAATCGGCCGAATGGGTCGAGACAAGCGGGTCTTCCACAAAGAATGGCCGCTCCCGATCCTGATCGGTCAATTGCCCGGGTCGCAAAATATAGGCCACCCAGGCCGCCTGCTCGTAGGCCTCGGCGTACGAAAGACGGTAAAAGTCGTGTTGTACGGCCTCCCCTCCCTTGTAATCGGGCACCCAGGCTTCCGGCAGGTCTGAGCCCGCCTCGATTTGCCCCCCCGACCCATATGGGTCGGGGGTGTAGTAATTCTCAAACCACCAGAAACCAAAAATACAGGCGGTCATGAGCAAGGCGTACAGGAGCCGGTTTTTTTGTTGGGAAGTCAGCGACATGACACAAATTTAGGGTATTTTGCAGCTGCAGCGCACTGTAAGCCTGCCCTGGTTTTTACGACTGTTGGAGCAGAAAACCGCTCCAACCCGGGGTGCAACGAAAGCCCGCTATCCTGGTTTCCCGATGGGGAGTCGCAGGGGAATGGGCGATCTTGTTGCCGGGGGTGGGCAGGGAGGGTAACCCCTTTAAAAAAAAAGTGCCGCATCTATACACAGAAAACATGACCCTTACCTGGAAAGACATCATCCACTTCGCCACCCACGGCAACCCCCAGCCCGACAGGCGTGTTGAAAAAAGCCCGGAGCAATGGCAGGCCCAACTCAGCCCGGAACAATTCCGCATTACCCGGGCACACGGCACCGAAGCCCCTCATTCCGGGGCCCTCTGCTCTTCGTACGAGCCCGGCATCTACAAATGCGTCTGCTGCGGCGAACCCCTGTTCGATTCCACCATCAAATTCGATTCGGGAACGGGCTGGCCCAGCTTTACGCAGCCCATTCGCGAAAACGCCATACGATACCGGAAGGATACTTCGCTCGGAATGATTCGGGTAGAGACCCTCTGCAATACCTGCGATGCCCACCTGGGGCATGTTTTCCCCGACGGGCCGTCTCCAGGCGGGCTGCGCTATTGCATGAATTCCCTGGCTTTGGAGCTGGATAAAGCCGCAAAGGATGCTTCCTGAAAGGCACGCCGAAGCCACGCTGGGCGGGGGGTGTTTCTGGTGCACAGAGGCTGTTTTACAGCGCCTGAAAGGTGTGCAGCGGGTCTTCCCCGGGTATGCCGGCGGAACGGTCCCCGGCACTCCGACCTACCGGGAGGTCTGTTCGGGCCTCACCGGCCACGCCGAAGTGGTGCGCGTGGTCTTCGACCCGCAGCTAATCGCTTATAGCGACCTGTTAACTGTTTTCATGGCCACGCACGACCCCACCACCCTGAACCGGCAGGGGGCCGATAGGGGCACCCAGTACCGTTCGGTCATCTTTTACCACGACGCCGGGCAGCAGCAAACAGCCCGGGAAGTTATCAGCAGGCTGCAGGCCTATTACAACGACCCCATCGTCACCGAAATCGCCCCGCTTTCCAATTTCCACCCGGCCGAGGCTGAACACTTCGATTACTACAACCAACACCCGGAGCAGGGGTACTGCCGCGTCGTAATCGACCCCAAGGTCAAAAAATTGCGGGAAGGATTTGCCGGGCTATTGAAAGACCCGGCCCCCTGAGCCGGCAAAAAAACAAACCCAGGCTTTGGGGCCTGGGTTTGTCTGTCCGGTCAACAGCAGCGCTGCTTAATCACGTAGGCGGCTGGCCAGACGATCTTTTTTGAAATGGTTTATTTTCAGGTCTTCCAAGACGTTGATGGCTTCTTCCACGTATACATCCTGAGCCAGGCTTTGGTGCCAGCGGTCGCGCTTCTCGCGCAGCACTGAATCTTGGGTAAAGAGGTCCTGCTCGTACTTCAGGGAACTGAACGAGAGGTGCGAATCGTACTTCATCATGGATTTGAAATACTGGGAACGCTCTTTGTTCTCCTGTTCGGTTTTCCGGTACTCTTCGTAGTTAAGGGGTATCCGGGTTTCATCCTGCTGCTCCTTCAGCCAACGGGCATTTTCTTCGATCAGGGCAATCTGCGGGTGGTTTTTCATCCGCTCAGCCGAGTGGGCGATGGTTGCCTCAAAATCGATATAGCCGTTCCAGGGCTGGTACTTGGCAGGTTCGATCTTATCCCATTGCAGGGGGTTCGCCTGGTCGCGTTCGCCCAGGTCGATGTAGCTGTAGCGGTCTGGCACCACCACGTCGCTCTTCACCCCTTCCAACTGGGTAGACCCCCCGTTGATGCGGTAAAATTTCTGGGTAGTGAGCTTGATGGCGCCCAGGTCGCCATGCTCGTTGCTCCGAACGATGTTTTCAAGCGGAATCACATTCTGTACGGTGCCTTTCCCGAAAGTCTGCTCGCTGCCGATTATCACGGCGCGCCCGTAGTCTTGCATGGCAGCTGCCAAAATTTCGGAGGCCGAGGCCGAAAGTTCGTTCACCAAAATTACCAGGGGGCCGTCCCACTGGATGCGTTCGTCCTTATCGTCGTATACCTCTTTGTCGTTGGCTGAAGAGCGAACCTGTACAATCGGTCCGTCTTTGATAAACAGTCCCGCCATTTCCACAACGGTTTTCAGGGATCCTCCCCCGTTGTCGCGCAGGTCCAGGATCAGGCCCTGCATGCCTTCTTCCTTCAGCCGTTCGATTTCCTTGGCCACATCGGTGGCGGCATTGCGCTCGCTGTAGTCGTCAAAATCGACGTAAAACTTGGGCAGGTTAATCAGTCCGTATTTGTAGCCGTCTTTGATCACGGTAGCCGATTTGGCGAAAGATTCCTCCAGCTCCACCACGTCACGGGTCAGGGAGATTTCCTCAATAGTGCCGTCGACCTTGCGCACGGTCAGGTCTACCTTGGTGCCTTTCGGGCCCTTGATCAGCTTGATGGCATCGTCGAGGCGCATCCCCACGATATTGACCGGAGATTCCCCGGGCTGTCCTACTTTAAGGATCTCGTCCCCAACTTCAAGACGCTGGTCTCTCCAGACCGGTCCGCCGGAAATGATTTCCACGATCTTGGCCCCTTCCGGCTGTTTTTGCAGGCGGGCGCCAATCCCTTCGAACTTGCCCGACATACTCATGTCGAAGCGCTCTTTGTCGTCGGGGGCAAAGTAATACGTGTGGGGGTCAAATTCGTCCACGATGGTATTGAGGTACTGCACAAACCAATCTTTGCGCTCCAGGTCGTCTACGAATACGTAAAATTCATCCAGGTTCTTCAGGGTTGCCTCACGGGCCGCCTCTTCTGCCTGCGATACGGTCAGGCGTTCCCCTTCCCCGCTTTCCGAAAGGCTCATCTTGGAGTCGTAAGTGCCGATAGCGGAGTACTTGAGCTGCTTCCTCCAGCGCTCCGAGAGCTCTTTCTTGTTGGCGGCGTAGGCCTGCTTCTCGTAATCGATTTCAATAGCTTCCTTCTCCGAGAAATCGAAAGGCTGCGCCAAGACTTCCCTGTACAGGTCGCGGGCCTCCTGCATGCGTTGCATCAGGCGGTCGTATACCAGGTTGAAGAAACTGATGTCGGTATTGCGGATCTGGTCGTCGATCTGGAACCTGTACTGTTCAAATTCCTCGATGTCCGATTTCAGGAAGTAGCGCTTGGTCGGGTCGATGATGTCGATAAAATCTTCGTAAACGCTCGCCGAAAAATCATCGTCTATATCCTTGGGTTCGTAATGTCCACGCTCCAGCACATAGGTTATCAGGTCGAGCAACAGTTTGTCGCGATCGTCGTTTTCAAAGGAGCGGTTGGTGAAGCTGCAGGATGCCACAGCAATCAGGGGAACCAGGAAGGCAATCAGCAATTTTCTCTTCATGTAACTTGTTTTTTACCGCCCGGGCGAATAGCGCCCGGCACGGCGCTGAGATCAAATCAACTCCCAAGATACAGAAAAAACCATGCCAGTATCGGGCCCAGCCGCTTAATTTTTTGTTAAGGCGGCCATCGGGAGCGCTATTACTGAAAAACGTATTTTTGTATGATAAAGTATAGCCGTGGCACAAACTGCTTAAAATGCACAGGTCGCGGCAGGCAGGCCGCGACGTTCAGGCTGCTTGAAACCGGTCCCATTCGGTCAGAACAGGACCCCGCTCAGGCCTGATTTATTGCCCGGCCCTGCCAGTTTAATGATTGTTTTTCCTGTAATTGACATTATGCGCGCCATCAACACAAGAAAAGAAACTGCGATTGGCTTCCTGGTCGGAATTATTGCCAATACCCTGGGGGTGTTGCTCTATATGCTGCTGTTTTCAGACCTGGGGCTGGTAGAGACCTATCAGGCCGCTGTGCAACAGGGGCATGTGGGCAGCCTGCTGGCCCTGGGGGCCATCCTGAACCTGGTGGCCTTTTTCGGCTTCCTCAGGTTGCGCCGTGACCAGCGGGCGCGGGGAGTGCTCATGGCTACAGTGCTAACGGCCCTGGCCATTCTTTACTACAAGCTAACATAGGGTGAAGTATTATCTCATTGCCGGCGAAGCCTCCGGAGACCTGCACGGCTCCAACCTGATTCGGGCCCTGCACCGCGAAGACCCCCAGGCCCAGGTGCGCTGCTGGGGAGGCGACCGCATGCAGCAGGCCGGGGCCACACTGGTGAAGCACTACCGGGAACTCGCCTTTATGGGCTTTCTGGAAGTACTCCGGCACCTGCCCGATATTTTCCGGAACCTGGCATTCTGCAAAAAGGATATCGCCGCCTTTAAACCCGACGCCCTTATTTTTATCGACTTCTCAGGTTTTAACCTGCGCATTGCCCGATGGGCAAGGCTGCAGGGCATTAGCACCCATTATTATATTTCGCCCCAGGTATGGGCTTCCCGGGCCGGCCGGGTGCAGAAAATCCGCCGCGACATCGACCATATGTACGTAATCTTGCCCTTCGAGAAGGCCTTTTACCAGGAGCGGGGCATGGAGGTCCACTTTGTGGGGCATCCGCTTATCGATGCCATGGAAGGCCTTCCTGAGCCCGACCCCCAGGGCTTCCGCCAACGCAACGGCCTTGACCCCCGCAAACCCCTTATCGCCTTGTTGCCGGGGAGCCGTGCCCAGGAAATCGAACACATCCTCACGGCCATGCTCACGGTGGTGCCGCACTTTCCCGCCTACCAGTTTGCAGTGGCCGGGGCGCCGAGCCTGGATGCTTCCCGGTACGAGACCTACCTGAAAGGTACCGGCGTACACCTGCTTGCCAATCAGACCTACCCCCTGCTGCAGAACGCCCACGCAGCCCTGGTTACCAGTGGTACCGCCACCCTGGAAACCGCCCTGCTGAATGTGCCCCAGGTAGTGTGCTATAAAGGGAGTCAGGTTTCATACCAAATAGCCAAAAGACTCATCAAACTCCGGTTTATTTCCCTGGTAAACCTCATCATGGACCGTAAGGTGGTACCCGAACTCATCCAGCAAGACCTGAATACCCCGAACCTCCTGGCCGAACTCGGGGCGATTCTGGAAGGTCCTGTCCGCGACCGCCAGCTGGAAGCCTACCGGGAACTGTGCGAGAAACTTGGCGGGCCGGGTGCCAGCAAAGATGCGGCCCGACTGATAGTAAGTTTCAGCAAGCCCCAATAATTTTGCCCTACGCAACAGGAAACGCCCGATTTCCATAATTTAGCTGAACAGAACCCGTTATACCTGCATGAGGCATCTTTGTTTTATCGGCCTGGTCCTGCTGCTTTTCAGCAGTTGCGGCCTGGTTAAAAAAAGAACCACCTATGCCGAGGGGCCCACGGTGAGCGTGGCCGCTTCGGAAACCCCTGCCGAGCTGCAGCCCGCAGCGGCCGGGGAAGCCTCCCTTCCCGCAGAAACTGCTTTCGATACCCCTGAGGACAGCGCGGTCAATGCCGTGGTAGCCACTGCCCTGTCTTTCAGCGGCGTGAAATACCGTTACGGGGGCACCACCCGCAAGGGCATGGACTGCTCAGGGCTCCTGTACGTCTCCTTTCAGGAAAACGATTTCACCCTGCCCCGGGTTTCGCACGAAATGGCACAGGAAGGCCACAAGGTAAAGGTCGGGCAGCTGCAAAAGGGCGACCTGCTCTTTTTCCGCACCACCCGAAGGGGCGGAAAGATTAACCACGTGGGGCTCGTCGTCGAAGTGGAAGGCGACGACGTGCGATTTATTCACTCCACCACCTCCCGTGGGGTCATTGTTTCCTCCCTGCGGGAAGGATTCTGGAACTATGCGTTTGTGAAGGCCACCCGGGTCTTCTGAATGGGGTCGGGACAAGCCCTTGCCTCCTGGCTTGCCGGCGGCCTGACGCTTGGGATCTGGGCAGCCTACACCCTGAGGCCGTCTCTGTTCGCAGCCCTGGCCCTGCTGCTGCCCGCAATGCTGCTCCTGTTGGTTGCCCTTCGCTCAAGTCGCAGCTGCCCCCCGCATACCTACCTGGTCCTGGCCTGTGCCGTTTTCTTTGCGTTCGGGCTTTTCCGCATGGCTGGCGACCTTCCCGAAAACCAGCCCAACCATTTTGCACATGCGGCTTCAGGCAGGCATACCTACCAAATACAGCTGTCGGCAGGACTGCGACCCACCGCCTATTCGAGACGCTGGCTGGGCAACGTACTGGCCCGAAACGGCGAGAGGGCACGGGGCAGGGTGCTCCTCTCCCTGCCCGATTCGCTTGCAAACCCGGGCTGGAGGCCGGGCGACCAGGTGTTGCTAGTCGGGGAAATCCGGAAAAATAACGGGGCGGCTAATCCGCATCAATTCGATTATGGGGCCTACCTGAAAAGCCTCGGCGTATACGGCAGCCTGCGCCTGGAGCCGGGCTGCTTCCGGCACCGGCCCATGCCGTCTGCTGGCTGGCAGAATGCCATAGCCCGCCTTAGGCAGCGTTTACAACAGGTCGTAAACAAGGTGGGTTATGCCCGGGGGGAAACCGGTCTGCTGCAGGCCCTTTTGCTCGGCTCGCGCGACGCCATGGCACCCGACCAGCTCGCCAGCTACCAACGGGCAGGGGCGGCCCATCTCCTGGCCGTTTCGGGCCTGCACGTGGGCATTTTCAGCGGCCTGGTTTCGTGGTTGCTTTGGCCCCTGAGGCGGTTGCGTCGCGGCAAACCTGTACAGGCCGCCCTGGTGCTGCTGGCCCTATGGTCGTACGTGCTGCTGGCCGGGGCCGGGCCTTCTGCCGTACGGGCGGCCGTGTTGTTCTCCTTGCTAACCTATGCGACCCTGAGCGGCAGACCCGGCCAAAGCCTGCATTTCTGGGCCCTGGCACTCTTGTTCCTGTTGGGCGTGCTGGAACCCCTCTGGCTGTTCCAGGCCGGGTTCCAACTCAGCTTTGCCGCGGTATGGGCCATCCTGGTTTTTTACCCGCCCCTGTACCGGCTCTGGCCTCTTAAAAAAGGGTTTCCAGCCTATGTCGGGCAGCTTTGCTGCCTCGGCACCGCTGCCCAGCTCGGGGTTTTGCCGCTCAGCCTGTTTTATTTCCACCAGCTGCCCCTGCATTTCCTGCTGGCCAACCTGTTGTTGCTGCCCCTGCTGGGACTGGTTTTGTGCTGGGGCTTCGGGGTGCTGCTGGCGGCCGCGGCCGGCAATTTGCCAGCGTGGTTTGCCGCGCCTTATGGCTTAATCCTGGAAAACATGAATGCTTTGGCCGGGTGGCTCAGCCGACAGGAGGCCTTTGTCTTAACAGGTATTCCCTGGGGCCCGGCAGAACTTTGCCTGGCTTCTGGTGCCCTCCTGGCCCTTGCCGGCTCACTTCAGTACCGGTCGAACGCCTGGCTTAAGGGTGCCCTGGCCTGCGTCCTGGCCCTGCAGGGATTCACCATCTGGCAGGCCCGTAGCCATGCCGGGCAGGTGGAGTGGATAGTGCCGCAGCGGGTGGCGGGTGGCGGGTTCTGGTTGCGCGAAGGCCCCGTATTGAGGGTGTTCAGTTCAAAGCCCGGGGCATTCACCAGCCTGGCTCAGGCTTATCAGACCGGAGAACGTATCGGGGAAGTCCGGTATGATTCCCTGCACAACAGCTACACCCTGGGTGGGAAACGGCTGCTGGTGGTAGACGCAGCCGGTGTTTATGATATCCCCGGCGGCCCTCCCGACCTGGTATTGCTCACCGGCTCTCCCCGCATTCACCTGGGGCGGCTTATCGAAAGGCATAACCCGAAGCAAATAATTGCAGACGGCAATAACTACACAAGTTTTGTGCGTCGCTGGGAGCAGACCTGCCTTGCCTATGGGGTGCCCTTTCATACAACGGCCCAATCGGGCGCGCTCCAAATGGAATTTCCCACTTCAGGCAAGCGGCCCTAGCCAACCTTTTTTACGACCCTGTATTAAGCCGCCTCTATGGTTGCGTCATCCTCCATCCGGGTCTCGCCTTCCTCGGCACCGTGAGTGAGGCGCTTGAGGGGTTTCAGTATCAGCAGCACCACTACCCCGATGGCAGACCAAATCAAGGTTATCCCAAGGAAAATCTCGAACTCACCAAGTTTCTGGGATGCCTCACCAATAAGCCCGGCCACCTTGTTGCCAAGGCCCGTTGCCGCCCAGTAGAGCCCCATGATTATTGAAGCGTATTTCAGGGGGGCCAGCTTGGTGATAAACGAGAGGGAAACAGGGGAGGCACACAGCTCGCCTACGGTATGGAAGAGATAGGCCAGAATAAGCCAGTACATGGAGGAAGAACCGGTATTGCCGTATTGTACGGATGCAGCCGTCATAAAGCCGAATCCGAGGGCCATAATGATAAGCCCGACAGCAATCTTGAAAAGGGAGGATGCCTCCCGGCCCTTCTTGCGCCATTTCAGCCAGAAAGCCCCCACCACGGTAGCCAGGGTGATGATGAAAAAGGAGTTGACCGACTGGAAGATTGAAGCCGGTATGGTAAAGAGCCCAAAGAAATCGCGGTCAGTCTTTTGTTTGGCATAGAGGTTCATAAGGCCGCCTGCCTGCTCAAAAGCAGCCCAGAACAGGATAATGAGCAGGAACGAAAGCAACAGTACCTTGATCCGGTCCCTTTCTATCGGGCTTAAGGGGCGGTTCAGAATCTCCCGGTCCTTCTCGTTCTTCCGGCTCATGAGGTCGCCTACCCCGTGCAGGTACTTTTGGCCCCAGATATATACCGCCTGCCCGAGGAACATGCCAATGGCTGCCAGTCCAAACCCATAGTGCCAGTTGATTTTCTCACCTATCCAGCCGCAGAGTATCGGGGCCAGGAAGCCGCCGATGTTTATCCCCATGTAAAAGATGTAGAAGCCCAGGTCGCGACGCTCATCTTTGGGGCGGTACAACCCCCCCACCATAGAGGAAATGTTGGGCTTCAGACAGCCGACCCCTAAAATAATGAACAAACAGCCCAGGTAAAAAGTCATTTCCGAATTCAACGCCAGTACCGAATGGCCGATACAGAGCAGGGCCCCGCCCAGCATCACCGTCTTCTTCTGCCCCAGCAGGCGGTCGGCGATCCAGCCGCCGGGAATAGACGACACGTACACCAGCATGGTATACCAGCCGTATAGGGCCAGGGCCTCTTCGTTGGTCCAGCCGAAGCCCGGGTTGTTGGTTGTGGTTTCGGCCACCAGGAAGAGCGTAAAGAGGGCTCGCATTCCGTAGTAGGAGAAGCGTTCCCACAATTCGGTGAAAAAGAGGATGTACAACCCTACGGGGTGACCGAAAAGTTGCTTTTTGTGTGCTGGTTTGCTAATGTCCATAGTCTCGTTGATTAGTGGTTAGGCCTTAGTGAGAGGCCGCGTTCTGTCTAGAGGTTTTCCAGCACGAATCGCGTCATTTTGGTAAAAAGTTGGAGGCGGGTGTTACCGCCGTAAATGCCGTGGTTCTTATCGGGGTAAATGGCCCAGTCGAAAGCCTTGTTCTGCTGCACCAGGGCCTCGACCAGGCGCATGCTGTTCTGTACGTGCACGTTGTCGTCTGCCGAGCCGTGCACCAGCAGGAATTTGCCCTGCAGGCGATCGGCAAAATTCAGGGGAGAATTCAGGTCGTAGCCATTCGGGTTTTCCTGGGGGGTCTGCATGTAGCGCTCGGTGTAAATGGTGTCGTAAAAGCGCCAGCTGGTAACCGGGGCCACCGCAATGGCCATCTCAAAAGTGTCGTTGCCCTTAAGGATGCAGTTCGAGGCCATAAAACCCCCATAACTCCAACCCCAGATACCCGTTCTGGCAGTGTCGATATAGGGAAGCTCGCTCAGTTGCCGGGCCGATGCGATCTGGTCTTCCACTTCGTATTTGCCCAGTTCTCTCTGGGTCATTTTTTTGAATTCGCGCCCTTTCAGTCCGGTTCCCCGGCCATCGACACAGGCAATTACTATCCCCTCAGCGGCGAGCAGCTGGTGCCAGTAATCGTTGCTGCCGTGCCATGAGTTGGCCACCTGCTGCGACCCTGGGCCACTGTACTGGAACATTAACAGGGGGTACTTTTTGGCTGGGTCGAAATGGGGGGGCTTGATCATATACATGTTCAGGGCGTGCCCGTTTACCTCGATGGTGCTGAATTCTTTCGGGCTCATCTGGTAGGCCGACAGGGTGGCCAGCAAGGCCTGGTTGTTCTGGAGTTCCTTTACCTGGGAACCGTCAGAGGCTTTGTGCAGGGTGTATACGGGAGGTGTATCCACACTGCTGAAGGTATTGATAAAGTAGCTGAAGTCGGCGCTGAAGGCAGCCTGGTGGGTACCCTCACCTGCAGAAAGCCTCTTTTTACCCTTGCCCCGTTCAGTTATGCTGTATACATCGCGCAGAATGGAACCTTCTTCGGTAGCCTGATAGAAGATCCGCTTGCTGCCCGGGTCGTATCCGTAATACTCGGTTACCTCCCAGGGGCCGCTGGTGAGCTGGCGCAACTGGCGGCCGTCTGCCCCATGCAGGTAAATATGGTTGTAGCCGTCTTTTTCACTGGTCCAGATAAAGCGGTCGTCGGGGAGGAAGGTAAGGTTGTCTGTAACGTCTACATAGGCCGCATCGGTCTCGGTGAGCAAGGTCTGTGCCTGTAGCGTAGCAGCATCGACCTGATAAAGGGTCAGGCTGTCCTGGTGGCGGTTCAGGGCCTGCACGCTAAGGTGGTCGGGGTGGTGCATCCATTTGATGCGGGGTACGTAATAGGGATCGCCCAAAGAAACCTGCCTGGTCTGGCCCGATGTCAGGTCATACATGTGCAGGCTAACAACCGCATTCGCCTCGCCGGCTTTCGGGTATTTGAAGGTATAGGGCATGGGATACAGCTCTGAGCCGTATACGTCCATAGAAAATTCCGGAACATCGCTCTCGTCAAAGCGGAGGAAGGCAATTTTGCTGCCGTCGGCATTCCACTGGAAGGCCCGCACAAATCCGAATTCCTCTTCATACACCCAGTCGGTAACCCCGTTGATGACCGCATTGCGCCGGCCGTCGGTAGTAATCTGGCTCAAACGGCCGGAGCTAAGCTCCAGCACGAACAGGTTGTTCTCATAGACGTAGGCCACCCGGTCTCCGTTTGGGGAGAGGGTCGGCTCCTGGATTTTATTTTCAGAAATCTGCTGCAGCTCGCCGCTGGTCAGGTTGTACACGTAATAGATCCCCAGGCGCGAACGGCGGTAAATGGCTTCCACCTCGGTGGCCAGCAACACCTGCGATTCGTCGTCGCTGAACTGGTAGGAACTGAAGGCGGGAATACCCTTAGCGGCATTGGTCTGCAACACAGTGGCCACCTTTTGCTGGGTGCTGTATTCGTATTTATCGATGCTGCTGAGCCCATTGGCCCGATCGGTGTGGAGAATGGTGTAATGCTGCCCGTCTTTCATAGACCTGAGCACCTCAAGGCCCTCAGTACGGAAGGTGCCCCCCCAGATATCTTCGAGGGATATTTTCGTTTGCTGGGCAGTGAGCATAGCCCCTGCCAGGAGGAACAACAGGCAGAGCCCGGATCGTCTCTTCATAGTATTGCCAAAAAAGTTATAAAACCTTCAAGTTTATGAATATTTTGTCAGAAATCGCCTGTTCCACCACTTTTTATTCACGACCGAAGCCCGGGCTGCGAGCCCGTCAATTGCAGCGGTTTTGCGTATCTTTGAAACTCCAAAAAAACGAGATGTCTCAGCCTGTAGAAGGATTCTCCAAACTCAGCAAGGAGAGCAAGATCCGGTTTATCGCCGAACGGTATACGGCCCACCCCGAACAAACCGAAAACCTGCTGCGTCAATACTGGAATACCGATGCGCGGTTGCAGCAATTGCACGACGAGTTCATCGAAAACACGCTCAGCAACTTTTACCTGCCCCTGGGAGTGGCCCCCAACTTCCTGATCAACGGAGAGCTCTATGCCATTCCCATGGCCATAGAGGAAAGCTCCGTTGTGGCTGCCGCCGGCAAGTCGGCCAAATACTGGCTCGAAAGAGGCGGTTTCAATACCCGGGTATTGGGAACCGAAAAAATCGGGCAGGTGCATTTCTATTTTCCGGGAAACCGGGAGAAACTGGGCCGTTTCATTGAGGCCGTAAAGCCCATCCTGTTGCAAGATGCCCAGCCCATTACCCGCAACATGGTTAGGCGGGGGGGCGGTATCCTCGGCGTGGAACTCCGAGACAAAACCCAGGCCATGGAGGGGTATTACCAGTTGCACGGCCGGTTCGAGACCCGCGACGCCATGGGCGCGAACTTCATCAATTCGTGCCTGGAGCAATTCTCGGCCACCCTGCTGCGCGAGGCGGCCGTTCACCCCGCCCTGGCAGGAGAGCCGCCCCTTGAAATCCTGATGAGCATCCTCTCCAACTACGTGCCCGATTGCCGGGTGAGGGCCGAGGTTTCCTGCCCCGCTTCGGCCCTTGAGGCCGAAGGCGGCCTGTCTGGCCCGCAGGTGGCCCAGCGCCTGGTCCAGGCAGTACAGGTTGCCGACTGTGAACCTTACCGGGCCGTAACCCACAACAAGGGTATTATGAACGGGATCGATGCCGTGGTAATCGCCACAGGCAACGACTTCAGAGCTGTAGAGGCCGGGGTGCACGCCTATGCCGCCCGTTCCGGTACCTACCGGAGCCTTACCGGTGCATCGGTTGAAGACGGGGTTTTCCGGTTCTGGCTGGAAGTACCCCTGGCCCTGGGCACCGTCGGGGGCTTAACCACCCTGCACCCCCTGGTACGGCTGGCCCTGGAAATTCTTGGCAAACCCTCTGCTCCCGAACTCATGCAGATTGTGGCCGCCGCAGGCCTGGCCCAGAATTTTGCGGCGCTGCGTTCCCTGGTTACGGTGGGCATCCAGCGCGGCCATATGAAAATGCACCTGCTCAACATCCTGAACCAATTAGGGGCCAATGAAGGCGAAAAACTGGCCATGGTAGCATTCTTCAAGACGCACACCGTTAGCCATAATGCTGTGGTAGACCACTTAAAGACCTTGCGTTCGGGCACATGATAGCGACCTTCTTCAGCCACGGGAAATTGCTGCTTTCAGGCGAGTACGCGGTGCTGGATGGTGCCAGGGCCCTCGCCCTCCCCACCCGCCCCGGGCAATGGCTGGAGGTTTCCGAACACAACGGCCCGGGCCTTGGCTGGAGCAGCCGCGATTCGGAAGGGCAGAGCTGGCTGGAGGCGGCCTTCACCCCCGAACAACTGGAACAACCCGTGCCTTCAGGCCCCTTCCCCATTACCCCTGAAGAGCGCCTGTTGCGCATTTTGCAGACCGTAGTGGCTTTACAGCCCGGTTTTCTGGAGAAATGCCGGGGGGCACGTGTAGAAACCCGCCTTGATTTTCCAAGGGCCTGGGGCCTGGGGTCGTCTTCCACCCTGCTGGCCAACCTCGCAGCCTGGTCAGGGGCAGACCCCTATGCCCTGCTCGACCGCACGCTGGGGGGCAGCGGCTACGACCTGGCCTGCGCGACGAGCAACCGCCCGATCTACTACAGCCGCATACCCGGCGAATACCCGGTTACGGTACCCGCCCCATTTGATCCCCCTTTTGCCGGGTCGCTCTGGTTCGTATACCTGAATGTAAAGCAGGACAGCCGGGAGGGCATTGCCCGCTACCGCAAAAAGCAGCCCGTACCGCAGCCCCTGCTCAACGAAATCTCCAACCTGGGGACCAGCATGGCCGCGGCCACAGATCTGACCGCATTCTGCAGTGCCCTAAACCGGCACGAAACCCTCATTTCTGGCCTGCTCGGGCTACCCACCGTAAAGGAAAGCCTGTTCCCCGATTTCCCGGGAAGCCTGAAAAGCCTGGGGGCCTGGGGAGGCGATTTCATCCTGGCGGCCACACCCGATGACCCGTCGGGATACTTCCTGGAAAAAGGGTACCCCACCCTGCTCGCCTACCGCGAGCTTATGGCATAAAAAAACCCCTGCCGTGGCAGGGGTCCAAGAATAGGTTCAGGAACGGCGGCCTAGTAATAGAGCGCCCGGTTGTCTTCAATTTCAGCCTTGGCCTTAAGGGCCTCGATCACCGCTGAATTGATACGCGGGCCCAGGGCTGAGGTCACGGCGTTGGCGTACGACTTGTAGTTCTCGAGCTCTGGCGCCACTTCTTTGCGCACCACTTCCACCTTGAAGATGCCGGTTTCGCCTTCCAGTGGCCCGGACATCTGGCCCTGGTCCATGGCC
This sequence comes from Robiginitalea sp., assembly GCA_024642005.1. Taxonomy (GTDB): domain Bacteria; phylum Bacteroidota; class Bacteroidia; order Flavobacteriales; family Flavobacteriaceae; genus Robiginitalea. The sequence goes on along the minus strand of JAHECA010000017.1, from coordinate 7,988 downwards.
ACGGCGATCCCTACTACAAGCGGCTCACGCCCGGCCCCCGGAATGGTGGGCGACTTGGCGTTCAGTGCAGAGGCAGTAGATACCATCTGGTTGCTTTCGCGGGCCATGTCGTCGAGGTTCCGGCCGGCAATAGCAGCTTTGATCATTTCGGCTTTTTTCTGCTTGCGCAATATCGGCAGTACCTGTACAGAAGCGTCCTCCACATCGCGGGTCCCTTCCCGGTAAGCGGCGGTAAGCTGCACGATGGCATAGCCGTTGCTCAGGTCGAAGCGGCGAATGTCGGCCACTTCGGTATCGGGGTTAAACGCCCATTGCACGATACGGCGCTGTGCCCCAAGGCCGGGCAGGTTCTCGTCCATGACCTTGATTTTGTTCACCGGGCGAACTTCGTAGCCTTTCTCTTCCGAGATGCCTCCAAAGGTCTGCGGGCTGGCCACGACGGCCATTTCCAAACTGGTAGCCTCGGTAAAGAGGGCGTTGATAGTCTCATCGGAAGGTTCAACGGCACGGGCCAGGGTGGCCAGTTGCACAACATCCTGTTTGTCGTCTACCTTCACTATGTGGAAACCAAATTCGGTTTCTACCAGGCCAATGGTCCCTACCGGGTTCCCAAAGGCAAAATCGTTGAACTTGGGGGTCATAACGCCCTCCTGGAAATACCCGAGGTCACCCCCCGACGGAGCGGACGGGCCGTCAGAATTGTCGCGGGCCACCTGGGCAAAGCGGCTGGGGTCTTTGCGGGCCTCTGCCAGCAGTTCTTCTGCGCGGGTTTTGGCTTCTTCCTGGGTACGGGTCACAGCCGGGTTGGCCCGCAATGCACCCTGGTAAGCCACCAGAATATGGCTGGCCTTTACCGAGCCGTTCGCCTTGCTCGCCATTTTTCGCGTAAGCCTGAAGTAGTTGCCGTCGCGGTACGGACCGAAAACTTCTCCAACGGGCAGGGCCATCAGCGTGTCGGCAAACTGCGGCGACAACTCGTTTCTGCTGTGGAAAACGGTATCGTATTTGGTATCTGAATTGCGGTCGAGGAAGGCTTCCATGTCATCGGTGTGCCGGAAGCCGGCAATGGTAAGGGTCGAATCGAGGTCGTCCCGGTATTCCTGCCGGTCATCCATCAGGGACAGCATGCCTGCCTGAAGGGCATCCTCATCGGCCTTGGAGGCCTTTTCTTCAAAATATACGTAGCGGATATCGCGGGCTGCTTCCTGCTTGAACCGCTCGGGGTGCTCCTTGATATATTTGGCCATTTCTTCCTTGCTCACCGCAATGGTGCTGTCGGCGATTGAAGAAAAGGGCACCCGCACGAAGCGGATGTCGACCTTATCGTTGGTCAGGTGGTAATCCCGCTTGCCTTCTTCGAGGGTGCCGCCGGCCCCAGCCATGATCAGGTTGAAATAGGTGTCTTCCTTGGCAGCCTGGATCAGGGCTTCCTCGCTCTGCAACCACAGCTGGTACTGCTGCGGCTGGTTTACCCGCAGCTCGGTGATGAAATTCCGGAAGGCATCTTCGTCAAAATTCCCGTCAGCATCCTGAAACTGGGGGTTCTGGGTAAAGTTCGGGTTGCTCTTGATGAGCTCCATAATCTGGTCTTGCCCGATTTCGATGCCCAGCTTCCCGTACTGCTGGTTCAGCAGGGTGGTGCGCACGGCCTGGTCCCATACGGTATTAACCACCTGGATGGCGGTGAGTTGCCCGCCCAAACGGCTTTCCATTGTCTCCATCTGCAGCCTGAACTCGTCAATGGAGATCAGCTCACCATTGACCTCGCCAACGGCCGAGCCGGCCTTCCCGCCCTGGAAGCCACTACGGGTAAATATGTCTGAAATCACGAATGCAAAGAGCGCCAGGCCGATAATCAGGATCAGTACCGTGGTACGCTTGCGGATTTTCTCTAAAATCGCCATGCTATGGGTTCTTTAAATCAGTGGGCGAAAATACCATTTTCTCCCCAATAATAAAAGGGAAATACAAGGGGGATTGCCGCAGGATATTTCAATCGTTTTCCAGGAGGTCCAGGGCAACCAGGTCAATTTTGGTATTCGACACCTCCAGGATGTGGAATACGAAGCGGCCCAGACGAATTTCGGTGTCCTGTTTCGGGATTTCCTCGGTCTCGCTCAGGATCATCCCACCCAGGGTGCCGTACTCGTCACTTTCGGGCAGCTCGAGCTTGTAGCGCTCGTTGAGGTAGTCTACTTCCAGGCGGGCAGAGAACCTGAAACTGGTTGCGCTGAGCTGCTCCTCGACCAGGTCGGTTGTATCGTGTTCGTCTTCGATTTCCCCGAAAAGTTCCTCAATGATATCTTCTACAGTGAGAATGCCCGAGGTGCCCCCGTATTCGTCGAGTACCACCGCTATGCTTTTCCGCTTCTTGGTAAGCGCGTTCAGGATGCCGTGGATGAGCATGGTTTCGGGCACGAATTCCACCGGCAGCAAAATGCTTTTGATGGTTTTCGGTTTTTTGAACAGCTCGTACGAATGCACGTAGCCGATAATGTTGTCGATGGTGTCTTTGTAGACCAGGATTTTGGAATACCCGGTTTCGGCAAAGAGCTTGGTGAGGTTGCGGGGAACCTCGTGCAGTTCCACAGCCGTGATCTCGGTGCGGGGCACCATTACGTCCCTGGCCTTTACCTCTGAAAATTCGAGGGCGTTCTGGAAGATCTGGATTTCGGAATCTACCTCGTCTTCCTTCTCGACGGTCTCCATCTGTTCGGTAATGTAGTCGCCCAGCTCCAGCTTGGTGAAGGAAAGTTGCACCTCATCGCCGGTGCTTTTGAAGAACACGCGCAAGATCAGGTCCGAAATACGCATGATGCCTTCCGTAAAGGGCCAAAACACCAAATAACTGATATAGGCCGGCACGGCCAGGGCCTTCAGCAACGTGTTCGAATATATCTGAAATAGCACCTTGGGCAGGAATTCGGCCGTCAGCAAGATAATTATGGTCGAAATAACCGTTTGGGTCACCAGGGCGAAATCGGTAAGCAACACCCTCAAAACGGCCGAGTCTACAGGCAGCATCTCCTGAAACCAGGCCATCAAAATTTCCCCCATATAATACGCATAAACCACCAGGGCCACATTGTTGCCGATGAGCATGGTGGTGATAAACCGGGAAGGCCTGGCGGTGAGTCGCGAGAGCACTATGCCCAGGGGGCCGCCCTGTTTCTTCTCAATTTCGATATGGATGCGGTTGGCCGAGACGAATGCGATCTCCATCCCGGAGAAAAAGGCCGAACACAAAAGGGTAATCAGGATAATGACCATGTGCCCTTATTTGCGACCGGAGTCGTTGCGCCTCTCGAAGCGCCTGCGGTAATTCCGTCTGAAGAGGAACATGCCTGCAGACACCACTGCAAAGAAAATAAACAGGTAGCTCTTCTCCCGGTTCACGCCCCAGAGGTTCCAGATTTCGTAGAGGGAAATCAGGGCGATGGCCAGGTAGAGGTATTCGGTATATTTCAGGATCCGGATCATGATTCTTCTTCTTCGGGTTCTTGTTCTTTGACGAGCATTTCGCCCCCCGTCTTGTGGGCTTTAAAATACGTAAAATCGCGGTTAAAGTCCATCCCCACCCCATTTAGCACAGTACCGTCCTCGGGGTTGGTCATGGTAAAGCGCTCCTCAGTGAAAATCCAGTCGCTTTCGCGGTCCCAGTACAGCTGTTCGGTCTGCAGGCGCTTGCCGTCGTGGGTTTCCATGACCACATGCCCCCTCAGGTCGTACACATTGGTCTGGGCATAAATAATGGCGTAGTCGGCTTCAATGGTGCTCAGTTGGCCCTGGTCGTCATAATATTCGACCCGAAGGCCTTCGGGAAACGTCCGGTACTGGAAGCGCAGGTTGGTGAAATCTTCACTCACCGGGCTCTTCAGGATGGCGATTACCCGGGTATTGCTGCTGTCCTGATTGGTGAGCTGCTTGATGCTCTCGGTATAGGTAAGGGTAAAGTCGCGGGCAATGCCCTGGGGGTAGACCAGTTCGGCGGCTTCGCCCCCAACCCTTTTATAGGTGTCTTCGCAACCCAAAACGAACATTGCCAGGACAACTGCCCTGGCAATGAACCGCAATGCGTTTAGCTTAGAACCCATAGGGTTTTATAAATTCGGCACCGTTACGCTACCCCCGACCCAGCAACTCAGGGCGATCGTTTTCCCAGCCATTCCCGACTGGAAAATATCCGTCTTGGAGGGCGCCTTGGCGCTGTAGCTCGCGGCAGCCTGGCTGGCGTGTCCGCCTAGGGCCGGGTCAACGCGGGCAGCCTGGCGGGCCAGGTCGGCGGCCTTCCAGTATACGGCACGTTTTTCGAAAGGCGTATTGCCGCATTCATTCGCGCTTGAAGCGTACAGGTTGGCGATCAGCAAATAAGCCTTTCCGTTGGAGCCGTTGGCGTTAATGGCCTTCTGGGCATAGGTGCGGGCCTGCGACTTGCTGAACTTACGGGCCACGGTTGCAGCCTTGTAATAGATGTCAGATTTCTTGCGACGGTCGGTTTCGAGCTCGGCGGCCTTGTCGAAATCGGCAATGGCCCCACGGGTATCTCCGTCTTTTACCTTCAGGGTCGCCCCGTAGAGGTAGGCACTGGGCGACGGCTCCAGGGCAATCTGCGCCTCAAAGAGCTTGCGGAAAAGCGGGTCGTCGGTACAATCCTTGGCGAACATACGGCCCACAGCGCGTTTCACCCAGGTGATATCGCCTTTTTTCTCGTCAAAGCTCTTCTGGTAGAGCGGAATCAGGTTGTCGCAGTCGGCCAGGTTCCCCAGCTTGGAGTCGATGCTACCTGAAATTTTCCCGTAGTTCTCGGAATAGCTGTTAAAGGAATTCAGCTGTTTCTTTTCATTAGAAGTCAGGGTGCCCAGGGAATCCTTGGGCAACAGCTTGCCGATCTGCTCCAGGTATTTTTCGTTCTCCTCTTCAATTTTATCGGTTACGTCGTCGTATACGTCAAACACCTCCTGCAGGTCTTTTTTGCCGGCTCCGTGCAAGTCTACAAGGGTGGAGAAATACAGGTACAGCGCCTTCGGGTTGTCGAAGTTGGCCCGGTCTTCCTTAAAAGCCTGGGAGAGAATGCTGTACAGCTCGTCATCGGTGGCTTTTTTGTTGTCGTACAACAGGGAAGCCTTGTCGCTGGCGATCTCGGCTTTTGTATAATTGGTAGGGAAGTACTGCAGGCTCTTGTCGTACAAGGTCAGCAGGTCTTTGATGTACGCTTCCTTTTCGGCTCCGCTGGAACTTTCAATTTTGTAATCGAGAATGCGCTCCCCGTAAGAGAAGTTGGCTTTGTTCAGGCCAGGGCAGGTCTCGTATACCATTTTCCAGGGGGCATAGGCCGCTTCGTAATTTTTCACTTTAACGTGCTCGGCATAGATGGAAAGATTGGTCATACATTCCGGATCCTGGGCCTGGGCCGACCCTATGGCGGCAAACCCGAGAATGGCAATGACCACTATGTATAATTCCTTTTTCATCTTGTCAACAGTTTATCAGGGGGGTTAAAATAATGATTTTTTATTAATTAATCTGTCTTTTCTGGAACCATCGGTTGGCGCCGGCAGCATTGAACGAGATACCCAGGCTTATTTTAAAATAACTCTCTCGAACCAGGTCGTTCATGGTTGTACCCCTGCGGCCGACTTCAAAACCAAGATTCAGGTTGGAGTATTCAAACCCCAGCGGTAAACCCATTCCAAATGTTATGCCAAAATTTGAAATTGGCTTTTCATTTACGACATAACCCGTATTATCCAGACGAACGCCCGCCCGGTAGGTAACCCGGTTGAAGTAAGCGTCCACGTCGGTGTGATCGGGCACCCAATACCCGCCCAGGGCGTAGCTGCTGGCATCTTCGTAGCTTATATTGTCGCCGTCGAGGAAAGGGTTGCTGAACTTGCTGAACTGCTGCATGCCCGCTTCGGCCCCTATCATCCAATGGTATTCTTCCCCTATGCCGAGGCCCAGGGTAAAGGTGGTCGGGATCTTGATTTCGGTATTGCGCAGGTTGTCGCGGTCGAGGTCTACCTGAGAGGTCTCGATTTCGTTTCCGTTCAGCGGCACAAAAGTGCCGATACGCCTTTGGTTCTCCGAAACCAGGTTGGTCTGGGTATGGGCCCTGAGCGCAGTATACAAGGTGTGTTTGGCGCTCAGGCTGTGGCTGTAGGTCAGGGCGTAGTTAAAATCGAAGCCGCTGATATCGGATTGCCGCTCGTCAAGGGTGCCGTAGGCAATACCCTCGGTAACCTGTACCCGTTTATTCATGATCTGGCCGAAGATGTAATTGACCGTGGCCCCTACCTGCAACCCGGGCAGCAGCCGGATACCGGCCGAGAGGAAAGCCTGGTTCAGCCCACCTTCCCCGCTGTATTCATTAAGTACCTGGACCCCCTCGGAGTTAAAGCTAATATCTTCCAGTTGATAGCCCACCGAGCTGTAGGGCTTCAGGCCGAAAGCAATCCCACTCCGTTGTGCAATGAGCGGGAAGGCGATGCTCAGGTACTCCATGTTGGTTACCGAGGTGTTCTGCTTTTCCTCATTGGTCTCCATGCGCACATCTTTACGGGCAACAGCCCCCGAATAGGTTGCCAGGCCCAGCTTGCCCAAAGCGGCCGGGTTGCCGAGGTTAATGTGGATGCTGTCGGTGAATAGTTCGAGCCCTCCCATGGATTGGTTGTCGACCGTGCGGATGCCCCTCAGGTCTCCGATACCGAAGGCGGAATACGGTGAAACGGTTCCGTTTTGAGCGGAAACCGAAAAAGTCGCAAAAATAAGGATTGCGAGAACGAATCTTTTTACCATCTAGCTTTTGTTGTATTCCAGCAGCTGGTTTAAGCCCTCCAGGAGAAAGTTAGAATGGGCAAATATGACACTTTTTAAGCGTCTGGACAAAAATTGGGCATCGCCCCCTGTTAAAATTACTGTTAAATCGGAGTAGCGCGATTTGTACTGGTCAATAATCCAGTCCATTTCACCGCAAAGGCCATTTACCACCCCGCTGTGGATGCTGCTTTCGGTGGCATTTCCGATCAGATCCTGGGGCTCCTGGGGCTCGAGCAGAGGAAGGCGCGCGGTGAAGGCATTCAGGGCTTTGTAGCGCATGCGCAGACCCGGGGAAATGGCACCCCCGAGGTATTCCCCATAGTCGTTCATGAAATCGTAGGTCACACAGCTGCCCGCATCAATTACCAGGGTGTTGGTGCGCGGCTGGCGGAAAAAGGCGGCCGAGGCCAGGGCCATACGGTCGGCCCCAAGGGTTTGCGTGGTGGCGTAGGAATTGCGGTATGGGGTCTTGGTGGCGGCACTTACCACATGTACCCTGCAAAAAATGGCCAGCAAGTCGCGGATGGTATGCCCCGCTTCCCCCACAGAGGCCAGAATGGCGTAGCCGATGCCCGGGTACTTCTTAAAAAGGGCCTTTAGCGCCTGGGCAAAACCCGGATGAGATACCGATTCGACATGCAGCAGCCGGCCTGCCGAAAAGACCCCCATTTTCACTTGCGTATTCCCTGCGTCGACGGCCAGATTCATACTGCAAAGATCGGAAAACCCGAAAAAACAAATCCCCTTTTTATCCTTTTTGTTGGTTGTTTTCTTTTTTGAAATTATATTTGCCCTCCGTTTGAGAGGCCGGCCTTTAAAACCTGCTTTAAACGGCCTGACATCCTGGTACCTTAGCTCAGATGGTAGAGCAACGGACTGAAAATCCGTGTGTCCCTGGTTCGATTCCTGGAGGTACCACTTAAAGCGCCAAAACCCGCTCCGAATGGAGCGGGTTTTTTGTTTTCCGGAACCGTTGAAAGCTCGCTTTCATAAGGGACCGGGAAACAAAAAACCCTCCGCGCGGCGAGCCGCCGCGGAGGGTTTTGGCATTTTCAGGAGTGGGACCAAAGGAACACCCGGAAGTAGGGCGGAGCTCACTTCCGGGTATCTCCTGGAGGTGCGCCGCCCCGCGGCGCAGTTCGCAGTCGGCAGTGGCAGTTGGCAGTAGGGTT
>JAHECA010000060.1 GCA_024642005.1 Robiginitalea sp. | reverse complement strand
ACCGGAAACCCTCGGACAGATACTAGTACCCGTAGCATGAAGTTCAAGCGAATCCTATCCGAGCTCAAACGTCGGAATGTACCCAAAGCGGCCCTGGCCTATCTGGTGGTAGCCTGGATGGTGGTACAGGTGGGCGATACCATTTTTCCCGCCTACGATATACCAGACTGGGTTTTTAGATGGCTTGTCACTGCCTTGATTGTGGGCTTTCCCATTTGGGTGGTTTTTTCCTGGATCTACGACCTCACCCCGGAAGGGATTGAAAAAACCCCGCAACAGGTCGAAACGGCAACCGGCACTTCAGATCCCCACATTGGTCAACGTCTCAACAAGATCATTATCGTTTCCCTGTCACTGGCGGTAGTGCTTTTGCTTTACAACCAATTCGGGAGCCGGTCTGCCTCAGCAACGGCGACCGTTGCTGATAGCAGCTTACTGAGCGGTGCCCTGGCCGTGCTTCCCCTGACGAATACCCGGCCCGATCCTGAAAGCGATTACCTGGGTTTTGCGATTTCGAACCAGATAATCGGAGATCTGATGTACCTGCAAAACCTGAATATCCGTTCTTCGGCTGAGGTCCGGAAATATATCAGTAAAGCCATAGATCTGGATTCACTGGGCAAGGAGCTGCGGGTCGATTTTGTATTGCTGGGCAATTACCTGAAAGAGCAGAACCAGATTCGCGTCAACGTTGAGTTGCTCAACCTGAAAACGCGCGAATTGCTCTGGCGCAGCGACGACATTGAGGTTGAATTCAGCAATACTTTCAGTTTGCAGGATATTGTGGCCAAGAAAGTGATTGACGATCTGAACATTAAATTTAACCCCAGGGAAATGGAATTCCTATCCAGGGATGTACCCCAAAGCCCGTTGGCTTTCGAATATTACTTGAAGAGCACCTCGTATCCGTTGAATTCGGAAGGCGACCGGCTTTCGGTGGCCATGCTCCGCAAATCCATCGAGATCGATTCCTCCTATGCCCCAGCATATGCAGAGCTGGGCTTTCGTTCACAACGACTATTGCTGTTTGAGATGATGGACCCGGAATCTCGCGAGCAGGTGGAAAAGTATTACCTGAAAGCCCTGGAGCTTAACCCCGACCAGTTAATGGCCCTTGGCTATCTGGTGGTATTTTATACCGAGACCGCCCGAACTGAGCAAGCCATCGAACTTGCCAGGCACATGTTGGAGATTAACCCCAACAATGCCTCAGCCCTGTTTTCTTTGGGATATCTGTACCGGTATATTGGAATGACCGGGGAATCTGTGCGATTCATGGAGCGTGCCGTGGCCCTCGACCCGGAAAACCCCAATTTTGCCCGCATTGGCGTCACATACCTCTGCCAGGGACGTTATGAAGACGCCCTGCAGGCTTTCCGGCGCGGAAAAGACACCTCTTATTCGCTTATCTGGCAAGCTATTTCGCTTTTTCGCATGGGTCGCTATCAGGAAGCCCTTTCCTATTTTGACCAATTGATCCGGGAAGAGAGCGAACCCTATATGCGGCTTAACAGCATAGCCTATAAATCAATCATCAACGGAGAAACCCAAGTGGGCATCGATGCCCTGTTGCAACTGGAACAGGCCAATACCCCTGACTCGGAGGGATGGTATTATCTGGCTGTCATGTACAGCGGCCTCGGTGAGACAGAAGGAGCCCTCCGATGCCTCAGGGAATCTGTCGAACGCGGCTATTACAATTACCCGTTCATACAATCAGACCCCTTACTCGAACCGGTCCGCGATAAACCGGAATTTCAGGAAGTGCTGGAAGAAGCCCGTAGTCGACACCTGTATTTTCGCGATAAATTCTTCCGTGAAGCCAGCGTTGCCAGTATGTAAACCGGGGCAATTACCCTAAATTAGACCTTCGTGTAAATCTGCAAACCGTTAACTATGAAATGGAAAGGTAACAGGCAAAGTGCCAATGTGGAAGACCGCAGGGGCCAGCGAGCGCCCATGATGGGCGGCAGGGGGTTCAACCCGGTATTGCTCGGGCCATTGCTCCGGTTGTTGTTTTCCAAAACCGGCCTGATCATTATCGGTATTTTACTTTTTCTGGCCTTTATTACGGGTACCAACCCCCTTAGCTTACTCATGGGCGGCGGCCCGCAGCAAGCCTCATCTGAAAGGTATGAAGGAACCCCGAAGGAAAATGAAATGGCAGCCTTCAGCTCCACCATCCTGGCCAATACCGAAGATGTATGGAACAGCCTCCTAAACAACTACAGGGAACCTACCCTGGTCCTTTTCAGCGGCTCTGTATCTTCAGCCTGAGGATTGGCCTCCAGCGCCACCGGGCCCTTTTATTGCCCCGGGGATGAAAAACTGTATCTCGACATGAGCTTCTTTGACGAAATGGAACAGCGGCTGAACGCCCCGGGCGATTTTGCCCAGGCTTATGTGATTGCCCATGAGGTAGGGCACCACATTCAGAAACTCATGGGGATCACCGATCAGGTAGACCGCCTTCGGAGGCAACTGCCGACCGAGGAATTCAACAAATACTCCGTGCGGCTGGAATTACAGGCCGACTTCCTGGCCGGGGTCTGGGCACACCACTCCCAGCAAATGACCCGCATGATGGAATCGGGCGACCTCGAAGAGGCCCTCAATGCAGCCAACGCCATCGGGGACGACCGGCTCCAGAAGCAGCAGACCGGGCGCGTGGTGCCCGATTCGTTTACCCATGGCACGTCTGAACAGCGCATGCGGTGGTTCAGGAAAGGTTTCGATACCGGGGACCTTCAGCAGGGAGATACTTTTAATGCCAATCCGCTTTAACCAAACTGTCGGGACTTTAACTGGAAATAAGGGGCGGGGTTATCCCCGAATTGCCCTATCTTAAGCAATGAGATGAACGCTCTTGGTCATGACCCGATTTTTCCACAAAATCCGCCTGAAGCTCGCAAGCGAGAACCAGTTCTTCAAATACACCCGATATGCCATAGGGGAGATCATTCTGGTTGTAATCGGTATTCTGTTCGCCCTGCAGATCAATAACTGGAACGAAGGCCGCAAACAAAACCGGGCCGATCAGGAATTCCTCAGGAACCTGCGAATGGAATTGTCCCTGGATATATCCCGCCTGGAGCGCAAAGCATTGGAATTTCATGAATTTAATGCTATTGTTAACACGGCATGGGAACTCCTCCTGGCCGGGACGCCTCCCGTTGACGGACAGCGTGACACCCTGAACTGGGCCTTATCGATATTCCCGCGTCTTACCCCGTTTATGAAGAATATCAGCCGGAATGATGAATTCATCGGGCAGGGGCGTCTCGAGAAAATCGACCGGGAGTTGAATCAGGAATACCTGAATTATCTGGATGCAATCAATGCGAGTGCGACCCTGTACACAAAGCTCGGGGATGCGCTGAAAGAAATTGAAATAACGCAGTTCCATGCCAGGGTGGAGTTCCGGCATAGAAACCGCGAATTGGAAGATGTGCATTATGATTTCGACGAAGTTCGCTCAGACCTGTTTATACTAAATGGCCTGGCCAAGTCGGTGTTGTGGCGGGGATACTATATCAATACTGCAACGGATCTCACCGAGGGCGCCAACGGACTGATCGCCCGTATTGATACGTTGCTGGAAGCCGACTAACGGGCTTCTGATGCACCCGAAAGGCTGTTCAACGCCAGATGCTCGGGGGTTTGCTTGTAGACAGACTGCACGATTTCATAGAGCTCCGGAATCACCCGTTTGGCCAGGGTGGAATTGCTGTTCAGCAGCACACAGATGCCCAGGTCGGACTCCGGGAAGAGCGCTATCTCGTTTCTGAAATTATTGACGCTGCCCCCGTGGTGCCAGATGGTTTTCCGGTTTCCGCCTTTTTCTTCGGCATACTGGTGTATCCGCCATCCGTACCCGTAATAGGACGCGATGTGGCCGGGCCAGCGGTGGTAGTATTTGGCGCGTCCCTTGATTTCAACAACCGGCCTGAAGGCCCATTCCAGGGACTGTTTGCCCATAACCTCGGGGTTGTGCCCGAGCAAAAACCGCATCCACCGGGCCATATCGACAGGGCTTGCATTAATACCCCCGGCGGCAATCGCGTTGAAATAGCTGTCGGAAAGTTTGCCGGTTCGCCACCCGCCGCGCCCCCTTACATGGGGCAAGGCCACATTCTGCTGCTGTTTCAGGGCAGTGTAATCCATGGTGGTTGAACACATCCCCAGGGGCTTTAAAAAACGTTCTTCCAGCAAGCATTCAATAGGCTCGCCGGTTACCTGCAGCATCATCTCGCTGGAAAGGGCGAACATGGCATTCTGATAGCTGTAAACAGCCCCCGGCGTGCTAACGGGGTTCACCTCCCTGAAATGCCCGGCAATGTCTGGCAGGGACCTGCCGGCCTCTATGAGGTTGGTGAAACTGTGGTAGGGCGCCCCGGTGGTGTGCGAAAGCAGATGCGCCAGGGTAATCTGCCGGGTATTGGCCGTATTCCCCAGCCTGAACTCCGGCAGGAAATCGACCACCCTGTCGTTCCAGCTCATTTTTCCTTCCTGCACCAGCCCGGCAGCCAGGATGCCGGTAAAACCCTTGGACAGGGAACCGAGCCGGAACAGCGTCTCGCCGTCTACCCGGTCTCCGGTTTTCCGGCTTTTTGCACCATAGCCGTCAGAGAGCAAAATGGAATCGCCCTGCACAATGCTAACCCCGGCCCCGACTATTTCTCCCGAGGCTAAGGCTTTTTCAAAGTATGCCTTTACGGCCCCGGCCAAGGCCAGTTGTTGCTGCCTGTACCGGGAATAACCGTCCAGATCGAACCGGGCCTTTTCGGGGAAGCTGCCCGACGTCTGCGGGGCCTCCGTTTTAGCGGTGGTCGCCGGATGGCCTGCGCAGAGTGCCAATACCAGAAAGGAAGCGGTTAAAACGCTAAGGGCCGCAATAAGTCTGATTCGGTGCATGACTCGCCTAATATATGCAGTTAAATCCGAATTCCGGAATTCGTACCCATACATAACCGCTGAATGGGCTGATTATTATATAGGGCCGTAATTTCCAGGCTGTTAAAATTGCAGATTCGCATCATTCCCGGTGGTTTTACCCCTCGAAACCGAAACTTTCATTTGATCCGGGGTATGGCAGCAGGCACGATTCCAAAAAAATAAACACCCTTTCGCGGCATTATTATTCAATTG
>JAHECA010000016.1 GCA_024642005.1 Robiginitalea sp. | reverse complement strand
CGGGAGGCTTTCCCCTCCGTGCCCATTGTAGCCGACCTGAAAACCATGGACGGCGGGTACCTCGAAGCCGAAATGATGGCCAAAGCCGGGGCCACCCATGTGGTGGTCATGGCCCGGGCGCATCCTGAAACCATCAAATGCGTGGTACAGGCCGGAAAAGATTTCGGCGTGAAGGTGATGGGCGATAACCTGGGGTGCCCCGACATGGTACAGGCGGCCAGGGAGTTGGAAGAACTCGGTTGTGATTACATCGTCCACCACATCGGTTATGACGAACGCAGGGGCATTGCTGCCCGGGGGCAGCGGATGCCCAGTCCGCTCGACCAGCTCAAAGAAGTCGTGCAAGCTGTTGCTATCCCGGTTCAGGCGGTGGGCGGATTATCGCTCGAACAGGCCATACAATGCCCGGAGTACGGTGCGCCCCTGGTGGTGTTGGGCGCCCCGCTGACCATCGATGCCGATGCCTTCAAAACAGCCGATGGCAACCTGGAGGAATCGCTCCGCCTGATCTGCTCGGCCATCCATGGCTATGGAGCTATCTCGAATTCAAAAAAGTGACGCATGGCTGAAAAGATGATTGCCGTAGTGAATTATGCCCCGGAAAAAGGTTCTGTGGAAGTACGGGAAATGGGGGTTCCCGCTTTTGGGGACGACGACGTGCTGCTGCAGGTAGAAAATGTGGGGGTGTGCGGCAGCGATTTACATCAGTGGACGGCCGACCACAGCTGGCCCGTGAATTACCCGGTAGTGCTGGGGCACGAATTCGGCGGGCATATCGCAAAGCGCGGCAAAAATGTAAAAAACTGGCAGGAGGGCGACCGGGTGGTCAGCGAAACGGCGGCCATCATCAACCCCGACAGCCCCATGACCCGGGCCGGGTTCTACAACCTCGACCCCGACCGGAAAGGCTTCGGGTATGGCGTAAACGGGGCCATGACCAAATTTGTGCGCGTGCCGGCCCGCTGCCTGCACAACGTGCCCGCCAACCTCTCCTTTCAACAGGCCTGCCTAACCGAACCCTGCTGCGTGGCCTACAACGCTGTATTGGGCAATGCCAGCATCAGACCGGGCGACCGGGTGGTGGTACTCGGGCCGGGTACCATCGGGATTTTGTGTGCGGCCATGGCCCGGTTGTGCGGGGCCCAGGTAGCCATTGTCGGGCTGGAAGCCGACAAGGCCCGCCTTGCGGTCGCTGCTCAGTACGGATGTGAAACCATCGTGGGTGATGCCACCAATTGGGCGCGTGCCCGCGACGGCATGGGGGCCGACACCGTGGTCGATGCGGCAGGCATCAGCGCAACCCTGAAAATCGCCCTCGACCTGGTCAGGCCAAAAGGGCAGATCATCAAGGTGGGCTGGGGGCCGCAACCCCTGCAATTCTCACTCGACCCGCTGGTACAAAAAAATGTGACCCTGCAGGGCAGTTTCAGCCACAACTGGCCCATTTGGGAAAAGGTAATCGGGCTGCTGTCGACCGGGCAACTGGATGTAAAACCCATCATAGGGGGGGTGTGGGGCCTGGAAGACTGGCACACCGCCTTTGAAAAAATGCACAGGGGCGAAATCGTAAAAAGCGTCCTTAAACCCTAGTAAACCATGCGATTGAAAGACAAGGTAATCGTCGTTACCGGCAGCACCACAGGCATCGGCAAGGCGATCGCCAAACGCTGCGCAGCTGAGGGAGCCAGGGTGCTGATCCACGGGCTTGAATCGGATTGGGCCAGCGAGACAGTACAGGAAATAGGCACCGAAAATGCCGCCTGGTATGTGGAAGACCTCTCCGCAGACGGGGCCTGCCGGCGATTGGTTGCCAAAGCTGTCGGCGTATTCGGAAAAATCGATGCTTTGGTAAACAATGCGGCCCGCGTGGTTTCCTCAAACATTGCAACCACAGATGCCCCATTTCTGGAAAGCGTGTTTCGCGTGAATACGGTTGCCCCTTTCCTGCTTATCAGGGAAGCCCTGCCCTATTTAACGGCTTCGCGCGGCTGCGTGCTCAACATCGGCTCGGTAAATGCCTACAGCGGCGAGCCCAACCTGCTGGCGTACAGCATGTCGAAAGGCGCCCTGATGACCATGACCCGAAACCTGGGCGATACCCTCCACCGGGAAAACGGGGTACGGGTAAACCAAATCAACCCCGGGTGGGTGCTTACCGAAACCGAGCGCAAGCGCAAACAGGAACACGGCCTCCCTGAAGACTGGTTCAAAGACCTGCCGAAGGTGTATGCCCCGGCCGGCCGGATACTCAAACCCGAAGAAATAGCCGCTGCCGCGATCTACTGGCTCTCTGACGAAAGCGGCCCGGTGAGCGGGCAGGTGCTCGACCTGGAACAGCATCCGTTCATCGGCCGCAACCCCCCGAAAGACACCTCCACCATCCCCTCCAAAAAGTAATCAGATGCCCAGACTCGCGGCCTTCCCCAAAGCTTTTATGCAAGCGCTGTGCAAAGACGGCTCCATGAAAGTGGCCGAGTGGATCGACCTGGCCTGCGACCTGGATATCGACGGGTTGGAATGGTATGCCGGGTTTCTGGAAATGCAGGACCAAAAGAACTGGGAAAAGTTCCGGCGGCAGGTCGAAGACCGGGGCAAGGTCATCCCCATGATGTGCTGCTCCCCCGACTTTACGCATCCCGATAAGGCGTTTCGCGAAAACGAGATCCAAAAACAAAAAGACTGGATCGAAATGACCCATGCCCTGGGGGGCTCGTATTGCCGGGTACTTTCCGGGCAGCGCAGGCCGGAACTCACGATTGAGGAAGGGATCACCCTCGCGGCAGCATGTATCGAAGCCTGTCTGCCCTTTGCACAGGAAAGAAGCATTACCCTGATCATCGAGAACCATTACAAGGACGACTTTTGGCGTTACCCCGAATTTGCCCAAAAAAAAGAAGTGTTTTGCGCCCTGGTCGACAAGGTTCACCATCCCAACTTTGGGGTCAATTACGACCCCAGCAATGCCTATCTGGCCGGGGATGACCCCCTGGACCTGCTGTATCGTATCTCTGGCCGGGTGGTGACCATGCACGCCAGCGACCGCTACCTGCTGGAAGGCACCCTGGAAGACCTGAGAAGAGAAGAATACGATGCGGCCGGTTATGCCAAACGCCTCTGCCACGGGGAAATCGGGAAAGGCCTGAACGACTACGACGCCATTTTTGCCGAACTCAGGCGGGTGGGCTTCGACGGGTGGATCAGCATCGAAGACGGCGTGGACGGCATGGAGCAGCTCAGACGGAGCGTGGCGTTTCTCCGGAAAAAAATGCGCGAATACTGGCCCTGAAACCGATTTTACCAACCTCATGACAGGGCGACCGGGCGGCGCAACCCAAAAGAAATCAATCCGCGCGTAGCCCGAATTCCGATTGAATTGCCGTTCTTTATGGCGTAAGTCACTTTTCGGGGGGAAAAAGGTCCCTTCCGAATCATCTGAAGGAAGGCGCTCCATTATTCTGCATCAAGTCCCAACTGGGTTGCCACCTCTGCCGATTTTCCATTGAGCTATTTTCACTGATAGCGGGCCCACTGCAGAACACGGGCCACGGTTCCGGCCTTAGCCGGGCGCTCCGATTGCTGTACCACCGGATTGGAACCAGGCAACTTGCACATCATTTAAAATGGCCCGGGGCCGGGTTCAGGCCTCCGGTCCGGAACATTAATCCTACTAGCCATTCCCATGCTGATAATCAAGGTAAATCCAGGAGAGAACATCGATCGCGCCATCAAGAGGTACCGCAACAAGATTCGAATGACCAAGCAAGTCAAGCAAATCCGTGATAACCAACAGTTCACCAAAAAGTCGGTACAGAAACGGGAACAGAAAATCAAGGCGGTTTACCGGGAAGAGTTCCTGAGGAATCAGGAAATATAGGCATAGGCATACTGCTGTATCCCTTGCCGGGCAGTTGGCCTGCCATTGCGAAAAGCGGCGTACCTGTTTGTCGTAAACCATTGAGTTTGGGCCGGTATATCCGGTGAATGTTGGTTATCTTAGTGGTCCAACCAGCCAACATTCGTTCGTATGAAACCCGCATCGCTTCTGCTAGCCACCCTGTTCCTGTTCGCTTCCTCAGCCTTTGCACAGGCAGACCCGGCTGTTTTCAACCAGCTTGAATTCCGCTTTATCGGGCCCGAAGGCAACCGCGCCATAGCCATTGCCGGAGTGCCGGGAGACCCCATGATCAATTATATCGGTGCGGCTTCCGGCGGCATCTGGAAAACCGATGACGGGGGCGTAAGCTGGAAACCTGTCTTCGACGACCAGGACGTGTCCTCCATCGGCTCCCTGGCCATCGCACCTTCGAACCCCGACGTCGTCTGGGCGGGAACAGGGGAAACCTTCGTGATCCGCCCGGCCCACGCCATGGGCGACGGCATCTACAAATCGACCGACGCCGGAAAGACCTGGGCGCATATGGGGCTTGAAAAGACGGGGCGCATCGGCCGCATAATCGTTCACCCCACCAACCCAGACATCGCGTACGCCGCCGCTTTAGGACATACCTACGGCCCGCAGCGGGAAAGGGGCGTCTACAAAACCACCGATGGCGGCAAGACCTGGAAACAAATCCTGTTCGTGGATGAAAACACCGGGGCGGCCGAGCTGGCTCTCGACCCCGAAAACCCGAACCGCCTGCTCGCAGGTATGTGGTCGGTGCACATCAATACCTGGGGCCTGAACAGCGGCGGGCCCGGGGGCGGAGTGTACCGCAGCACCGACGGGGGGGAAAACTGGGAACCGCTCGCTTCGCATGGACTGCCCGGGGGGTTGAAAAACCCTGTGGGCAAGACGGCGGTAGCCATAGCCCCCTCGAACCCAAATGTGGTTTATGCCCTTTTCGAAATTGAGAGCCCCGCCCTGTACCGCTCAGAAGACTTTGGCGATACCTGGACGCTGCAGAGCCGAGATCACGACCTGGCGGAACGGGCGCCCTACTATACACGCATGGCGGTATCTCCGGCAAACCCGGACGAACTGTATTTTGCAAGTGTCCGCTTTTCCACCTCAACGGATGCCGGCATTACCCTCAAACGCACCCCTGCCGGGGGCGACAACCACGATATCTGGCTCGACCCCACCAACGCCGACCGCATGATGGTGGCCCATGACGGCTGTGCCAGCATTACGCTGAACCACGGTAACAGCTACCAGCGGGTGGTGCTGCCCATCGCCCAGATGTATCACGCCTCGGTAGACGACCAAATACCCTACAATGTTTACGGCAACAGGCAGGACGGCTACTCCTACAAAGGCCCGAGCAACAGCCTCCAGGGCTATATCCCTGTCGGGCTATGGGCCGGGGTGGGGGGATGCGAAAGCGGCTTTGCCCAACCCGATCCGTTCGACAACGACATCGTCTGGTCAGGATGCTACGACGGCGGGTTGCAGCGCTACAATGCCCGCACAGGGCATGCCCGCGATGTGCGCGTTTGGCCCGAAGCCGGATATGGCTGGGAACCGGGCCAGCTGAGATACCGCTGGCACTGGAATTTTCCACTGGCCTTCTCGCCCCACACCCCGCATCGGGTGTATGTGGGCAGCCAGTTCCTGCATAAAACCGACGACGACGGGCAAAGCTGGCAGGTAATCAGTCCCGACCTGACCCTGAACGACAAATCGCACCAGAAAAATTCAGGGGGCATAGCCACAGACAACCTGATGACCTTTGACGGGGCCACCCTCTTCAGCATAGCCGAGTCTGCGCTGGAACCCGGGCTTATCTGGACCGGCAGCAACGACGGGCAGGTACACCTCACCCGCAACGGGGGCGCCTCCTGGACCAACGTCACCGCAAACATCCCTGACCTGCCTGCGTGGGGCACGGTAGCTAATATCGAACCCTCCCGCTATGCCGCAGGAACGGCCTATATTTCGGTAGACCTCCACCAGATGGGCGACTTTAATGCCTATGTGTACAAAACGGCCGATTACGGAAAGAGCTGGAAGCTGGTTTCTGCCACCGTCCCGAAATCGGTGCACAGTTTTGCCCATGTGGTGCGGGAAGACCCGAAACGGGAAGGCATGCTGTACCTGGGGGTCGATAACGGGATCTATGTCAGCACCGATGACGGGGGCCACTGGATGCGCCTGCGCCTTAACCTGCCCCCTGCCCCGGTATACTGGCTGGAGATCCAGGAGCGCTTCGACGACCTGGTGGTTGCCACCTACGGACGCGGGTACTACATCCTTGACAACCTGGCGCCCCTGCGCGAATACGACCTCGATGCACAGGGTAAACAGGCGCACCTGTTCAGCCTTCGCCCGGCCTACCGCTTCCAGGAAAAGGAAAGCATCAAAACCGACGGCCCCAGCCTGAACTCGGGCCGGAACCCGGCCTACGGAGCCGACATCAACTACTTCCTGAGAGACAGCACGGACCAGCCGGTGGAAATCCAGATACTGGCCCCCGGCGGGGAGCTGGTGCGCAGTCTGAAAGGAACCGGGACGGCCGGGATAAACCGGGTAATGTGGGACCTGCGCTACGAACCCACCTTCAAGCCCAAACTGCAGGTTAGCCCTCCAGGGCGGCCCTGGGTGCAACTGGGCGGGGAGGGCTGGCGCCCCCTGGTTACCTGGGACCTTGACCTGATGCGGGGGCAGTACGGCCCCCGGGTGGTACCCGATGCTTACCGGGTAAAACTCCTGGTAGACGGGGCCGAATACGTTCGTGACCTGGAAGTATTGAAAGACCCCACCACCGAGGGCAGTTTGGACGATATCAGGCAACAGGTGGCCTTCTCCCTGGAGCTGCGCAATGCCATGAACCAGGCTGTTACCATGATCAATGAGATCGAGGCCATCCGGGCCGAACTGGACTCACTGGCACCCAGGCTTACCGGTCAGGCCGATACGCGCAGGGCAGAGCAGCTGCGGCAGGCTGCACAGGCCATAGCCGCCTCGCTGTACGACATCCACCTGACCGGTGCCCGCGAAGACGCCTTCCGCTCGCCCATGCAATTATACGGCCGCCTGAGCGCCCTGGCCAGCGACATTACCGGCAACGGGGTCGATTTCAGGCCCACCGACCAGCAACGAGAGGTAAAGGCATTGTTCGACCAGCGGCTGGAAGCTGTCAGCAAGCGGTTCAGCGAATTCATGGAAGTCGAAGTCGGAAATTTCAACGCCCGCCTCAAGAAAAGCGAGTTGCAATTGAAGCCCGACCGGGGGTGATGCCAAGGGTGCTATGCCTTGATTTTTTTTACCTGAACACTACGCTTGCCAGGCTTCAGTTGGCAACTTCCAACCGCAGTGCCCCTTCGGGCAGCGTTTCGAACCGAAGGCCCACCCCGGCACATTCGCGGTTGAGCAGCCGGTGCAACCAGGCCTGATCTGCCCTGTCAGGGCGGGTGAGACGGAATCGCCTTACCCGGGTGGGCACCAGATCCAGGGAAAGCAGGTTGCCGTTTGAGGCTGAAAGCGTTGGGAAATAGAGGAAACTTAAGTCGGGGCGGTACGCCTCATGGCCGCCAATCCCTTCATAATCGGTTAGCAAGTCGCCGCACCCGTAGAGGATGAGCTTGCGCTTATACACTTCCATCCCCTTCACATGGTGTGAGGAATGCCCGTGTACCAGGTCGACCCCGCCCCGGTCTATGAGCTGTCGGGCAAATTCGCGCTGGGCCTGGGAGACGGCATACCCCCAATTCCCGCCCCAGTGGATGGAAACGATTACGATATCTTCAGGCCGGGCATGCCGATGTATTGCCGTTATGACAGCCTCCCGGCTGCGGTCGGTATAATCGGGTAAGATGAAGAGCCCGGATCGGTTTGCCCCGGCTTCCCACAACGGCGGAATTCCGCTGCCGGTAAAACCCAGCGCAAAAACCAGGAGGCGCGCACCCCGCACGGTAAATACGGCTGGGGCCTGGGCGGCCGCCTTGTTTGTCCCCGCCCCGGCCAGCGATATCCCCGAACCCTCAAGGCTGCTCAGGGTCTCATCCAGGCCCTGTCTGCCCCAGTCGAGCGAATGGTTGTTGGCCAGGGAAACGCAATGGATGCCAGCAGCCTGCAAAACGGGCAGGTTCCCCGGGTGCATGCGATAGAGCACGGCTTTCTCTGGCCAAAAATCTTCAGAGGAGGTAATGCTGGTTTCCAGGTTGATCACTTTCAGGTCGGGCCGCAGCTGCCCGAACGCCTCCAGGGCAATCCCCCAGATATAGTCAAAGGAAACCGGGTGCGAAATCTCGCCGCTGGCCCGTTCGGCCAGTTCCACGTAACGCCGTGCATCCGTTACAAACGATTCATGGAGCCGAGGTGCCCCGGGGTGCGGCAAGACCTGGTCGATACCCCGGCCGGTCATCACATCGCCGCTCAGGAAGAGGCGTATGCCCGCACTATCGGGCGAAGGTTGGGTCTGTGCCGTAAGGGTTAACATGGCCAGCAAGGTTATCAGAATACACAGTCGCATGCGATGGATTAACTCTCCGGGGAAGCCCCGGTCAGACTGCCAGTTTACAAAACAAACAGCCATGGCCAAATGACGTCAATCAGGAAGGAGGCGCCTCTTGCGAGAAGGCCTCCAGAAAGCGCCCCAAATACCCTTCCATCTCTTTCGACTTATACTGAACGATATAGCGGGGATGGTCAAGGGCCACGATCTTCCCAAAGAAATTGCCTTCCCGGTTGAGATCTTCCAGGAAACGGGCGTTTTTTTTCCCCAGGCTGAAGCAGCAACGGGTATCGACCCCCAGGGCCAGCTGCTTTTGCAAATTTTCCAGGATGAATGGCCTAACGGCCTCGAAGAGGGCCGCATCGTCGTAATAGTTGTAATTCACCCACCGCCCGTTCGACCCCTGCTTTACAAACCCCAGCGGGCAAACCGAATTGATGTAATACTGGCCGTAGAAGGCCTCGGGGCCACCAAACGCTGCTATGAGGTTATACACAAAAACGGAGGAAGGTTCGTGGGTTTGAAAGTCGGGGCCTTCCAGTTTGCATACCTCGGCCAGCCGTTTGGTGTCGGTAAAGGGAATACCTGTGGCCCCGGCCCCCAGGCGGCCCGGGTTTATGCCCAAAATGAGCCGTCGCGGCCGTGTGTCGTTATAGAATTTCCGATAAAAGGCCTCGGCTATGGGGGCGATTTCCGGGTTTTCCCGGAAAGGGTTCATTACGCGTATGCCCGGGGGCAGCGATCCGTTGTAATCGAGGTTCCGGTTAAAGGCGATAACCTTGTCGGCAAAGGTATTCATGCAGGATTTTGTATCGACCCTTCCAAGGTACGGTTTCCAGCTGGTTCTGAAGGCCCTGGATCAGGATGCCGTGGTGAATATCCGCTCCATCGGTACCCATTTCTGCCCGGGTGCCGCCCCGGGAAGGCGTTGCTGGAAGCGCTCCATCAGGGCCTCCCATTGCTGTACCTTCGCATTGGCGACATCCAGATGCGACTTACGCTCGAAAGAGAAATCATCGGTGGTCTGCAACACCATGCAGAGCCGGTTGCCGGTCCGGTATATTTCCATCCGTATAATGCCGCTTTCGCGGATGCTCTCAAGTATCTCGGGCCAGACTGCCCGGTGGTAGTCTTCATATTCGCGGATGAGGGCCGGGTCGGGTTTCAGGTCCAGGGCCAGCAGGTAGTTCTTCATGTCTTCCGATTCAGACCGGTTTTGCCGGCCACAATGCCCTTAAAGGTACATAAAGAAGGCGTTGCCTGCAGCAGGCAGGCCCGGCCTTAAAAGCGGAAATCCAGGCCCACCACAAGCTGGCGGGGCCGCAAGGCATACCGGTTTTCGAAACGGCCGGTCTCGGTGAGGTTCAGCTTATTCAGCATTCCAGTATTCCAGCAATTGGTGAGTTGCACCCGCAACGCCATACCGCTTCCCTTCGGGGCGTACCTGACCCCCAGATCGGAAAACCAAACGGAGCGGCCCGATCCGGCATCCCGGTAGCGGTATCCCTCGTTGCCGAGTTCCAGAAGCCAGTCGCCCGAGCGAAATTCCAGGTCGAGGAATCCGGTTTGCGACCGGCTCACCGAAAGGGCATTACCCCTGTATCGGGAAATCGTCCATTGCACACCGGCATGTGCATTGAACCCCCCGTCGAAAACCGTCCTGAGCTCGGGGCCTGCCTGACCATAAAGGAGGTTGTTTTGCACGGACAGGCCGTTATACCGGCTCTCATATTGCTGCGCCTGCAGCTCGGCCCGAAGTTTCAGGTTCATTTTGAGCCCCTTGAGGTACTGGTCGTAGCTGCCATTCCAGGAAAGATGATCCCGCCCGACCAGCCGAAAAGCCGAAGCAGCAACCAGGTTGGGGCCCACCTGACTGTCAGAACCTGCGTAATCGGGCTCCCGGTTGTACATGATCGTGGTTGTAAGCAGGTACGGGTCGCCCCATTCGCCAAAAGTGTAGTTAAACAGCCAGCGATGCGACCGGAACGTCTCAAAGCGCCCCAGGCCCCGCTGCAGCAATCGAAAGCCCCCGGGAAGGTATCCGCTGTACTGTTCCTGAAGCGAAGTTTCGCGAAAGCCATAGGTATACGAAGCCGCCAAAAAATGGGATTTGCCCGGCCGCCCATTGAGCGAAAGGGCAGGCACCAGGGCCAGCAGCTGCCTCGCTTCCGTCCCCGTATCCTGGAAGCGGTTTGAAAGGTACTGGGCAAGGAGCCGGCCCCGGATGTTCCAGGTACGGGCGGTATAGGCCAATTGCAGCCCTCCCTGCAAACGACTGAAGCGATTGTGGCCCCGGTTCCTGAACTCCGGCCCGGCCAGGGGGCCCTCTTGCTGCATAAAGTCGCTTTCGAGGGTGGCCCTACGAAAGGCATAGGCGGCCATCAGATTGCCCTGCCACCTCCCCCTGCCCCTGAGCAGGGAGGCATCGAAACCGCCCGATTCCCGTTGGTTCGACAGCTTGTGGAACAGCGGTTGCCCCTTCGACCCGGGCGGGATCAGTTCGCCCCAGTCCATTCCTGCAAGACCCATGCGCCGCGGTTTACGGTTGCAGCTATACTGTAGGGATAGCTGCAGGGCGGTGGCCGAATCGACCCGCCTGGAATAGGAAAGCCTGGTAATGGCCTGAGTGGCGTGCTCCCTGCTGGCTTCCCAGACCGGATGGCCGTTAAAAAGTACCTGCCGCCTGGCCTGCAGCTGGGAGGTTTGCAGCTCGGTAAGCCATTCGAGCTGCTGGCTTTGGGTGGTATACAGAACCGACAGGCGGCCACTTTGAACGGGTACTCCCCTTCGGGCCCACTCCGACTCCGTATTTACAAAATGCAGGCTGTCGGTGTTGAAAACTTCCCGACTCAGGCTCCGCTGGGTTTGCTCGTCCCCGCTGTAGAAGAGATGGCCTTTTATCTTCAATGCCTCCACGGGGCTGAACAGGCCGCTCAGTGAGGCCAGCTCGGCATTGTTCGATCGGGAGCGCATTTCCGGCAAGCCTGTCTGGTGCCGGGGCTGCGGCATGAAAGAGGGCAGGGGCGGATCGTCACCCGAAAGGGAAGCCTCCGCCGGCAATTTAGGGTAGAGCAGGGCTTGCAGGTCGCCGGTGGCATCTTTGCCTGAATTATTCAGGTTTCCGAGAAAAAAGGCCTTGTTGTTCCGGCGTACCTGTATCAGGTTCAGGTCGGTTTCGTAGGTTTGTGGGCTGCCCCCCACGAAACCCTTGCCGAAAAGTGTGCCTTTCACCTCCTCCTTCAGGCGAATATTCAGGGCTACGGCTTCAGATGGTTGCAGGCCGCGCAGCAGGGGGTTCTCGGTATACCCCTTCAAGATCTGAACACCGGCGATGACCCCGGCACTCAGGTTTTTGGTAAGCAACGCATACCCGCGGTCGAAAAGGTCGTCGCCCTCGATCAGGACCTTGCTAACGGCCTTGCCCCGTACACGGATGCTCCCGTCGGCACCAACCTCAATGCCCGGCAGGCGTTTGAGCAGGTCTTCGGCTACGCGTTCACTGCCGGTGGCATAAGCCGAAGTCCGGAGTTCGACCGTGTCTTTCATAAGGCGCAAGGCCGGTTCGGCGCGTACAATTACCTCTTCCAGCTCAAGCGGGGCCGGGAAAAGGGCCACATCGACCCTTAGGATGGCTGGACGGACAGACTCCGAAACCGTAAGGGGCACTTCCTGTGCCTGGAAAGCGAGCGCATCAAATCGCAGGCGGTATAACCCCGGCCTCCTGACAGGGAGGGCATACGTACCCGACTCATCGGCATAGGCGTAGGCTTCCTGGGTAGCATCGGGCATGGCCAGTAAGCGAAGATTTGACCAGGGAACGGGCCTGCCTTCCTGATCGGTGATATGGCCCTGAATTAGGGCCTGCGCAGCTGCCGCGTGCCCAAACCCTGACAGCAACAGGAATAGTACAGCCCTTTTCATGCTGCCCGGGCGCTATTCACCTCCGAACTCCCGCTCCAGGAACCCGGCAGAAGTCTCTTCCACGCTAAGATGCGCCCCGCGGGGGAGTTTCGACCTTATTTTACGGATGAGTTCCCCGGCCATGTTCTGCTGCATGGCCCGGAATCCGGCCAGGTCGATCACCTCCCCTGTCCTAAACAGCCCGGGGTCTGGCACAAAGGGTTCCGGACTGCGCTTCAGGGCTGTAAAAACAGCATGGAAAAAGGATTCATCGTCGTAAGCCTCCAGAATAGCCCCCGGAAGGCCGTGGAGCTTCCACGGTCCCACGGGCACCGGGATATCGGGGCAATACCATGCCGTGTAGTTGCGGCCCCGGAACCGGGCTTGTGCCTTGTATACGGCGAGCCCTCCCAGCTGGCGGGTTTCAGCCTCCAGCTTCCAACCAATTTCGGGTAGGGGCTCTGCCAGCAGGTACGGGCTGTTAAACGCAGTTCCCCGGGTATACAGGCTATCGGCCCTGCTATCCACGAAATTGACGGTGCCCACGGGGTCTGTATCGCGTACAACGACCCGCATGGCCCCGAAATCGTCGGTGGTGATTTCACTGCCCCCTGCCGTATTGTTCCAATGGAAAATCGAATATCCCTGACCACTTGCCAGGCTTGCCTGGCATTGCAAGGGCGGGGACTGGTCGAGAACCAGATCGTAGGTTATCCGCAGGGTCCCATCCTGCCCGCGGGCCGAAAAGGCCCACAACACCACCAGGGCCATCCGTACAAACCGGCAATACGGCAGCAACCGGGGGGCACCCCATTCCCAGGGGTGCCCCGGCAGCACGGCTTCAGACAGCTTCCGCTTCATGTCTTGGCCACTTCGCGGTAAAAGGCCTTCACAGCCTGGGCCAAGCCGGCCCCGGCCTCTTCACAGGTTTTGGCCGTAATGCTCATTTTTACGGCCATGCCGTTATAGCTCACCTCGGCACTGAGGGTACAGCTGAAATCGCGGAGGGTGATGCAAAGGTTGTTGAGAACCCCATCAAGGAGCAGGCGCATGAGCTCCTGATCGAAGTCGGCAGGGCTTACGGGCGCTGCCGACCCGACCGGGGCATGGATGGGGGCCGCAAGCGCAGGGGCCGATAGGCACCCCATCAGAAAAATAAAAAGGATGATTTTTTTCATGGGTTTACAGTTTAGGGTTTACAATGCTTTCAATCTGACTCAAAGGGCCTTCAGGAACCCGGTAATCGCAAGGCGGATACCCTGGATGGCTTCAGAACAACTGCCGGCAGTAACGCTGAGACCAACCCCGATCAAGCCGGCATCGGTAAGGACATAGACTTTGGCCGAAACCGTACAGTCGAAAGGGTGTGCGATTGCGATGCCGGCTGTCGCGGCCTCGCCTGCCGGCATGGCTGTTGCCGGGGCCAGTTGCAGGCAGAACAGCAAGGCAAGGCTGAGGAATTTTTTCATGTGCTGAAATATGAAGGACTCCTACTCTTTTCTGGATTTTCGGATGCTTCCCTGTCGGTATCGCAACAAGACCTGGCAAATATGCCCGCGCCACCTGCAAGCTGCCAGCAGCCCCAGAAAAAAATGCTAAAAAGTATACGGGTTCACCCCTCAGGGACCAGCAGAAAAGGTTTCGCTTCAGAGCAGGTGCTGCGGCAGTTCGGCCACCCGTTCACATCCCACCTGTTCCATGACCTGGCGGAGCTGGGATTTCAACAGGCCGGCCACGTGGTTGCCTCCGCGGTTGCCAAGGGCGCCTACCCCGTACATAAAGGGACGCCCCAGAAAGGTGAAGGCGGCGCCGGTGGCCAGGGCACGGGCAATGTCGGGGCCGCTGCGCAGGCCGCTGTCGAGCATCACGGTCATTTTGGAAGCGTAGGCCGGGGCAATCTGCCGCAGGGCCGCAATGGAGGAAGGCCCCGCATCGAGCTGGCGCCCCCCGTGGTTGGAGACAACAATGCCGTCGAGGCCCAGGCGGTGGGCCGTTTCGGCATCCTCGAGGGTACTCACCCCCTTCAGTACCAGCTTGCCCTTCCAGCGGTCGCGCACGTAGGCGATCTTTTCAGGGGTCTGCCGCTTGTTGAAAAAGCCGTCCATAAACCGGCCCAAACCGGCCAGATCGAGCTTTTCGGGCATATAAGGCTGCAGGTTCGCGAAACGCGGAGTGCCGGCATGCAGGGTCTTCAACAGCCAGCCAGGCCGGCCCAGCATCTGGAAGAGGTTTGCAGGGGTCATCCGGGGCGGCATGGAAAGCCCGCTGCGGATCTCCCCGGGGCGGAAGCCAAAGGTTGGGGTGTCGCACAAGAGCACCAGCACCTTGTAACCAGCCGCCTCGGCCCGCCGGAGCAAATCGTCCCGCACGGCGGGGTCGGCCGGGTGGTAATACTGGAACCAGGCCGTGCCTTCAGAAACCTCTGCGATGCGTTCGAGGGAGGCGGTACCTACTGTGCTGAGCACAAAAGGCAGGCCCTGTGTTTTGGCGGTCCGGGCCAGGATTTCGGGCGAACCCGGCCAGATGAGGCCCTGCAGCCCGATGGGGGCGATACCGAACGGGGCCGCGTATTTTTCACCAAAAAGCTCCGTTTCGAGGTTGCAGCCCGCGTAGGGTTTCAGATAGGAAGGCTTGAGCTGCACCTGCTGCAGCTCAGTGCGGTTGCGCGAGAGGGCCACCCCTTCGTTGCACCCCCCGTCGAGGTAGTCGAAGGCAAAGGCCGGAATGCGCCTGCGGGCTTTGGCCCGAAGGTCTTCCACCGAGGGGTAGCGGCGGTCAAAGGCAATGTGGCTGGCGTTGCGCATCGGGATTCTAAGGTATGAAAATGGCGGGATTCTCTCCCCAACCTGGCGGGTATTTTACCCCATCGCTAAAGGGGTTTTCAAAAAAAGTGTACCTTCATCCGGCCTTTTCGACCTTCTGATAAGCATCTTTAAATCCCGGCCCTGCCTGTTAAAACAAAGTGTAGTAAATTGCCCGCATGATGAAAGCTATCCCAAAGTTGCGCCTGCCCGCCCTGCAGATGGCAGGATTGGTTGGCACCCGCGCGCGCCATGCCCTGCAAAACCATTGGAACCTTTCCTTCGAAAACAATTTCCGTCTGAAATAAACCACATTCCTGATACACATGAAAAAATCCCTTTTGCTGTTGCTTGCGGGCTTAACCCTAACCGCCTGCGGTTCGTACCTGGTCAATTCCGAAAACGTGAGCAAAGCCAAAAAGCCCTACGCCAAAGTATTTGTCCTGGCCTGGTTAGAAAACAATATAGCCCGTTCTCTTTTTGAGAGCGACGTTGTAAAAGCCCTGGAAGAGAAAGGAATCGCGGGCGTCCGCTCCCTCGACTCCGGGATCGACATCCCGATTGACCACAAACCCTCCGAGAGTGAGGCCGAGGCTATTGGCAATGCAATTAAGGCCCAGGGGTTTGATGGGGTGGTGTTGATTAACCTGGTAAGCCGTGAGGAATACAAAACAGAGGTGCCCGGAAGTTACGCCTACCGCTTTGACCCGGCCAACACCATGTACTTTGGGAGCTATATGGGGTTGTACCCCGCCGTAACCTGGGAGCCTGGAAAGCAGGTGACCGGTACCCGCTTTGTTTTGGAGAGCACCCTCTACGACCTTACATCCCCGAAAGAGGAGAATCTGCAGTGGATTGGGTGGTTTGAAATGGAAGACCCTACCGATATCCGGAAAACTACGGCTCGCTTCGGCAAAGAGCTGGTGGCCAGCCTGAGCAAGACCAGCATGGCCCGGGCCCGGTAGCCTTAACGACCCGCTGGTTGTCGGGAACCGGCCAAATCGCAAAATTACGGAGCACGCCCCGAAATAAGGGCAGATTCCTTTGTTTCGTACTACTTTGTTCCTATTTTTAAAGCATTCTCCCATTTTTCAGTCTGCCGGACTTGGCGTGTGCGACCATTCCGGTGCTTCAATGTGCAGTGCCAACCTTTCGAGTCTGGATTTGGGAGATTGCCTGCTGGCGAACCGCGAGGCTTCTGGGGTTGCACTGCGTAAATTAGAACTGGCCTATGTACGTTCCGGAAATCAGCAACATCAAGGAATCAATCAACAACTGGCGCGTCGTTTTTTTGATAGGCGTAATCTTCCTGGCAACCGGTTTCCTGGTGCTGATCAGGCCCCACGAAGCCATGGTTTCCCTGGCCACTTTACTGGGTATCGCCCTGGTGCTGGCCGGTGTTATCGAGATTGCCATCTCCGCCCCGTTCCGGGCTGCCAGGGGCCGGGCCAACTGGCCCTTAACACTGGGCATCGTGACCACCCTCACAGGGTTGTTCTTTATCGGCGTGCCTGCGTTCACGATCTTGTTTATGACCACAGCCCTGGCGGTGGTCGTGATCCTGCGCTCCATGACCGCCATCTCCTTCTCCCTCGATTTACGCCTTTTGGGGGGGAAATACTGGTGGGTGTATCTACTCCTTTCGATTACCGGCATCTTTTTTTCTTTTGCCCTGTTGATCAGCCACTTGCTCTGGGAAAGCCTTATAAACGAATGGGCGGGGCTGTCCCTGCTGACCGTGGGTGGATACAATGCATTTCTGGGCCTGCGCCTGAGAAGGTTAAAAGGAATTTCCATGCTGATTTCGGATGACCTGCTCTCCAGATACAAGGCTGTCAGGGAAGAAATACGGGATGAACTCGAACGGCTCGAAAAACAGTCGAGGTTAAACTCCTGAGGGCGTCCTTTAAAAACGGACCCGCAATGAGACAGGGTAAGGCTGGGGCTGAAAATGGGAGCCGGGGCCCGTCTTAGTCAAACTCCCAGCCCAGCCCGCTGGTGAAAATGTAGTCGAAGGCGCTGCCGGCAACGGCAGACTGGTTGTCATAATTGAACTGGAAACCGCATTTCAGGTAGAAATCCAGCGGCAGGTCCAGTTTGGCATCCAGCACGTAATCGGCACGGACACGTCTTTTCTCGGAAAGGCTGGGGTACAGGTCTATGCGGGTATTGAGCTTGAAATCCTTGACGTCAAACAGCTTCAGGCTGGAAGAGAGGTAGAGTTCCACTGACCTTCTGTTCTCTGTTTCATAGGCGAATCGCTCCGTGTTGTGGTTGAATCCAAACATGAGCCCCAGCACCATCTTGTTGGTAAGCACCAGGTAATTCCCTCCGGCAAGGTGCAACCCGATACGGCGATCGAGAGCCTGCTCGGTATTGGTCAGGAAGGAGGCCGAAGAATACAGGAACCACCGCTCCCCGATTAACCGCAAAACGGCGAGTGTAGAATTGGTGCGCTGTACCAGTTCAACACTGTCCTGATTCGAAATCATGGAGGAAATGTCCCAGTCAGACTGCCAGAACATCCCCCTGTAATGGACACCCCCGCCTACATCGAACTGCCTGAGGTTTTTGGCCTTGGTAAGCGTAAACCCGATGTCGACATTGCCGGTAAACCGCTTGATGAGCTGATCTTTCAGGGGATAGATATTGCTGATCATTTCCAGCGGGAAGGCTTCCGGGTCGCCTTCGTCGGGCAAGAGGGTAAACGACCCGGGGTTCTCAGAACGGACCTGGCCAAACAGGCGCCTGCCGCCGGTGAGGGTTATCCGGCACTCGCGCTCGATGCTCAGGCGAACCACGTCCTCAAATTCAATTTTAAAGTCAGAATCGCTGTAATCCGTTTCGAGGGTCAGCACCCCAAAAGTCAGTATTTTGACCTCGCCGTAAAGCACGTTGCCGTTGCGTGTCCACAAGGTGTCGTGCTGGGCACCGGCCAGTAAGGGTAGCAACAACAACGCCATGTAAAGGCCGGGCCTAATCCCTTTAAACTTGTTTTCCGATTGTCCCGATCTGGAGGCCACCATACGCGTTGCAGATTAAGTTTTCCCTAAAACGGCAACATTCCCCAAAAAAGAAAACTTTTCCAGGAGACAATATACCAAAATCCGGAATTGAAGCGGAAGTCCGTATCATTTACTCTCCCCGGGTACCGTTGGGCTGCCCTATGTAGAACCGCAGGCATAGCATCAGGTGGAAATGCGCCAGAATTGCCCGGCAGGGGCAGGAACGATAAATGAAATTTCCGTTGCCGATCCCCTCGCAGTATCGAAAATTAAGCTCCTTTTGCCTATCTTGATCTTTTAAAATAGCGATTAAAACTGGCAGACCTTATGAACCACCGCTCTCCCTTGAACCGACTTGTTGTTGCTGCAATGTTGGCTGCCCTGCTGCTGAACGGCTGCGGGGGGCCAGACAAACCCCTTTCACAGGCCACGGTATATTTTAACGGCGACATCCTGACCATGGAGGGAAACTCCCCAGCCTATGTGGAAGCCGTGGTGGTCCGCGATGGCCTGATTGAATATGCCGGAGAAGCCGCGCAGGCCATGGAGGTGGCCGGGCCCGGGCACCAGATGACAGACCTGGAGGGGAAAACCCTGCTCCCGGGCTTTATCGACGGGCATGCCCACTTTGCGAATTTCAGCCTGCAGGCTGTTGCTGCCCTGTTGCTGCCCCCCCCTGATGCCGCAGTCGGAGACATCCCCACCCTGATTCAAACGCTGAAAGACTGGGACACGCCTGAAAACCGGGCCCTGACCGGGTGGATCTTTGGCACGGGCTTCGACGACTCCGTGCTGGAAGAGAAGCGTTTTCCCACCCGTCACGACCTCGATCAGGTCAGCACCGAATTCCCGGTCCTAATTGTGCATATTTCGGGGCATTTTGCAGTCGTAAACAGCAAGGGCCTGGAAGCATTCGGGATTACGGCAGACACCCCAGACCCCGAAGGAGGCCTGATCCGCAGGGAGGCCGATGGCAAAACCCCCAACGGTGTGCTTGAAGAACTGGCTGCCATCCCCAATATGGTCAAGGCCCTGATGCCCACCAGCCCTGAAGCGGCCGACCGGTTTTTTCAGGCCGGTCAGGAGATGGCCCTTTCGTTTGGATATACCACGGCCCAGGAAGGCCGCGCCATGCAGAACCATGAACTGCTGGCCGCCAAAGCCGAAGCCGGGGAGTTAAAGCTCGACGTGGTGAGTTATATCGATTATACGCTGACCGACCCCTATATGGCCTCTAAATGGAATAGCCGGGAGTACACCAACCACTACCGCATTGGCGGGGTGAAGCTGACCCTCGACGGTTCGCCCCAGGGTCGCACCGCCTGGCGCACCCAGCCCTATCTGCTGCCCCCCGACGGGCAGGGTCCCGACTATGCAGGCTATCCGGCCATCCCCAGTGACTCCACGGTGCAGGCCATCCTGGAAATGGCCTTTGCCAACAATTGGCAGGCCCTGATACACGCCAACGGGGATGCAGCCATAGACCAGCTCATAGGCGCCCTGCGGCCCAACGTTGAAAAATACGGGAAAGCAGACCGGCGCAATACCCTTATCCACGGGCAGTACGTGCGCGAAGATCAGCTTGATTCCCTTAAGGAACTGGATGTAATCGCTTCGCTCTTCCCCCTGCATACCTTCTATTGGGGCGACTGGCACAAGGAGATCATCGGAGACTCCCTGGGCAACCGGATTAGCCCAACCCGCACCGCCCTGAATAAAGGGCTGAAGCTGACTATCCATACCGATGCCCCTGTGGCCCTGCCCAACCTGATGCGGGTAGTCTGGACGGCAGTACAGCGCACTTCGCGCTCGGGTGCCATAATCGGGGAAGGGGAACGACTCACACCCTATGAGGCCCTGCAGGCCATTACGATCTGGGCGGCCTACCAGCATTTCGAAGAAGACGGCAAAGGAAGCATCAAAGCGGGCAAACATGCCGATCTGGTAATCCTGGACCAAAACCCGCTGAAGGCAGACCCGGATGCCATAAAGGAAATTATGGTGCTTAAAACCATCAAGGATGGAAAAATCGTCTATCTTGGTCCTAATTAATGGCTTTTGGGCCCAGTAAATTCAACGAATTACCGACATGAAACGTATCCTTATCGCATTAACTTTTACCCTGGCCCCCTTCTTCGTTTCGGCCCAGGAAGAAGCCCTCGAGGGAAATCAACAGGCCGAAGCCCTGGCGAAACAATTGCAAAACCCACTGGCGAGCCTGATAAGTATCCCTTTCCAGAACAACTTTGATTTCGGGTATGACCCGGCCGACGGGAGTCGTTGGCTGATGAACATCCAGCCTGTGATCCCCATGAGCATCTCTGAAGACTGGAACCTGATCGGACGGGTAATCCTGCCCATAATCTCACAGAACGACCTGTATGGGCCTAGTGGCAGCCAGACTGGCCTGGGCGACGCCCTGATTACCGGGTTCTTCTCCCCCAAGGCGCCAACTGCCGGCGGAATGGTCTGGGGAGTCGGCCCGGCACTCTCGATCCCCACCGCGACTGACGACCTATTGGGAAGCGGCCAGTTTTCGATGGGCCCCTCAGCGGTGGCCCTGGTGCAAAAAGGGTCAATTACCTACGGTGCACTTTTAAACCACATCTGGTCCCTTTTCGGCAGCTCTGACCGGGCCGACGTGAACGCCACCTATTTCCAGCCGTTCCTGGCCAAGAATTTTCCTGGAGGCTATGCCCTGTCCCTGAACACAGAAATCCTGCAGATATGGGACGCCCATGCCACCAGCGGCACCCTCCACCTGGTGGGCTCCAAGGTGACAAATCTCGGCGGTCAGCTGGTACAGTTCTTTGTGGGGCCCAGAATTCCCCTGGGCAATGGCAACAATGCTTCCTGGGGCTTCCGTGCCGGGATGACGCTCCTCTTGCCGAAGTAATCTAATCAGCCACAGCCTACCAGTCTTCCCGGGGACTCACCAGCAGCCATTCGGTATGCCCGCCCTCGCGCACGATGCGTTCGAGGTGGAAGCCCAGGCGTGCGTAGAATTTGAGCAGGCCGATCTTTTCAATGCTCAGCCAAAACCCCCGGGCTGGCAAAGCGGTGCGTATTTGCTGCAGCCAAACTGAGCCGTAGCCGTGCGAACGGAATTTAGCCGGCACGTAGAGAAAGCCGATATAGTAGTAATTCTGGTCATACCACTTGCGGGCGTCTTCCTCAAAGGCCTTCATGTCGGGGAAAAGGGCCTGGCTAACGATGCCGCCCCCCCGGAACGAATCGCCTTCCTCCAGGATAAAAACACGGGAGGCCCCGGCCACCTGCGGCCAGACCGCGCGGGCTTCCTTCCTCCAGGCAGGGGGGAGTTCCCGGAAGAGCTTTTCGGGCTCTTTGGTACTGTCTACCAGTTTTAAAGCACTGCGTATCATCTTTTTATAAATAGCCCCACGACCAAAGCCTGTCGGAATCGTCGCGCCAGCGGTCGCCGATGTCGGTACGGTAATACCCGTTGTTGACAATGATGTTCGAAATACGGTTATACATGATGCGCTGGGCGTCCTTCATGGTTAAACCCGTGCCGGTTATCAGCACCGCAAGACCGGTATCTCCGGTAATGAGCCATTGTCCCTTGATCTGTTTCAGGTGCATGGGGTGGACGCCCTCGGTCATGTTCTTGGGAACTACGACCACGGCATCCTTGGAAAACAACTCAAAGGTTTTTTTGTCGTCGTAAGGAAAAGGGGGTACGGCAATAAAAGCCCCCACCTGGAATCCTTTCCGCGTCTGGAAGCTCTCTTTGGTACCGGAAGCGATGCCATAGAACAGTTCCCCGATAGGCTCCAGCAGGCCTGCGCGCTGTATCATCACCTGCGGATACCCGAACCGGGAGGTGAATTCGAGCGGGTAAATGCCATTGCCGTTCACGATGCAGTTCAGGTCGATATGGCCGTGCAGTTTGTGCTCGGCCAGGGTGGCCTCAAACTTTTTTAGCGTGCGGTCGAACAAAGGGGAATCATGGGTCCAGAACATGGAAGACCCCATTTCTCCGGTAGAAACACCCACCTCTTTCGGGAAGAGCTTCTTGTGTTCGAAGGTGATATTGTAGGGGCGCACGAAGCGCTTGCCGTTGAAGAAGGCCGAAATGGAGATTTCCACGCCCTTCACACGTCGCTGCAGCTGGAAATTCCCAAAATCTTCACCCCAGGATTTCTCATAGGCCTTAAGCAGCCTGATCACGTCCTGCCCCTGGTCGTCTTTACCCACAAAGAGCAATTGCTTGAACTCCTGGGTTTCACCCGACGGCTTGATCACATAGGCATTCGGGTTGGCCTCTACAAAGGAGATCGCCTCCTGGAAGGAATGGAATTCCCACGATTGGATGGTATTGATCTTGTGCTTGCGCAGCTCGTCTGACCCGAAATTCCGGTCGAGCTCCAGGGCATCGGTATAGGCGGTTCCTCCGAAGACAAGCTTGCCGGCAGCCTTCAGGCGGTCGGCATCGGCCCCGAAGCCGGTGTAGTCGAACACAATCAGGTCGGCCCAGTCTATGTGTTTTTTCCAGTTGCCGACCTTGGGAACGAAGCCCGTGCCGATCTCTTTGCAGTACCGGTTCTCGATGTGAAATTTCACCTTGTGCCCTTCTTCCTTCATAGCCAGGGCGATGTCGAGGCTTTCGCCCCAACGGGACACTAACAGGATTTTCCTGCGGTTCTCATTTTTTTTATCGTTCTGCATAGCCAGAATCTTTGGCAGTTAAGTCTCTCAGATGCTGCTGAGTGTCGATCGGGGGTAATTCTCGAAAGGGCCGGGTATCGAGGCCAACGGGGAAATCAGGAGTTTGGAATCGGCCCGTCCGCCTGGACGGCAGCCCACTCCGCGATTTCCCGGCGGGGGGGCACCCGAATAACATTTCGGTAGTCATGGTCCGGAACAAGGGTTCCGACGCTGTGAATTTCTCAACAAAGGAAATTAAAAAAATGATTCCGCCCACTGATCTTTCTCATTTTTTGAGAAAGCCCCGCGGTGGGTTTTCCAGGGCGAAATCGTATTTTTAAACCCCGCTTCCAAAGACTGTATGTACACCGTCGTAGACATAGAGACCACCGGCAACGGAATCCAGGGCAACCGGATCACCGAAATCGCCCTGTATAATATCGACGGCGACCAGATCACCGATTCGTTCAGCAGCCTGGTGAACCCCGGGTGCGAAATTCCGGCCTTCATCACCGGGCTTACCGGTATTACGACCGCCATGGTCAGGCGGGCGCCCACCTTTGAGGCCCTCGCCCCACAGATCGCTGCTTTCTGCGAAGGCCGGGTATTTGTGGCCCATTCCGTGAATTTTGACTACCCCATAGTCCGGGAAGAGTTCGCCCGTACCGGGCAGGTCTTCCAGCGCAAAAAGCTCTGCACGGTCCGGCTCTCCCGCAAGGTCTTCCCGGGTCTGCGCTCGTACAGCCTCGGTAAGCTCTGCAGCAGCCTGGAAATCCCGCTGCGCGACCGGCACAGGGCCTCCGGAGATGCCCATGCCACGGCCCTGCTTTTGCAGCGCATCCTGCGCCATCCGCAAGGGGGCGAAATCGTGCGGTCCTTCCTGAATGCCCGCTCCCAGGAGGGAACCCTCCCGCCCGGACTGCCGCGCGCCTCCTTCCAGCGCCTGCCCGAAGCCCCGGGCATCTATTATTTTAAAGACCAGGGGGGCGCAATCCTCTACGTGGGCAAGGCCATCAACCTGCGCAAAAGGGTGCTCGGGCATTTTTACGATACTGCTGAGAAGGAGCGCCAGCTCTGCAGGGCCACCTCCGAAATCGACTTCGAACTGTCGGGTTCCGACCTGCTGGCCCTGCTCATGGAAGCCGTGGCGATCAAGCGGCATTTCCCGCCCTTTAACCAGGCCCAGAAAAACACGCGCCCGGCTTACGGGCTATTCCTTTACCACGACCGCGATGGCATTGCGCACCTGGCCATCAACCGGCTGCGAAAAGGGCAGCAGGCCGCGCGCGTCTTTTACAGCCAGGCCGACGCCCGCCTCTTCCTGGAACACCTCTGTACCGAATACCAGCTCTGCGCCAAATACTGCCACCTGCAGGAAGGGGTAGAGCGTTGCGGCCATTTCAGGGTGCCGGTTTGCCAGGGGATCTGCCGGGGCGAGGAGCCTTTGGCCGCCTACAATGCCAGGGTAGCCGACGCCCTGCACAGCCTGCAGCCCTCTGGCGAACACCTGATTATCGGAGAAAAGGGCAGGAATGCTGAAGAACAGGGCATTATCTGGATCGAAGACGGGATATTCCGGGGGTATGGTTTTGTAGACCGCGATCGCAGCCTCGACGGCCTGCCCGACCTGGAGGCGGTTATCGAGCCCCAGCCGCGCTATCCGGAAACCGACCGTATTCTGGAGGCTTACCTCCTCAAGCACCCGGGCCGTGCCAGGCGGATTAGGGTAGAATGAGCCAGTACCTTACCGCAGGGCCCTTCAGGATTTGTCGAGCTTGTTGTACTGTTTGATCACGTAGAGCAGCCAGATCACAAACACCAGGCCGACAAAAATGGAATAGGCGAGCACGATTCCCATGGCTACTGTTTGAATTTAAAGTAATTCATCAGGCCGAGAAGGGTCGGTGCCCAAAGTCCGATGAAGATGGCTTCCTGCACGTGCCCCTGCAGGTATCGGGTTTCGGCTACCACGATGATGGAGAAGACCACCACGAGCATCAGGGCGTTCATCCAGCCCAGTCGGTTGAGAAAATTCTTAAACATTTGTCGATTTGCTTCCCCTTAAAGATAGCAGTCAAATCAGAAAGCCCCCCAGTCCTGCCAAAAATTTATCAACAGGCGGGTTTGGCAACCTGCCAATCCAACCCCCGGCAGCAGGGTTGAAAAAACCCTTACTGCCCGAAATACTCCTTTTTGTAATGTTGTCCGAGTGCTGCAGTGAGGAAAAGCACTTCAGGCTTGTCTTTTCTGAGAAAGACCTGCCAGTTTTGATAGGCTTCCCAAGCCTCGGAAACAAACACCGGCTGCCCGTAAGCCGCCCGGAGCTGCTGCCGGATCCGTCCTTCCTCGGCTTTGGCGGTCAGTATCCAGACCACGTTGAGGCGGCCATCGCCAAAGCGCGCCTCTGCTTTCCTGGCAAAGCCCGCATAGGGGATTCCGTAACAATTCAACTGCAATTGGGCATTGGGGTCACTCCCGTCCAGCGTTTCCCGGATGATAAAGGTGGAGGCAACCTCCATCAGGGGTTCCAGCCGCTCCAGAGGTGCTCCCATCTCGAGGTATTCAGGAATCTCCACCCGGTTGGCATACGCGGGCCAGGCAGTACCGGCCAACATAGGGTGTTCCCAGGCGAACAAGTTCAGGTGCATGCCTTCCGGGGTCAATTGCCAGAAGCGGTCGGTATCCGGGCGGGCCACCAGTGACCAATCCTCGTAAAAACGGTAGGCGTCATACGAATTAAAGCTGACCCTGGGATGGGCCTCCAAAAGGCTCATCACTCCCCCTTTGGCCTGGATGAACACCAGGCGGTTATCAGCAAAGGTCAGGGCCAGGTACTCCAGCGTATGCCCGGCGGTGCGAAAGGAACGCACTACCCAATGGATTTCTGACTCCCCTGCCAGTGGAAAGGAGACCGTCTCAGGCTCAAAGGTTTCGGCCTGCAGGCCCTGGGCCGATAAAACGGCCTGCACGGCTGCCTCGTCCATGCCGAGCTGTACCCCGTCGAGGGGGCCTTCGGTTTGGCTGCGGGCCTCGCCTGCGGCAATAATCAACAATACAATCAGGATGGTTCGAATAGCAGTCATGGAAATTCCGGTTATAGGGTAAGGACACCCCGTGCACCGGAATGTTACAGTAGGGGCAATTTCAGGTCAAAGGCTTCAGGGTAAGCGAAAAGCGCCGCGCTTCCCGCTCCAGGTAGTCAAACCCCTCGTGCATTTCGGCCTGGGGCCGGCTGTAGGGGTAGTAGGTGATCGGCTCGATGCAAACCATACCCGGGTCGGGCGACCAGAGCATGAAGTGGCCAAAGCCCCGGCTGGTAAGCTCCAGGCGGCGGGTGTCTTCCAGTACAAGGGTTTCACACCCCGGCATTTCATAGGCGCGGTCGCCCGCCGCCAAAACCTGCTCTATGGAAACCGTGCGGCCGCAACCCGAAATGCGCGCCTGTCCGGTCTGCAACTTAAAGGCCGGGTGGTAACCGAGCATGAAAGGCATGTCGGAGCCTCCGGCAACCTCGAATGAAACTTCAAGCGAATCGGGCAGGACCTGAATGCGCTTTTCAAAGCGGAACGAATAGGGCCACACCAGCCAGCGGGCAGTAGAGCGTTGTGGATATTTGGAATTGGCGACCGGGGTGCCGGCCTCATAGGTCTTGGCCAAAACGGCCGTTGAATCGGTAGCTGAAACCAGCTCGTAGGCCAGTTCGCGCAGCAGGCCATGCTGGTCTTGAATGGCATTGCCCCGGGGCACCTGTACACGGTATCCGGTTTCTGCCGTTGGCCCAACTACCGGGAACATCTCAGTATCGGCATGACCCCAGCCGGGCTGGTCGGGGGCGTGCATGAATTCGCAGCTGCCCTGGCAAAAGGAAACCAGTTCGCCGCCCCGGATCTCCGCCCGCAGGCCATCACCGGTCAAAACAACGGGGAGGTGCATCTCGGCATTCATCATCGGGCTTCTCGGGTGAGCCGGTAAATGAGCAGGGCGGTACGCTGGGTAAGCGCTTCAAAGGTTTTCAGGTTTACCGTTTCCTGAGGGGTGTGCGCCCCGGAGCCCATGCTGCCCAGCCCGTCGAGGCAGGCGATATAAGGCGCCACAAAGGAAACATCGGCAGCCCCCCTCCTGCCGGGGTCGTATCCCGTTACGGGCCCGTGCCCGAGGTCCTGGCTCACCTGGCTGAGCGCTTCCAGCAAGGCCAGGTTGCCGGGGGTCGGCGGCATGGCCGGGTAGGCATCCGAAAAGCTTATCCGGGCAGAAGTCCGGGGCAGGTTCCGGCCCACGATTTCGCGCATGCGCGCCCGGGCCGATTCTTTCTGCTCCTCAGAAATAAAACGAAGCCCGCCCTTTACACTGGCGGTCTGGGCCACTACATTATCCTTGCCGAAGACCTCCCCCGAACCGGTGGTGGGATCGTATTTCACGAAGGTGCCCCCCATGAGGATGCCGGGGTTGAAAGTGAGGTACTCCTCCCCTTTCACTTCCTCGTAAAAATCGTTGAGGATGCGGCCGAGCTCAAAGATTGCCCCGGCCCCGGTACGTTCGCTGAAAATTCCCGAAGAGTGGGCCCGAACCCCTTCCACGTCCACTTCCCAGCCCGAAGCGCCCCTCCGGGCCACGGTAGCCTCGTTAAACGAGGTGGCCGTTTCAAAACCGAGGGCCAAATCGCTGCGGCGGGCGGCTTCCAGCAGGTCGCGGCGGCTCACTTCCAGCGGCTCGCCCGTGCTTTCCTCGTCGCCCGTAAAGGCCACTATTATTTGCGTATCGTCGAGCAGCCCATTTTCGTGCAGGGCCTTCAGGGCGTAGAGCACGATTACATCGCCCCCTTTCATGTCGTTGCCGCCCGGGGCATGGGCCAGGCTATCGTTTACCCGTTCGAACCGCTGTACCGGGCTGTTCTCTTCAAAAACGGTGTCGAGATGGCCGATAAGGAGCAGGCGCTTGCCACGCTTCCCCTGGGTTTCGGCAAAGAGGTGGCCCGCCCGGTTCAGCGAATCGGGCATATCGATCCAGCGCACGGCAAAGCCGAGATTGCCAAAGGCTTCTCCGAATGCACTGCCGACCTGCCGCACGCCTTCGAGGTTCAGGGTACCGCTGTTGATGTTGACCACCTTTTCCAGGAAATCGATCGATTCCGGGGCATTGCGCGACACGGAGGCTACCAGCTTCCGTTCGGTGCGGGAAAGGCCCTGTGCGCCCGTCGGCAACCAGATGCCGAGGCTTATCAGGAGCAGGAATAGTTTTTTCATGGTATCGGGCTTTTGGTGGGGGCCCCAGGGGCCGTTATTTAAATTGGATGGCCCGCACGGGGCTAATGCGGGTGATGATGTGCGAAGGCAGCAGCAGCATGAGCAGACAGAGCAGCAACACCCCGGCGTTCAGCAGCAGCAGGGTGGGCAGGTCCATATACACCGGAATGTAGTCGATGTAGTATTCTTCGGGGTTCGGGAACTTCAGAAAGCGGTATTTGTGCTGCAGGGCGAGCAGGCCCAGCCCAAGGACATTTCCCCAGAGCAAGCCAATGCCGATCAGGTAGGCAGCATTGTACAGGAACACCTTGCGGATGCTCCAGTTATTGGCCCCCAGGGCCTTTAAAATCCCGATCATGGGGGTGCGCTCCAAAATGAGCACCAGCAGGGCGGTAATCATATTGATGCCCCCCACCAGAATCATGATGCCTATGATCAGGGCTATGTTGAAGTCGAACAGCCCGATCCATTCAAAAATGGGGTAGTATTTGTTCTGTATGGTCTGGGTGTCGAGGTTCGACAGGGTTTTGCTGTAGATCTCGGCGCTCTTGGGCCCGATCTGGTCAAAATCGTCCAGAAAGATCTCAAAATTCCCGACCTGGTTTTCGTCCCAGCCGTTCATGCGTTGTATATGCCGGATGTCGGTGAAGACATAAGTGCCGTCGAATTCCTCAAAACCGCTTTCGTAGATGCCTGTAATGGTAAAGCGGCGCCGGTTGGGTACGCGCGACGGGTCTTCGTCTTTCAGGAAATAGGCGTTGAAGGTGCTGTCTACCCCGAGTTGCAGGCGTTCTGCCAGGATGCGCGAAATAAGGGCCTCTGTGCCGAGTTCCCCGCTGAAATCGGGCAGCCTGCCGGCCACGAGGAAGTCCTGGAAGGCGCTCCAGTCGTAATCGGGGCCCACCCCCTTGTCGATGATGCCCTCAAAGGTGTCTTCAGTGCGGATGATGCCCGCCTTGGTGGCCACCGCCTGGATGTGGCGCACCCCGTCTGTAAGCGTGAAATCGGGGTAAAAGTCCTGGTCTTTCGATACCGGGATTACCGATACCTGCGACACGTTGTTGTCGTAGTTGTAGATCTGGATGTGGCCGTTGAAGGCCGCTACCTTTTCGCGTATCTTGTGGCGCAGGCCCACCCCAGTGGCCAGGGCCACCAGCATCATCAGCAGGCCGATGGCGATGGCGGCAATGGCAATTTTAATGATTGGCGCGGAAATGCTACTTTTATGTTCCCTGCCGCCTATAAGCCGCTTAGCGATGTACAACTCTAAATTCAACCCCTCTCTGTGTTAGCCGCTTTCAAAAATACGCTATTTGTAGTTTTCTTCGGGCTGCTCGCCTGCGGAAGTTCGCCCGCGCAACAGCCCGACCCGGCCCCGGCGCCTGGGCCTGTTGTGGTCGGGGCCAATCGTACCGAAGCCTATTTCCCGCTCCTGAAGGGCAAACGCTTCGCCCTGGTGGCCAATGCCACCTCGGTGATTTTCAGGGATAACGGCGGTCATACCCACCTGGCCGACAGCCTTGTGACTGCCGGCCTGGGCCCCATCAAGGTTTTTACCCCCGAACACGGGTTCAGGGGCATGGCCGATGCCGGGGAGGAAGTGTCAGACTCCGTAGACCGGGCCACAGGGCTGCCACTGGTTTCCCTCTACGGGGCCAATCGCAAACCGCAACCCGAACAGCTCGAGGGCCTCGACCTGGTGGTGTTCGACATACAAGACCTGGGGGTGCGGTTCTACACCTACATCGCCACCCTGCAGCTGGTCATGGAAGCCTGCGCCGAAGCCGGGGTGCCTGTGCTGGTCTTAGACCGGCCCAACCCCAATGCAGATTTTGTGGACGGCCC
Source organism: Robiginitalea sp. (assembly GCA_024642005.1). Classification (GTDB taxonomy): domain Bacteria; phylum Bacteroidota; class Bacteroidia; order Flavobacteriales; family Flavobacteriaceae; genus Robiginitalea. The sequence continues at coordinate 42,065 of JAHECA010000016.1, read as the reverse complement.
GATCATGGAGCCCGAAAACCGGGGCTTTCTGGGCCTGGCCCCGGTACCGCTCGCCTACGGGATGACCATTGGCGAATACGCCCGCATGCTGAACGGGGAAGGCTGGCTGGAGGGCGGCAGGCAGGCCGACCTGACGGTGATCGATTTGGAACAATACAGGCGTGAGGAGCCCTACCAGCTGCCCATCGCCCCCTCTCCAAATATCCCGAATACCCAGTCCGCCATGCTTTACCCCAGCCTGGGGCTTTTTGAAGGGACACGGGTGAATGCGGGGCGGGGCACTTCCTGGCAGTTCCAGTGTTTCGGAGCCCCATTCCTGGATAAGGCCTATTTCGATTTCCAGTACACCCCCCAATCCAACCCGGGGGCCAAAAACCCCAAATTCCTGGGCGAAGTGTGCTATGGCCGCGACCTGCGGCAGGCCGATCCACCCCGGGCCGTAGACCTGGGCTGGCTCATCGAGGCCTACCGGCACCGCGCCCAGGGCGCAGATTTTTTCCTGACCGAAGGGTTTACCAAGCACGCGGGGACGGCTGCCCTGCAGAAGCAAATCGAGCAAGGGCTTTCGGCCGCAGAAATACGGGCGGGCTGGCAAGCAGGCTTACAGGCATTCCGGGCCATTCGCGGCCGCTACCTGCGCTACCCCTGAGCCGGCGAATCGGGTTCCTCCCCTGAAAAAGTGGGTTTCCGGTATTTGTGGAAGGGTTGTTTCAACAGGCCTGTGAGGCTTGCATTCACCACCGGGTCGGGAAAGGTGTCCACCCCATAGACGATGGCCTCCCGGTCTAACTCCATGTAGGTGCCCAGCAGGCGGTCCCAGATCGAAAAGATGTTCCCGTAATTGGAATCGGTGTAGGGCAGGCGGTAGTGGTGGTGCACCTTGTGCATGTCGGGCGATACCAGCACCCAGCTCAGGGCCTTGTCTACCCGGGCAGGCAGGCGGATGTTGGCATGCGAAAACTGGGTGGCCAGCAGGGAAAGCGACTGGTACAGCATTACGATGGCTATGGGCGTGCCCGAAACAAATACCCCAACCAGGGTAAAAAAGAAGCGGATAAAACTCTCCAGGGGGTGGTGGCGGTTAGCCGTGGTGGTATCTACCTCATGGTCGGTATGGTGCACCAGGTGGATCATCCAGAGCGGCCGCACCTTGTGCTCCACGAAGTGGGGCAGGTAGGCCCCGAAAAAATCGAGCAGCAGCACCCCCAGCACCACGTAGGCCCAGAGCGGCAGGCCCGGCACCCAGTTAATGATACCGAAGTCGTTGGCCACTACCCAGTCGCTGGTGCGCAACAGCAAAAAGGCCAGGGCAAAATTGATCACGATCGTGGTGGCTGTAAAAAAGAAATTCGGCAGGGCGTGCCGCCACTTGCGGTAGCGGAAACGGAACAGGGGGACGGCCCCTTCCAGCAGCCAGAAAAAGGTGATGCCGCTCACCAGCAGCAGGCTGCGGTGGAGGGAAGGGATGTTCTCGAAGTAATTCAGGATGGTTTCCATAAGCCTAAAATACCTAAAATTTCACAGCCCGTGCAACGGGTGCCGATCAGAGGTAGCCGGGCAGGCGCTTTTTCATTTCTTCCACAATGCGGAAGGCCGCCGGGCAAATGGCCGTGTTTTTCACGGTAAGGGCCGAAATCTGGTGGAATTTCTTTCGGTCTGTATGGGGATATTCCCTGCAGGCCTTGGGGCGATGGTCGTATATCAGGCAGTAATTTTCGGCGTCGAGAAATGGGCAGGGCACCCGCTGCAGCACATAGTCTCCGTCTTCGTCCAGGCGCAGGTACTGTTCCACAAACTGCCCGGGTTTCAGTTTCAGGTGAGCGGCAATGCGGTCGATATCGGCACCGGTAAACAGCGGCCCGGTGGTTTTGCAGCAATTGGCGCATGCCAGGCAATCGGTACGGCGGAACTCCTCCTGGTGCAATTGCAGCATCAGGCTATCGAGCTCGCGGGGCGGGCGGGCCTTCAGTTTCCTGAAAAAGCGCTGGTTCTGACTTTTTTTCTCGGCGGCCAGCTGGGGCAGTTTATCTGGTGATTCGTGCATGGAAGGCGGCATTAATTCATACCTTTGACTCCCGCCAAATGTACGATACATGGACTTTTTGGGAAAGGCCCTTCTTGACCACTGGCAAGGCAGGCCAGCCCCCGATCTGCGCATCCACACTTCCCTGGGCAGCGTGGAGACCCTGTCGCCGGCTTACTTTTTCAGGCCTTTTGAGCAAATGCCCGGGCTGGAACAAATGGCCCTCGGCCTGGCAGTCGGGCCGGTGCTCGATATCGGCTGCGGGGCGGGCAGCCACAGCCTTATTTTACAGGAACGGGGGCTAACGTGCACCGGCCTGGACAGTTCTCCGGGGGCGATTCGCGTCGCCTCTGAAAGGGGCCTGCAAAATACCTTTTGCAAAAATATCTGGGATTTCAAGTCGGGAAAATACGCTACTTTGTTGTTATTAATGAACGGGGCCGGCCTGGCCGGCAGCCTGTCACAATTGGCGGGCTTCCTGGAACACCTGGCTTCGCTCTTGGCTCCTGGCGGGCAGATTCTGCTGGATTCCAGTGATCTGATCTACCTCTATGAGGAAGATGATGATGGGGGTGTTTGGGTTCCAGCCGACCAGGGCTACTATGGGGAAATGCGTTACCGCTGGGAATACAAGGGAAAAAAAGGCAAAACCTTCCCCTGGCTGTTTGTAGACTACCCCACCCTGGCAGCCTCAGCAGCCCAAGCCGGGCTGGTTGCCGAGCAGGTCGCAAAAGGGCCCCATTACGATTACCTGGCTCGCCTGGTGCGGCCGGCATACCAGAACCCGGCAAAAAACGTTTGATATGAAAAAGATTGGCATGCATAAAAACTTCAGGCTATTAGCCGCCCTTTTACTGGCCCTGTTGCTGGGCAATTGTTCCAAAGATTCCGAGCCGGATCCCGACCCAATTGACCGGTCGGGCAACCTGCTGGCTACAGGAGAAAGCGCTGTAGACCTGCTCGCCAATGCCAATTTTGATGAGTTGGCCATAGAGATTGCCTATGTGGAAGGTTTCAGGCCCAGTGACCTGGCCCTGGCCGACCTGCGCGAATTTTTGACCCTGCGCACCTTTAAGAACGTGATCCGCTTCGAATTTCTCCCCCTCCCCTCCCCGGGCGAGGAAACCCTGACCCTTCAGGAGATCGCCATCCTGGAGAATGAAAACCGGACTATTTACAACGAAGGCCGTACCCTGGGTCTGTACATCTTCTTTGCCGACGCCCCCTCCAGCACAGACGACCCGAACGGGACTACCTTTACCCTTGGGGCGGTGTACCGCAATACCTCCATGGTATTGCACGAAAGCACCATCAGGGAGCTGGCCTCCAAAACCGATGGCATCAACGCTGCCGAGATCGAGGCCTCTACCCTCACGCACGAATTCGGCCACCTGTTCGGCCTGGTAAACCTGGGTATCCTGGAAGTAAATCAGCACGAAGACCCAGACGCCGCCAACCACTGCGTGGAAGACGGCTGCCTCATGCAGGCCTCCCTCGAATTCACCCAGGGAATGGCTAAGGTCTTACTGGATCGGGCGGCGAAAAATTTCACAGTAGTGCCCGACCTGGGCCCTGAATGCCTTCGCGACCTGCAGGCCGCAGGGGGCCGCTGACGGCCCGGTCAGGGAATATTGAGGTATTTATGGGTTTGGAGCGACACGCGCCATTTGGGGTGTGCCATCACGTAATCGACGATTAAGGGGGTTACCTTCTCCCGCACGCTCCACTCGGGCTGCAGGAACAATTGGCAGCCTGGCCCTACCCTGGCGGCCTGTGCTTCCGCAAAGGCAAAATCGTGCTTGTTGTAGACGATTACCTTGAGCTCATTGGCCCGGGTATAGATTTCGTCCAGTGGCCCTTTCGTTTTTTTGGGAGAGAGGCAAATCCAGTCCCAGTGACCGCTAAGGGGGTACGCCCCGGAGGTCTCGATATGGATCTTCATACCGCGCTCCCTAAGGGCCGCCGTTAGCGGGTCCATATTCCAGGTAAGGGGTTCGCCCCCGGTTACTACGATGGTATCTGAATAACGGGCCGCCTGTTCCACAATGGGGCCGATGGCGGTCGGCGGATGGAGGTCGGCGTTCCAGCTCTCCTTAACGTCGCACCAGTGGCAGCCCACGTCGCAGCCGCCCACGCGGATGAAGTAGGCGGCCTTCCCGGTGTGGAAGCCTTCCCCCTGAATGGTGTAGAAAGCCTCCATCAGGGGGAGCATTACCCCCTGGTTTACCTGCTGCAGCATCGCCTCTTTTTCCATGCGGCAAAGATAGCTAAAAAGCCCGGCGGCATCACCAGGGGAAAAAGTCTGCCATTGCCGGGGGCACTTCCTGCGAATTCTGCTATTTTTACGCCAAAGTTGCGCATATGAAGTCTGCCGAATCTTTCCGGGAACACATCGAAAACGGGTATCAGTGCAAGGGCGATTCCATCGTGGTGGGAGCCGCCATGCTCAATGGAGAACCCCTGACGGGAGCCCATGTGAAGATTCCCCTGAAAACCATGAACCGGCACGGGCTCATTGCCGGTGCCACAGGAACCGGGAAAACCAAATCGCTGCAGGTACTGGCCGAAAACCTGTCGCTGAAGGGCATCCCGGTGTTGCTGATGGACCTCAAGGGCGACCTGAGCGGCCTGGCACAACCCAGCCCCGGCCACCCCAAAATTGACCAGCGGATGGGCCAGATCGGGCTCGACTTCACCCCACAGGCCTTCCCGGTGGAAATTTTGACCCTGTCTGAACAGGACGGAGTAAAACTCCGGGCCACGGTCTCCGAATTCGGACCGGTGCTGCTTTCCCGCATTCTGGACCTTTCGGAGGCTCAGGAAGGCGTGATGGCAGTTATCTTCAAATACTGCGATGACAACAAGCTGCCGCTGCTCGACCTGAAAGACCTGAAAAAGGTGATGCAATACGCCACAGGCGAGGGCAAAAAGGAATTCGAAGCGAGCTACGGGAGGCTGAGCACCAGCTCCACGGGCACCATATTGCGCAAGGTCATCGAACTCGAACAGCAGGGGGCCGAGCTGTTTTTCGGGGAGAAGTCCTTTGATGTAGACGACCTGACCCGGATAGACGACCAGGGTCGCGGGTACATCAATATCATTCGCCTTACCGACATACAAGACCGGCCGAAGCTCTTCTCGACCTTTATGCTGAGCCTGCTGGCCGAGATATACAGCAGTTTTCCCGAACAGGGCGACAGCGAGCAGCCCGAACTGGTTTTGTTCATCGACGAGGCCCACCTCATTTTCCGGGAAGCCTCCCGGGCGCTGCTCGACCAGATCGAAAGCATTGTAAAGCTTATCCGTTCCAAAGGCGTGGGCCTGTATTTCGTGACCCAGGACCCCACTGACGTGCCCAACGAAGTGCTGGCCCAGCTGGGCCTGAAGATACAGCATGCCCTGCGCGCCTTTACGGCCAAAGATCGCAAAGCCATCAAACTCACGGCCGAGAACTACCCGCTATCGGACTATTACGACACCAAGGAAGTGCTTACCGCCCTGGGAATCGGTGAAGCCCTGGTAACGGCCCTTGACGAAAAGGGCCGTCCCACCCCCCTGGCAGTGACCCTGATGCGCGCCCCAATGAGCCGCATGGACATCCTCACCGAAGCCGAACTCAGAGAACTCATCGGCCGGTCGAAGCTGGTTTCCAAATACCGGGAGACGGTAGACCGCGAGAGTGCCTACGAAATACTGGGGGCAAAAATCGAACGGGCCGAGGCCGATGCCGAACGCCAGCGCCAGCGCGAGCCGGCCGGCCGTTCAACGGCTACCAGTCGGCGTTCCACCCGCCAGGACCCGGTGGTAAAAGTACTCACCAGCGCTACCTTTATTCGAGGCGTACTGGGCATTCTCAAAAAAGTGATGCGCTAATCAACCCCCTCTTAAAAACGAATCTGCACCCCATGAAAAAAGTAATTCTGCTGGCGCTGGGAAGCGCCTTGCTGCTGACCCAATGCAAGAACGACAAAGAAGACCCCTTTGCTATTGTAGCCGACCGGGTAGGGAAACTGCATCGGGATAACACCGTGAGCCAGCTCGACAGCATCTTCAGAGCCGATTCGCTGGTACGCGACTCCACCCGGCTGCAACTTGGCAACAACGAGAAGATCGAGGTGTTTGAAAAAGGAGGCAAGCTGTTGCTGACCCTGAGCCCGGCTGCAGACACCCTGGGCCGCATCGGCAACGTGCGCATCCACGATGCACGTTACAAGACGGAAACCGGCCTCACCCTGGCCAGCACCTTCGGCGAAATCAAGTCGAAAGCCGAGATCCGCAAGGTGATTACCTCCCTGAACAACCTGGTGGTGCTGCTCAAGGGCAGTGACCTGTATTTCACCATTTCCCGCGAAGACCTTCCTGCGAGCCTGCGCTATACCCCAGACCCGGTGGAGCTCGTGCAAATACCCGATGCGGCCCCGGTAAAGTACATGATGGTAGGCTGGGATTGAAGCGGAAATAAGGGCGAAAGTTTTGCCCGTCCATAACCTTAAAATGGGCGCCTTTTCGTAATTTTAAGGTATCTGATACACCCAGATAATCTGGGCTGTCTGTTCTCATTCAAAATGCCCGTCATGGAGATACGTTCACTCATCGACGCGCTTACCGCCCTCTACCGCCAAATCCTGAATCAACAGGCTCAGGCCAATGAAATTGCAGATGCCGTCCATCCCGACTTCCGGCAAAGCGCAATGAACCTGTTTCATTATCTCGTCTTGCGCAGTTCCGATCTGAGGGACCTGCACGATCCGCTGTCTGACCTTGGGGTATCGTCCCTGCGTTCTGCCGAAGGGTACGTGCTTAAAAACCTGCATGATGTGGTGCGGAACCTGAACTACATATCTGGGACTCCCTGGGACGAGGCCATCCCAACTGCAGCCGTGGGCTACCGGGACAGCAAAGAACTCCTTTGGGAACAAACTGCCCGCCTCTTCGGCCGGCCGGGCGCCCAGCAGCGCACTGAAATCATGGTTACCCTCACGCCTGACATGGCGACAAAACCCGCTTTTCTGGCCGAGTTGGCCCAGGGCGGGATGAGCGTGGCCCGGATTAACCTTGCCAAAGACGACGAAACCGTCTGGAAAGCCATGGTTGAGGCCGTTCACCAGGCCGGGGAAGCCACCGGCCGGGTCATTCGCATTTACATGGATCTGGGCGGGCCCAAGATAAGGACGCTTTTGCCGGAGGGCTCCGACCCCCTGCCCCTCGAAAAGGGCCGCCGCTTCTGGATCGAGAAATCCCCGGTGAGCTGCGACCAATTCGAGGCAGCCCTGGTCGATTCGAGCGGTCAGACCCCCTTGCGCATCAACAGCACCCTACCCGAAATCCTCGACCGGCTGGAGCGGGACGACCTCATCTATATGGACGACGGGCTGGTCAAAACCCGGGTCGTTGCCCGGGATGGCGATGCGGTGCAATTGGAAATACTGGAAGCTCACAGGGATAAGCTAAAGAGCAACAAGGGCATCAACATTCCGGGGCGCGATCTGGAACTCCCCTCCCTCACTGAGAGCGACCTGCAAACCCTGCCCTTCGTGGCCGGACATGCCGACCTGGTGGGGTACTCTTTTGTGAATAAGCCCGAAGACGTCAGAAACCTGTATCGGGAATTAGACCGACTGGGCGCAAAGGACCTCGGCGTGGTTTTCAAGATAGAGACCCCCCTGGCTTTCGACAACCTGCCGGCTATTTTGCTGGAAGGCATGAAACGCAACCGCATCGGGGTGATGATCGCCCGTGGCGACCTGGCGGTAGAGCTCGGCTTCGACCGCATCTCTGAGGTGCAGAGCGAGATCGTCTGGTTCTGCGAGGCAGCCCACGTGCCGGTAATCTGGGCCACCCAGGTACTCGACACCCTGGCCAAGACCGGCATCGCCACCCGGGCAGAAATCAGCGATGTTACCCTGGGAACGCGCACCGAATGCGTCATGCTCAACAAGGGAGCTCACATTCTGGAGGCGGTTAAAATCCTGAAAATCATCCTTGGGCGCATGCAGGCTCATACCTCAAAGAAAAAGGACGCCTTGCGCGAGCTCAACGTGGCCAAACGGAGCCTGGAACGGCTTCGGAAGACGCCCGTAATGTAGCCCCGGTAAAACGCCATTGGCCCCTTGCGGTAAGGAAGTCGGAAATTGTGTATCTTATCTGGCCGCAAATCAATGCGCAAATCCATAAAACCCGCTCCATGCGTTCTACTCTGCCCACCCTGATTGCCGCCCCGCTTGTAGTGCTCTGCCTTACCCTGCCCGCCCAGGGCCGGGCACAGGGCCATCCCACCGGCGATTTCCAGGCACACCAGGATATAGGCCCGGTACGCCACCCGGGCAGTACAGCATACGACCCCCAGACCGGCATTTATCGCCTGACCGGTTCAGGCACCAATATGTGGGGGGCATCCGACGAATTCCAGTACGCCTGGAAGACCGTACAGGGTGATTTTATCTTGCGGGCCGAAATGGCCTTTGAGGGACAGGGCACAGACCCCCACCGGAAAATGGGCTGGGTCGTGCGCGAAAGCCTGCGCCCCGACGCCGCCCATGTGAATGCCAGCATTCACGGCGATGGCCTTACCTCCCTGCAGTTCCGACGGGCTTCGGGGGCCGAAACCGAAGAAGTGGGCTCTGAAGTAAAAGGCCCCACGGTGGTCCAGCTCGAGCGGCGGGGTAACACCTTTACCCTGTCGGTGGCGCATGCCGGCGAGCCATTCCAGTCGGTAAGCACCGAACTGGAACTTGACAGCGAGCTGTTCGCGGGGCTGTACGTCTGTTCGCACAACCCCGATGTCGTGGAAGCCGCCACCTTCAAAAACGTACGCATCATTAAGCCCGAAGCCGCGGGCGACACGCCCTACCGCGACTACCTGGGCAGCCGCCTCGAAGTACTCGACCTGCAAACAGGTCTCAGGAAAGTACTCGCGAACTTCGCTGCCCACAGCATCCAGGCCCCGAACTGGACCCCAGACGGCAAGACGCTGATCTACAACTCCAACGGCTACCTGTACCGGTACGACCTGGGCAGCGGGCAAATCTCCGTGCTCAATACCGGGTTCGCCAACCGCAACAACAACGACCACGTGCTGCTGCCCGACGGCTCGCGCATCGGCATCAGCCACCACAACGATGCAGACGGGGGCGTTTCTTCCATCTACCACCTGCCCATCGAAGGCAGCGATAACCCGGTGAAAGTTACCGGGGAAGGCCTGGGGGCCTCTTACCTGCACGGCTGGTCGGCAGACGGGAAGACCATGTTGTTTACGGGCAACCGTAACGGACAATACGACATTTACGCCGTGGACGTAGCCACGGGCAGCGAAACCCGACTCACCAACCAGAAAACCCTCGACGACGGGTCAGAATTCAGCCCCGACGGGAAATGGATCTACTTCAACTCGAACCGCACGGGCACGATGCAGATCTGGCGGATGCGGCCCGACGGGTCGGGTCAGGAACAGCTCACCACAGACGAGCTGAACGACTGGTTTCCCCACGTCTCCCCCGACGGGAAACAGGTAGTCATGATCACCTTTCCCAAGGAGGTACCCTCGGGCGACCACCCTTTCTACAAGCATTGCATGCTCCGCATCATGCCTTTTGAAGGCGGGCAGCCCCGGGCCATTGCTTACGTTTACGGGGGGCAGGGCACCATCAATGTGCCGAGCTGGTCTCCCGACGGGCGCTATATAGCCTTTGTAACCAATTCGAATTGAGGAAGTAATCCGGCCACGGCAGTTTGCTTTGGCATTATCCCCCGGTTTGCCGTATTTTTGCGGGGCAAAATCTGGCCCCGATCGGATAGTTGAACCCATGGCAAATCTGCGCGTCCTGCTCCGGCCCCTGGTGGCCAAGGCCCTTGGCCTTTATCTGAACCTACTGGCCGTAATTAGCCCCTCAAAGGCGGCCCGCAAGGCCTTCTTTATTTTCTGCAAAGTGCGGAAAGGCCGTGTAACGCCCCCCCAGAAAGACTATTTGGAATCGGCCCGCAATGCCGTGGCAGAAGTGGCCGGCCACCAGATCCAAACGTACCAGTGGCCCGGTTCAGGACCCCGGGTATTGCTCATTCACGGGTGGGAGAGCAATACCTTCCGCTGGCGCAACCTCATCGGTTTTCTCCGTGAAGCCGGCTTCCATATTATTGCGTTCGACGCCCCCGCCCACGGGTATTCCAGCGGCAGCTACCTGCACATTCCCCTGTACACCCAATGCGTGGAACATATGGTGCAGACCTATGCCCCCCAACATATCATCGGGCATTCGGTAGGCGGAATGACCGCCCTGTACCACGCCCACAGGCACCCGAACGAGCGGGTCGAGAAAATCGTGACCATCGGCTCCCCATCCGAATTTTATGAAATCATGGAAAGTTACCAGGGCATCCTGAAATTCAACGGGCGGGTGATGAAGGCATTGGACCGCTTCATCTTCAACGAGTTTGGTTTTCACGTCCACGAATTCTCCACCTCGCGTTTTGCTACCGGGAACCCCAAAAAAGGGCTCCTGCTGCACGACCGACTCGATGCCATAACCCCCTTCCACGCCTCCCAAAAGGTACACGACGCCTGGCACGACAGTGTGCTGATCCCAACCGAGGGGCTGGGGCATTCCATGCACCAGGAGAGTGTGAACCGCCAGATTGTTGCCTTCCTGAACGCCGGCTAGCCGCAATTTTCGGCAGGGGCGCCCTGCCATTTTGAGCACGGCTTTTTCGTACCTTAGCCTTAAACCAATCGCCATGCAACACATCACCCCCTTTCATGTGGCCATCCCGGTCCATAACCTGGCCGAATGCCGGAAATTCTACAACGAAGTTTTAGAGTGCGAGGAAGGCCGCAGCAGCGACCACTGGGTCGACTTTAGCCTGTTTGGCCACCAGGTGGTTATCCATTACAAACCCAAATCGGAAGCGGAATTGCACACCAACCCGGTAGACGGCAAGGACGTTCCCGTACCCCACTACGGGGTGGTACTCCCCTGGGAGACCTTCCACAGTTTTGCTGAAAAACTGCAGGCAAAAGGGGTCTCCTTCGTGATTGAGCCCTACATCCGCTTCAAGGGGCTGGTAGGCGAACAAGCCACCATGTTCTTCCTGGACCCCGCCGGAAACGCCCTTGAATTCAAGGCTTTTCGCGACATGGGCCAGCTATTCGCCAAGTAGGCCGCCTTACTCCCGGTCGGGCTTTTTGCCGAAGCGGTTGCGCAGGGCAAGGTAGAGCCCGTAAATAGCCCCGAATACCAGGGCGAACTGCCCTTCCCGAAGCAGGGTTTCTGTGGCCAGGCTCCGCTCCAGGAGCAATTTGAAACCGAAGAACAGCAAGGCCCCGGCCACAGCCTGTGCGATAATGCGTTGTGTACTCATCCCTATTGCGACCAGGCCGTGGGCACACGGTCCCAGCGGTGTTTTTTAAGTGTTTGCATCAGGTCGGCCTGCAGCCGGTGCCCGTCGCTTGTAGCCGTGTTGGCCAGCACGTTGCGGGGCTTGCGCATCCCTGGTATTATGGTGGCCACATCGCGGTTTTCCAGGATGAAGCGCAGGGCCATCTCGGCCATGGTCATGCCGGCAGGCACCAGGGGCCTCAACCTGTCTGCCCGGTCGGCGCTGGCGTTCAGGTTTTCGGGCACGAAGTAAGTGCCCCGCCAGTCGCCCTTCGGAAAGACGGTCTGGCGGGTGATGTTCCCGGTAAGGGTTCCTTCGTCGAAGGGTACCCGTGCTATTACAGCAATGCCGTGCTCGCGGCAATACGGAAACAACACGTCTTCGGGCGCCTGGTCAAAGATGTTGTAGATTACCTGCACCGCATCGAGCAGGCCGGTCTTCAGGGCCCTGATCCCATTTTCGGGCTCCCAGCGGTTCATGCTGATACCCATTGCCGCCACCTTGCCGGCCTTTTTGAGGTCTTCGACCGCCCGCTGCCATTCTTCGCGCCCTGCCCAGCCGTCGTCCCAGGTGTGGAATTGCATCAGATCGATTTGTTCCATGCCCAGGTTGGCCAGTGTTTTCTCGGTGTACTCCACGATATGACTGGCGGGGTAGCTCTCCTCCAGGGTGTATTCCGGTTTGGCCGGCCAGCAGAAGTTCTTTGGCGGGATTTTGCTGGCGGTGAACAATTTCTTGTTTGGGTTTCGCCTGACGAGATTGCCCAACAGGCGCTCGCTATGCCCTTCCCCGTAGCCCCAGGCCGTGTCGAAAAAAGTTACGCCCTGCTCTACGGCCAGGTCGAGCGATTTTTCAGATTCGCTGTCGTCAGAGCCTTTCCAGCCCGCCATGCCCCACATGCCATAGCCTATTTCACTTACTTTCCAGCCCGTTCTCCCAAATGTTCTTGTATGCATTTCTATTAATTTTTGCCGTGTTCATTCCGGTAGTGTTCCCTAAGGAAATCTTCCGCAAAATCATTGGTTAGGTCGCGCACCACCGAATGCACATGGTTGGCATTGTTCTGGGTGTTATCGTACTCGATTATGAGCATGGGCCCCTGAATGCGGTAGTAGTGCGGCTCGCCCCAACGGGTGCCCCCCGCCCAGGCAAAATGGAGGTTTTCCAGCCCGGCCCCGGTAATCTTCCTGCGGAAGGTTTCTGAGAACTCAAAGATATAATTCCCGATGTAGACTTCCAACAATTCGAGCAGGGCAGCTTGCTGAGCCGGGCTAAGATCGGGGTACGGGATGCCCATCGGTTCGAGCAGGGCAACTTCCCGGTTCGTCCCTGTGAGTATTTCCTGCAGAGCGGTTTCTGAAAACCGGGCCACGGCCAACTGGTCTGCCGAGAGGGAATTCACCAGGTCGAGCCCAAGGGTACTTTCCAGCTTCAACACCCGTTTGCCCCGGTCCAACTCGATGGGGACTATGGCTGGGTTCGAACCAAAAAAGGAAGGCGTGGAAGAAACCACCCGGCCCTGCCCGGAGGTAAAGTTGAGGGAAATATGGTGCCCTTCGAAGCGCCAGCCCCAGGGGGTTTCTGAAGAAGGCTCCCCAAAGATGCACAGATGGTAGTTCAGCGGGTCGCGCATGGCCGAGCCGTCTCTCATGGTATGTTGATCACCCATGGCAATCAGCACCTTCTCGAGTTCCATGATCTCGGTGCTCTTGCGATAGCCTTCGGCACTCAGGCTTGCCTGAAGCAAAGCCAGGGCCGCCTGTTTCTGGGTTTGGTCAAAATTGTGGAAGGTAGGCCCTTTGCGGGGCATGGGTACGAAGTGGAAGTTTTCGCGCTCGGCATCTTCCATCGGGAATTGGGCCTGCTTCCTCAACTCGGGGGTGAGGCTGTTTAAAAAGACCTGCGCCTTATCAGACAGGTCCTGGGCCGCCAGCCCGCCCCAGAAAAGGCAGGCAGCCAGACAGGCAAGAAATGATTTCATATCGGTTTGTTTAGGTTGGCTGCCTCAAGATAAGAAATGCCCCCGGCTTATCCCAGACGCTTTTCAAAACAAAGGCTGTTTTCCACCCCCGCGTATGGGCCGAAATTGGGAATGCGCCGAAAACCGTGTTTTTCGTATAAGGCGATGGCTTCGGGCTGGCGCCGTCCGGTTTCCAGCACGCAGCGGACGAAACCGTCGGCTGCGGCCCATTGCTCCAGGTTGCCGAGCACCAACCCGGCCACTCCCCGGCCCCGGTACTCAGGCCGGGTGTACATGCGTTTGACTTCCAGGGCGTCCCGGCCAAAAACCTTGAGTGCACCGCACCCGGCCGCATTTCCGCCCAGGTATACCACCACGGCGCGGTCGAGCCCGGCCAGGCCGTTAAACTGGTGGTAAAAGGCGTGCTCGGCCCCGTCGCGCCGGGCCAGTTCGGCGTCGAGCTCGGCCACCAGTTCCCGGAAGGCTTCGTCTTCTGAGGTGGTTAACAGGATATCTTGCTTTGGCTCCATGGTTGGTCGATCAGCCCAGGTTCAGCCCCCGGCGGCGCACCCAGAAAAATGCAAAAATGAGGTTGGGCACCCAGCAAAGCCAGGCCACCAGCCTGTAGGCCGGCAAAAATGCCCCGAAAATCAGCACGAGCAACGGCATCCACAGGCGCAGGGTAACCGCGGCAAAACAGGCGGCATAGCTGTATACCATCCAGGTGCCGTGCCCTGAAAAATCGCGTTTCTGAACGGCCGCATAGGCGCGCAGGGTAAAAAAGATCCAGGCCAGGCCCAACAGGAAAAACCCGGTGCCGGACACCCATCCGCCCGTCGCGAAAAAGGACAGGTAAACCCCGCAACTCCCGCTGAACAAAACCGAAACCAGGTAAACCAGGCCCAGGCGCCGGTGCCAGCTCAGATAGTTCCTGCGCAGGGTCCGGCTAAACTGGGTCCACCCGGTGAGCAGGGCCAGTCCTCCAAAGGAAATATGCCCGTAGAAGGCGGTTTGCCAGGCCTTGTCGGCCAACAGGGTTTCGCTCTTTGAGGCCAGCAGCCCTACTTCGGGACCCGCAAACAGGTACACCAGCGGATAGAAGCCTATGGCGATGGCCAGCAGGCCGAAGGCAACCCAGGCAAACTGGTTGGCTGAATTCAGGAATCCCATGGCAAAGCAATCTGATTTAACGGTAGCGCCAGCTGCTCAGGTCGGCCCCCGCCGGGGCAGATTTGGCGATACGTTCCATAATTTTGGGTACATACATGCTGTTGTAGCGCAGCCGGCTAATGTGGTTGGGCTCATTCGGATCGCCATTCCAGCAGTGCTCGGCCCGGTCGCCGTAGTCCACCTCCCCTTCGTAATACGGGTCGGTGGTGCGCTCCAGGAAATCTTCCATCAGGTACACGGCATTGTTCAGGTAGTAATTGTCCATGTCCCCGCAATATATATGGATCTTCCCGCGTAGTTTGGGCCCCAGTTTGTCCCAGTCGCGCTCCAGAATGTAGCGCAGGTCGAAATTTTCCTGCCAGTAGGCGGCCACCTCCCTGTCGATCACCCCGGTCTGCTTGTCGAAGAGGCGCTTCGGATAGCCGTCGTCGCCCTGTGGGGAATAGGTCGCTTCCCAGATGTCCCATTGCTGGCCCGAGCGGCTCTTGTCGCCGAGCACGAGTTCGAGGTGGTTGTCTTCGCGCACGGTATTCTGGATCTGGCCCAGGTAGTTGCGGTGGGAAGGAATCTCAAGTTTTTTGTAGGCGCTGTTGTAATAATAGGCATTTTCATTCCCGTAGATGTCGACCAGGGTGTAGGCCCTGAAATCGATCGGGTCGGGGCAGGCGGCAAAACAACCGTTGTATTCATCCGGGTACATCACCTGCACGGCCAGGGCCTCCCAGCCCCCGGTGGAGCCCCCGTAGAGGAAGCGCGACCAGCCCTGCCCCTGTCCCCTGAACTGCTGTTCGATGTACGGGATAAGCTCGTAGGTAATGGCATCGCCATACGGCCCCTGGCTGGCCGAATTCACGGCATAGGAATCGTCGTAATACGGGGTGGGGTGTTCGATCTCAATAATCAGGAAGCGCGGAAAATCGGGCGCATTCCAGCGCTGGTAGAAGTCGTAGGCTTCCTGTTGCTGAATAATGTTGTAGCCTTTTACGTCAAATCGGGCGGCATAATCGGGCTCCAGGTTTGGATCGGGGGGCGTGGTGCGGAACCCGCCGAAATCGGCCGGGAAATGGCCGTGGAAGATCATGAGCGGATACCGGGCCTCGGGGTGTTCCTCAAAGCCCTTGGGCAGCAGCACATGCGCACCCAGATACATGTCGCGGCCCCAGAATTCAGAGAGTTTTTCGGAGCGGATATTTACGTGTTTGATCCAGGGGGTGTCTTCCGGCTCCGGGATGGGCTGGATTTTCTGATCCATGACCAGGTGCAGGCCCTCGATGCCCTTCGCGGTCACGGTAACCTCAACCGGCTGGCTGTACAGGTTGCCGGGGGATCGGTTCCACTGCTGGCCTTCGCCATTGTCCATGGGCAATTTGACGGTTTGCCCCGTGGAAAGGTTAAAAGTCTCGTACACGTGCAACAGCGCCTGGGCGCGGTACGTCCCGGGAGGCACATCGGCGAGGCTGGCAAAAGGAAAGCCGAAGTGAGAGGCATCGAAGGTTACCTCCTGCCCGGCTTTCATGCCTTCGACGTTCATGCCGAAAATGAGCTGGCCGTTCAGGCCCGGGTTGATCTGGAACCGCGGTTCGGCCGACGGGTCGTTGGAAAGCATCAGCAGCAGCCGGCCGTCCAGGGCCGTATCGCCCACCGATTCGGCAAAGCTGACGCCGATTTCAACAACGGGGCCCGGGGCAGGGCCACCCTGGCAGGCAGCCAGGAGCAACAAACTAAAAACAAGGAAGAAGGAAGTGCGCATGCCTGGGAAATTTTTCAAAAAGATAGTTCTTTTTGATGGGAGTACAAGCAGTTCAACGCCCGGGAAATTCAGGTACCGTTCATCGAAAAATAATACGAGAGGCAGGCACCAGTGCGTTAAGGAAGGAAAGCCCCTAAAAATCTGTCGCTATGAAGAAATTAGCCTACGCGCTGCTGGCCATCGTCTTGGTTGGCACCCTCAACAGCTGCACCAACGACGAAAGTGATACCGAATTCGACACCCTCACCCCCAATGAGCAGCAGCAACAGACTGCCTAAGTGCGGGTCCGGTGGCGCTGCCGCGCCAGCAGGGTGTTTTTGAGCAGCATGGCGATGGTCATGGGGCCCACCCCGCCCGGGACGGGCGTAATGAAGGAAGCCTTTTTGCTGACCCCCTCAAAATCGACGTCGCCGCAGATGTAATACCCCCGCTCCCGGCTGGCGTCGGGTACGCGCGTAATGCCCACGTCTACAACCACAACGCCTTCTTTGACCATGTCGGACTTCAGGAAGTTGGGTACCCCAAGGGCCGAAACGATGATGTCGGCCTGACGGGTGATTTCCGGTAAATTTCGGGTACGGCTGTGGACCAGGGTTACCGTGGCATTGGCGCCCTCCCCTTTCTGGCTAAGCAATATGCTGATGGGCCTGCCCACGATGTTGCTTCGGCCGATCACCACGGCATGCTTCCCGGAAGTTTCCACATTATAGCGCCGGAGCAGCTCCATAATGCCATAGGGCGTGGCCGAGATAAAGCTCTCCAGTTCCAGGGCCATCTTCCCGAAGTTGGTGGGGTGAAAGCCGTCCACGTCTTTGTCGGGATTAACGGCCAACAGGATTTTCTGCTCGTCGATGTGCCTGGGTAGGGGCAGCTGCACGATATAGCCGTCAATGTCGGAGTCGGCGTTGAGTTCGGCCACCACTTCGAGCAGCTCTTCCTCCGTGGTTGATTCAGGCAGTTGCTTGAGGGTCGATTCAAAACCGATCCGCTGGCAGGCCCTTACCTTGCTGCCCACATAGGTGAGGCTGGCGCCGTCACTGCCAACGATAACGGCAGCCAGGTGGGGTACCTTCTCGCCCCGCCTGATCATACCGGCCACCTCGGCCGCGATTTCATCTTTGATCTGGTCTGAGATTTTTTTGCCGTCGAGCAGGGTCATCCGATTGGAATTTAGAATTTCAAATTTGGAATTTGATCCCGTTAGGGTTTCATGTTTTGCATCATCTGCATCATCTTCTTGCCGCCCCCGCCCTGCATCATCTTCATCATTTTGCTCATCTGGTCAAACTGTTTGAGCAATTGGTTCACCTCCTGAATGCTGGTGCCGCTCCCGGCGGAGATGCGTTTCTTGCGGCGCGCATCCAGCAAAGACGGGTTAGAGCGCTCATCCGGGGTCATCGAATAGATGATGGCCTCGATGTGCCTAAAGGCGTCGTCGTCGATGTCGAGCCCCTTCAGGGCCTTGCCTGCCCCCGGGATCATGCCGATGAGGTCTTTCATGTTCCCCATCTTCTTGATCTGGTGGATCTGGCTCAAAAAGTCGTCGAAGCCGAACTTGTTCTTGGCAATTTTTTTCTGGATGCGGCGCGCCTGTTCTTCATCGAACTGTTCCTGGGCCCTTTCCACCAGGGAGATCACGTCGCCCATGCCCAAAATACGGTCGGCCATCCGCTCGGGGTAGAATACATCGAGGGCTTCCATTTTCTCGCCCGTTCCAATAAACTTGATGGGCTTGTCGACCACTGACTTGATGGAAATGGCCGCTCCGCCCCGTGTATCCCCGTCGAGCTTGGTGAGCACAACCCCGTCGAAATCGAGCACATCGTTAAAGGCCTTGGCCGTATTGACGGCATCCTGCCCGGTCATGGCATCGACTACAAAGAGCACTTCCTGCGGTTTCACGGCATCGCGGATGGCCGCAATCTCGTCCATCATTTCCCGGTCTACCGCAAGGCGCCCTGCGGTATCTATGATCACCACGTTATTCCCGTTGGCTTTGGCCTGGGCAATACCCGCCTGGGCCAGGGCCACCGGGTTCTTGTTTTCCTTGTCGGAATAGACCGGTACGCCGATCTGTTCGCCCACCACGTGCAGTTGGTCGATGGCCGCCGGACGGTATACGTCGCAGGCCACCAGCAATGGTTTTTTATTTTTCTTGGTCTTGAGGAAGGTGGCCAGCTTCCCGGAAAATGTGGTTTTACCCGAACCCTGGAGCCCCGACATCAGGATGACCGTCGGGTTGCCGGAGAGGTCGATGCCCTCGGAGCTGCCGCCCATGAGTTCGGTGAGTTCATCTTTGACGATCTTCACCATGAGCTGCCCCGGCTGCAGGGTGCTGAGCACGTTCTGCCCTATGGCCTTCTCTTTCACCCGGTTGGTGAAATCCTTGGCGATCTTAAAGTTGACGTCGGCGTCGAGCAGTGCCCGTCGGATCTCTTTGGTGGTCTCTGCCACGTTGATCTCCGTGATTTGACCGTGCCCTTTGAGTACCTGGAGGGCCCTGTCGAGTTTTTCGCTTAGGTTTTCAAACATCGGCTTACCTCATTTTTTTTTTGGTCTTGCAAAGATAATGATTGGCGGTGGATTGGGGCAAATATGTGCAGCTGCACGGGTGCAGCAACGAACTGCACACGGGTATTAATTGCTTCCCCTGGCCGGCTCGAACAATTCCAGCAGGGGCTGTCCTGTAGCACCTTCCGGTATCGGAACATTTAAAAACCGGCCCAGCGTGGGGGTAACATCCGTAGGGTGTACCCTGCGGGCCGAGGCACCACTCGGGACACCGGCGCCAAACCAAAGCAGGGGCACATGGGTATCCCATTCATAACCGGAACCGTGCTGTGTGCCACGAACCTTGGTGATCGGCGTCCTGAAGTCATAAGTAGCCACAAAACCAGGCTCATAGACCAGGATGACATCTCCCGACCGGTCTTCGTAAAAGCCATTCTGTACCATGGCAGGCAAGCCGGAGTCATATTTGTTCTCACGAAGTTCGGTAGCCGTAAGTGCGTAGCTGACTGCGGGCTGTTCCTTCATAAAGTCTGCCACAGCCTGTTGCATCTCGGGGAGGGATACCCCTTTTTCGGCGATCAGCGCATGGTCGAGATAAATTTCATTCGTCCCGAAGGATTCAATCCAATTGAATGCCCCGTATTTGAGGGAGAGGGAAAAATTCAGGCTATGTTCAAACCGGGGGATCACCGCCAGCCCGGCAGGCAATCCCTGCTCGACGGCATAGGAAACCACCGGTTGTGCACCGTGGTCTGAGGTAAGGAAAAGGAGGTATTCTCCCTTGCCCACCTCCTGGTCAAGCACCTGGAGCAGCTCGGCAATATCGCGGTCAAGCCTCAGATACATGTCCTGCACTTCTACAGACTGGGGCCCGAAAGTGTGGCCGGCGGCATCGGTGCTCGAAAAACTGATGCAGAGGGCATCCGTGATAGCATCCTGGCCCAGGTGTTCCTCCCGCAGGGCGCGAATGGCGAAATCCTTTAAAAGCGTATTGCCGAAAGGGGTGACCCATAACACGTTCAGATAGGGTTCGTTTGGGGCATAGGTATCCCGGATGGCTGCCAGGTCGTACGGAAAAACGGGGGCCTGCTTGCCGCGCATCAGCGACTCATACCCGTTGTCGTCAGGGGCACTCTCATCGTATTCCTCCAAGGGAAGCAGGGTATTCCAGACCTGGCCCATATAGGCTTCTGACCGGCCTTCCGAATTGAACTCGGCCACCCATCCGGGCAGGGAATCCTGGTAAAACGTGCTGCTTACAAAATTCCCGGGGCTGGTCTCATAATCGTGCCAGTAAGCGGCGTTGGCGCTATGGCCGCCGGGTAATATGGCGCCCCGGTCTTTGAGTGATACGCTGATTATTTTAGACTCCGGCCCCATTTTGGTCCGAATCTGATCCGTGATGGTTTTGGTAAGGAGGTGTGCCGGTGAAAAGCCGTTTGGATTTGGCACTGCAGAGCCAATGATATGAACCGTGGGATCCTCTACATTCGATACACTGATGCGGAGGTTGCGGTCGTACCAAGTGTTGCCAATGATCCCGTGGCGGGAGGGGGTTGTGCCGGTATAAATGGAAGCGTGTCCGGCAGCGGTCACTGTCGGAACGTAGTTGTAATTGGTGCTGTCAAAAGAAAAACCCTCCCTCATAAGTCGTTTGAAGCCGTCATCCCCGTAATGGTCGCTGTATCTATGCAGGAAGTCGTATCGCATCTGATCCACGACAATGCCCACCACAAGCTTGGGGGGTTGGGCCTGGGCGGTTACCTGTCCTTGTGAAAAGACCAGGGCGACGAGAACAAGGAGGTTCCGGTAAAGTTTCATGCAGTCAGCGTTTTTAAAATGTGTATTCAAATATGGGGCCAAAAGACTGTGAAATTACGATTTATTTGCCTTATTACCATCAGGGCACGAAGGTGTTGCACCTAGAAAATCCTGAGAATGGAAATTCCAGACAGGCAAGTTTAACGGCATACCCGGATGTTGCTCGATGAGGGTGTGGATCACCACTGCACCGGGCGATATCGCCATCTGGCCTGGCCTGAGATTTTTTCCATCGTTGATCAAGATCCCAAACCTTTTCAGCCTTTCCCCGTTTTCCGCCTAAAGGCCCGAAACAGGTTCACCGGAAAGGCCACCTGCCCGAGTATCGTTACCAGCCACAGGGCGTAGGACGCCAGTAAAATCCGGTCGTTGTACTGGGTATCTGCAGCGTATTGCAGCACATCGCTTACCGGCAGGGAGATGGGGCGCTTCAGGAGGGTGGCCAGCATGGCCCCGACAGGGCCCACCAGGGTCACGAGCATATGGAAGGTATTGAGACCGGGCGACAACACCCGCTTCCGCTTCAGGGCCATCCAGTAGCCGGCCCCGATAGCAAATGACAGGGATGCGATCAGGAAGCCCAGTTCACGGTAGGGCAAGGCCTGGTGCAGGTCGTATACATTCAGGTAGTAAACGGTATCGCCGAACAGGAATGAGACCAGCAAGATCAGCGGAATAACGCCCCAAAAGAAGGCATAGGGTTTTAAGATAAGCTGCTTCATATCAAAATGCCAATTCCCGGGGCTGTTGGAAGCACCCCCTTTTATAAAACTAGTCCACTTCGTGTCCGAACTCCCAGTGGTGGCCGAAGGGGTCGGCCACCTTGGCCGAAAACCAGCCGTGGTCTGCCCGCGGAGCGAACACCGCGGTAGCCCCGACGCCCAGGGCCTGCTCAAAGTACGCTTCCGGGTCAGGCACGACCACAACGAAGCGGACGCTTTGATGCATGTCGGGATTTTTCACGCCCCCGCTGGCTACCCAGAATTCGGCCCCGCCCACCGAGAGCCGGGCCACCAGTTCCCCGGGCACAGGTTCCAGGCGGTAGGTCTCACGGGCCCCGAAAGCCGCCTTGTAAAAGGCCAGGGCAGCCGGGGCATCTTCGAAGATGAGCCAGGGTTGGATGGTCGACGTTTCGGGTATATGCATCACCTGCTTTGGAATCAATTTAGGACTGGATTCCAAACAATTGGAATCCCTTTAAATGTAGGGATTTTTACAAAATGGCTACTTGTCGATATCGGCGATAAATGCCCGTTTTTCATGCTTCCCCTGCAACCCGGCGGGAAATCCTTTTGCCGCAACGGCTTCCCTTTCATGCGATTCAAGGGATTTTCAGGATATAAAGGCCGCTGTCCTTGCGATGGAAGCCGAGATGGGTATAAAGCCCAATAGCCGCCTTCCGGTGGTTTGCCGAGAACAGCAAGACCTCAGACAGGTCTTTTTCCCGGGCCACTTCCAATAGTTTTTCAATCAGTTTCTTCCCGATGCCCTTCCCGCGCATCTTTTCGTCTACCACCACGTCTTCGATCCAGCCTTTATGACCTGATATCACTTTGTAGGTGCACATCAGTGCGATCCCGACGATGTCACCGCCGGCCTCGCAATACGCCACCGTTAGAGGGTTACCGGCTTCCAGCAGCTCGGCCAGGGGTATCTGGATGCGCCCCGGGGCCAACTGTTCGAACAGGGCGGCCACCTGCCGCTTGGCCCCGTCTGTTAGTTTCGAAGCTTCAAAAAGGTCAATTTTAATATGATTTTCCATTTTTCGCGCGCCAATCCTAAAGTCAAGCAATGAAATTAACACCTTTTTACTGCATTCTCGGTAAGGCCGGGAGAATTGGCGCAGCAATTATGCATTGAGCTGCCAGCGTTCTCGATACATCCCGCCTTCGGCGCGACACTCGAACTGACATCTGAGGAATCCCTTGAACCTTAAACCTTGAACACTTCCCCACCCGGCAAAGAAAAAGCGGCTCCGTAGGGGGAGCCGCCTTCATCAAACAAAATTGGGGGCAAAAAAGGAAATCTTAATTTTTCTCGAAGGTCAGGTAATCGGTTCCTCCGTTCCCGCCGCTCACATCGACCAGCTTGATGCGCGTTCCGGTGTATTCCAGGATGTCCCAGTCGTCGTTCAGGTCCTCAAAAAGGAGCGACCCGGAAAAGAACAGGTTAAAATCCACGTCAGAAGAATCATCCGGGCTGTCGTCTGAAGACGAATCGGACGAATCGCTTACAGACCAGGTGCCGGATACTTCGGTGGCATCCTTGACGGCGGTTACGGTTCCATCGGCGCCGAAGGTGAAGACATAGCCGGCAAAATCGCTGGTCTCTTCCTTGTCGGTGTCGAAGAAATAGGTAATCCGCCATTGGCCATCCTGGGCCGTGGCCCGCAACTCGGCGGCATCGGCCGGGGTCAGGTTCGGAGAGGAATCATCCGAGGAATCACAGGATGCGAACCAAAGGGCTGACATCAGGAGCACGGGGGCAAAAAATTTGATTTTCATAGCATAAGGGTTATTCAGGTTCATATAGTGTTCCCGCGAGGGATTTGTTATTTCACAAAGACCAGTGTGGTCACGGTTCCGTCCCCTCCGCTGATATCCTTCAACTCGAGGCGGTTTGCGGTTACCGACACCAAATCCCAGTCATCAGTCAGGTCTGCGAAGACGTCATCGCCATCCCCAAGGTTCAGGTAGACTTTCAGGTTGCCCTCGCTGTCGCGTACTACCCGCCACAGGCCGGTAGTAAGGAGGTCCATGTTGGTGCTGACCGTGAGCACCTGCTCCATGCCGAAGCTGAAATCAAATCCGTCATAATTGGATGTTCCGTCCATGTCGCCTTCCATATATGCAAACACAGTCCAGTCGCCGCCCATCAGGATGTTACCGATCTCCAGCACATCCCCGTCGGGGGTGTTGGCGCATACGCGCTCCAGTACAAGCTCGTAGCCGAAGTCAGCGGCCTCGAACTTCAGGCGACTGTCCAGGAGGTCGCGCAGCGGCCATTCAAAGCTCACCCCGGGTTCGTCGCCCATGGTGATGGCCAGTACCAGCCCTCCGTTGGTGCCCTGGGCAACTGCCCAGGTACCGGCAGAGGTGGTGGTGCCGTTGCTGAGGGTTACCACGCCTTCGGCCTGGAATTCAAACGCATAGCCAATCAGGCGGTCGATATCCATGTCCTGGTTGGTGACCTTCTTGATAATCCAGCTGCACTCGCGCAGTACTTCGGTAAGGGCTCCCGGCAGTAGGTCTCCCGGATCGCCACAATTGCTTCGCATTACGATGCGGTTCCCTTCAGAGCCATATAGCTTGATCTTGCCTTCTCCTATTTCACATACGTACCACTCCAGGTTAAAGTCTACCAGGGTGTCGAAAGCCAGGGTAAGGGCCGGTCCATGGTCAGACATACGCAGGTTCCACTCGCCGTTGATGGTATTGCCGCCCCGGTCTTTCACCTGTACGCTACCGTCGGCGCCGAAGGTGAACAGGTAGGCCTCGTACTGGCCGCTCTGGTCGGTGCCGTCGCGTTCTACGGTCAGCACGACCCATGGGCATTCGGGCAGATAAGCCGCAAGGCGCTCCAAGCTAAAGTCGTCGTCGTTGTAGTCGTTGTCGTCGTCTTCGTCGCACGAATCCTTAGCCATCCGCAAGGCCATGGCCAGCTCTTCATTATTGGAAACCTGTACTTCGGTACCGTCCTTTTTCATAAGGGTAACAGGGTATTCCAGGCTTACTATGTCGTCTTCACCCAACTCGTGGAAGAACCGGCGGAGTTGCTCGTCATTCTCCACGGTAACTTTCCCGGTCTGGGTATTGTTGATGTCGAAGGTGTAAAAAGTTACCGGGTACACGAAATCGATACACTCGATATCGTCGTCCTGACCGCCTTCCACGCAGCTGCGCACCAGTTCGGCCAGCTCTTCCTTGTTGTTGATCACGATTTCGGTAAAATCGGCCTGTGTGATGGTAATCGGGAAGATGATATCGAGAATGTCGATGTCTTCGTCAAATTCATCAAAAACATCCTCGATCAGATCCAGGTCTTCGCGCGAATCGATGGTGATGTCGAGCCCGTTTACGTTAACCGTGTACGGGAAATTCAGCGCGAAGCAGCTCGAGCCGTCCACGATGTTGTCGAACGAGCCGTCCAGAGAAGAGGTGTTCTCGATCAGCACGGCTGTTTCGGAAGTAGCTTTAAAGGAGGTGCCGGTGGTGCTCGAGGTATTCACTTCCTCGAACTCCTCCTGGCACGAACCGAGCCAGAGGGCTCCCGTGAGCAGCAAGGTGTAGGTTGCCAGGTTCAGTAACTTTTTCATAACGATTTGGAATTTTTTGTTGGGTTACGGTTTTAAAACAACCAACTTTGGGTTTACCCTACCCCCCTGTTCATTTTTTTCAAATATCTTTGGGCAATCCCCTTTTAAACCAGAAGCCTCCCCCAAATGGATAATGTCTGTGACGATCAGGTGTATAGCAAACTGTTCCGCGCCCATTCCAGAACGGTTTTCAACTATATATATTATAAGTTTGGCAACGAAGAAAAGGCGCACGATGCGGTTCAGGAAGCTTTTGTTAAGCTCTGGGAAAACTGCGCCAAGGTAGCTCCCGAAAAGGCGAAGGCTTTTGTCTACACGGTGGCCAACAACCTGTACCTGAATGTGCTCAAGGCCGAAAAGGTACGGCTCAAGTACCAGGACCCCAAAACCAGCATTACCGCCCAGAACCCCCATTACCTGATGGAGGAACAGGAGTTCAAAGACAAGCTGGAGGCAGCCCTGGCGGCTCTGCCGGAAAACCAGCGCACCACCTTTTTGCTCAACCGCATAGACGGCAAGAAATACACTGAAATCGCCGAGTTGGAAGGCGTAAGCGTTAAGGCCATCGAAAAGCGGATGCACCTGGCCCTGCAGGCGCTTCGGAAACAGATCGACGGGATCTGAAAGCGGCATTAATTTTGGGAAGGCCAGAAATTGCCTCTCTTCAGAGGACCTCTTATCTTTATATTTGCCATCGCCAGATCCCGCTACATGCTTCTTTCCATAAATCCTGACCCATGCCGCAAAAATCACTGACCTTCATTACCCTACTGGCACTCCTGATTGCCTGCAAAGAGATGCCCAAAAATGATTCGGAAACCCAGGAGCAACCCATCGAGGTGACCATTCAGGCCGACGCAGGCCCGGGCGAGGCAACAACCTTCCCTAACTACTGTTTTGCTTCCCGCACGGCCACCCCCGCAGCGCTGGGGGAAACGTACAATTATCAATTTATACGACTCCGCATCGGGGAAGACGGAAAGGTGACCGGCACCCTGATCAATGCCCCTTATGGAACGGACGGTTCCCGGGGCTCCATATCCGGGGTGTACCGGGAAGGCGAAAAACTTGTGCAATCGACCACCACCTATCTTGCGGAAGGGGAGATCTACGCAGAACAACGGGGCTTCAAAATCGCGGACGATGGCCTGGCCACCCTCGGTGCCAACAGGGAACCCGTATTTACCACGCCTGTCGTTTCGTGTGAGCAATACGATGCATACATGAAGGAATACCAGCAGGGAATCCTCAGGAAACAGGTAAATACCACAGACCGCACCCGCCTCAAAAAAGTAGCGAAACTTCAGGAGTATGGGTATACGAATGAGCAACTCGACCAGGTTCGTTTCCTGGAACTGGAGGTAGACCTGGACCACGACTGGAACACCCGCGAATTTTTGCTGTATGTGATGGACCCGAATGGCTGTGGCTCCGGCGGATGCAACCTCTATGTCATTAACGGGGATGGCAGGGCCCTCTCGAGCACCTCGGTGGTCAAACTGCCGGTTTACCTGCCTGCTTCTACCGCCGCGGAAAGGGAACAAAAGGGCACCTGGAAAAGTTTGTATGTCTGGAGCCAGGGGTTCCGCGAGCTGGCCTCCTCCGACGGCCGTTATCCGGAAAATGCCTCCATGGCCCCTGAAGTTCCCGAAGTGTCCCTCACGGGCCACCCGGAAAAATTCAGGCTGGCCCTTGACTACATTGATTAGCATGCTACCTCACAGGACTTTACCCTTCAGGGATATTCCTCAGAAAAGGCTCGGCGGGCGCCGCGGGCTCCCGGACCTGCGCCGGGTGTTTGCGGCAATGGCGCTATTTTTTTGCCTGCAATGGCTCCCTGCCCAGCAACAATTCTCAGACAGCACTCAGGCCGATCCCCCACGCCGTTTTAAAATGGAATCGCTAATCGTACCTTCTGTGCTGCTGGGTTACGGAATCGTAGGGATCGAGAGCCAAACCCTGCTTTCGCTCAACAACCAAGTCAAAGAAGAATTGAAAGAGCATGCCGGAGAACAGTTCTCAGCCGACGATATATCGCAATATGTCCCATTCCTTTCGGTTTACGGTTTAAATGCCATGGGTGTACAGGGAAAACATTCCTTCCGCGACCGTACCCTCATCCTGGGAACGGCATACCTGGTGATGGGCATCACGGTGAATACACTCAAGCGCACCATCCCGGTTCAACGCCCCGACGGGGTAGGCATGAATTCCTTCCCTTCAGGCCATACCGCAACGGCATTCATGGGGGCTGAATTCCTGATGCAGGAGTATAAAGACCAATCCATCTGGTACGGTGTTGCCGGCTATGCGGTGGCTGCCGGGACAGGCTTCCTGCGAATGTACAACGACCGGCACTGGATAACGGACGTGGCGGCGGGTGCCGGAATCGGCATTTTGAGCACCAAGATCGCCTATTGGCTGTATCCCTGGATGCATCGATGGGTATTCAGGAACGCTTCTGGCCTGGACGGCGCCATTATGCCTTATTATGTGCCCGGCGATGCCGGCCTGCAGGTTATTTTGCATCTATAGGATCATTCCGGGTTTTGACTGGATGCCCGGAATGCGTACCTTTCAGGCCGAGCCCTGCCTGTGGGGTTTCAAACTGCCAACCGTGACCAAACACTTCATTGCAATCGGCCTGTTATGTACCCTGCTGACCCCTCCCCTGCTGGTCTGCGGTTGGTTTCAGCTTACCCGGGCCGAGCTGAGGCGGGAGGCGCGGCAACACCTGCAGTCCCAGGCGAAGCCCGGCGAGCTGGTCGCGCTCGAATTTACGTTCGAAGAGGCCCGTACAGCCCTGCATTGGGAGCGCCCCGACGAATTCGAGTACCAGGGCAACATGTACGACGTGATGCGGGTCGAACAGGCGGGCGAAAAAGTGCGATTCTGGTGCTGGCCCGACCAGCCTGAAACGCGGCTCAACCGCGAACTGCGGGCACTCACCGCACAGCTCCTGCGCGATGCCCCACAGCCGAAAGAACAGGCCGGTCATTTGCTGGCTTACTTCAAATCGTTGTTTTACTGCGAGGCCGATGCCTGGCAGGCGATCGGTAGTTCAGTTTCTGAAAGCGATGCAGTGCCCTGTGAGCATGAGTACAATTCGCCGGTCCTGTCGATACGGCCCGCCCCTCCCCGCCAGGCTTGAACCCTCCCGGGGCAATGCGGCCTTCCCTTGCGGTGGCCCGGCGTGCCCCGCCGCCGCTTGGGGCGGCATATCCTTAGTTCAACCTTGTAATTCGCAAGAATAATGAGAACCTTATTTTTATGGGGGTTCCTGCTGATGGCGGCCGCCCGGGGTTTTTGTCAGACAGCCACCGTGCTCGACGCCGATTCCGGCCTGCCCCTTCCCGGGGTTACCCTGAATAGCGAAAACCCCCATGCCTTTACCGTTACCAACGCCAAGGGACAGGTCAACCTGGCTGCCTTCGAAAACGCCGAAGCCATCCAGGTCCGCTCCCTGGGGTATGCCACCCTGGTAATCAGTTACCGGGAGCTCGAGGCATCAGGCTTTGAAGTGCGCCTGGAACCCAGCGATATCAACCTCGACGAGGTGGTGCTTTCAGCCACGCGCTGGCGGCAGTCCAAAGTAACCATTCCCTCCAATATTGTTTCCGTTTCGCCCCGCGAGGTAGCCCTGCAAAACCCACAAACCGCCGCAGACCTGTTGGGCCTTTCGGGGAAAGTCTTCATCCAGAAGAGCCAGCAGGGGGGCGGCAGCCCCATGATAAGGGGGTTTGCCACCAACCGCCTAATTTATACGGTAGATGGGGTGCGGATGAATACAGCCATCTTCAGGGGCGGCAACATTCAGAATGTCATTAACCTCGACCCTTTTGCCACCGAAAGCACCGAGGTGCTTTTCGGGCCGGGTTCGGTAATCTACGGCAGCGATGCCATCGGTGGGGTGATGAGTTTCCAGACCCTGACCCCACGCCTTTCGCTGAGCGAGGCCCCCTTGATTACCGGGAAGGCCGTTGCCCGGTACGCCTCGGCCAACAAAGAGAAGACCGGCCACCTCGACCTGAATGTGGGCTGGAAAAAATGGGCCCTGGTCACCAGCCTGAGCTCCTGGGACTATGACGACCTGCGCCAGGGAAGCCACGGCCCTGACGATTATATCAAGGACTTTTACGTTCAGCGGCAAGACAGCACAGATGTGGTGATAACCCAAAACGACCCGCTGCTGCAGGTCCCCTCGGGGTATTCGCAGGTAAACCTGATGCAGAAGGTGCGCTTCAAACCCCATGAAGCCTGGGACTTCCAGTACGGCTTCCACTACTCCGAGACCTCTCCCTACGGCCGCTACGACCGGCACAACCGGCTGCGCAACGGCCTGCCCCGTTACGCAGAATGGGATTACGGGCCTCAGAAATGGATGATGAACAACTTCTCCCTGAGCCACGATGCCTACACAGGCCTGTACGACCAGTTGGTGCTGCGGGTGGCCCACCAGGCTTTTGAAGAGAGCCGCATTAGCCGCAATCTGAACAATCCCACCCGGGAGGTGCGCACCGAAAAAGTAAAGGCCTATTCGGTGAATCTCGATTTCCACAAGGCCGCCTGGAAAAAGCACAAACTGTATTACGGGATGGAATGGGTGCTCAACGACGTGGCATCTACCGGCGTGGACCAGGACATTAGCTCGGGAACCTCGGCCGTGGGTCCTTCCCGCTACCCGCAGGCTACCTGGAGTTCCCTGGCGGCCTATTTCAGCGATGAGTACCTGCTCAGCGAGCGCTGGACCCTGCAGGGCGGGGTGCGGTATAACCTCTTTTCCCTTGATGCAGATTTCAGCGACAACGCGGCGTTTTACCCCTTCCCTTTCAGCCAGGCCAGGATTTCCGACGGGTCCCTTACGGGCCATGTCGGGGCCGTGTACCGTCCCGAACCGACCCTGGTGGTGAAGGGGAGCCTGGCCACTGCCTTCCGGGCGCCGAATGTGGACGATGTGGGCAAAGTATTCGATTCCGAACCCGGGGCCGTAACCGTCCCCAACCCCGACCTGAAAGCCGAATATGCCCTGAACGCCGATCTGGGGTTTGCCAAGGTATTCCACCAGCGGTTCAAACTGGAGGTGTCGGCGTATTACACCCGCCTGAACAATGCCATGGTACGCCGCGACTATCAGCTGGCCGGGCAGGACAGCATTGTCTACGACGGGGAGCTGAGCCGGGTACAGGCAATCCAGAATGCCGCGGTGGCCGATGTATATGGAATCCAGGCCGGTGTGGAATTCAAGCTGCCGGCCGGTTTCGGGTTCTCTACCGACCTGAACTGGCAGCACGGTGAAGAAGAGCTCGACGACGGCTCCCGCAGTCCTTCGCGCCATGCCGCACCCTTTTTCGGGGTGAGCCGCCTCACCTATCGGGCCGACCGTCTGGAGCTGCAGTGCTATACCCAGTTCCAGGGGCGTCGCAGTGCTCAAAACCTACCGGAGGAAGAGCGTGCCAAAGATGAGATCTATGCCAAGGATGCCAATGGAGAGAATTACGCCCCTGCCTGGTACACCCTGAACCTGAAAGCCCACTATGCCCTGAATGAGACCATTTCGCTGGGTGCGGGCCTGGAAAACCTAACCGACCAGCGCTATCGCCCCTACAGTTCAGGCCTTTCCGGGGCCGGCAGGAATTTCATCTTATCCGTCCAGGCCAACTTCTGAAACGGGAACACCCCGGGCGACGCCTTTGCAGGCCTCAAAGCGCCCGGGGAAACCCTGGGGATTCTACCCTTCAAATCTTCGGAATTGTGTACCTTAAGGGCCGCCAAAGAACCCTTCCTATGACCGACCTGGAGATCACCCAAAGCGTACAGCCCAAGCACATCCGAGAAATTGCAGATTCCCTTGGCATTTCCCGTGACCACCTCGAATATTACGGGAAAGACAAGGCCAAACTCCCGCTCTCCCTGATTGATCCGGGCCGGGTTCCACGTGCTAAACTTATCCTGGTAACGGCCATAACCCCCACCCCGGCCGGGGAAGGCAAGACCACCACTTCCATCGGCCTGGGCGACGGCCTGAACCGGATCGGCAAAAAGGCCATGACAGTGATCCGCGAACCCAGCCTGGGGCCTGTGTTTGGCATAAAGGGAGGGGCCGCAGGGGGCGGATGGAGCCAGGTAGTGCCCATGGTCGACATCAACCTGCATTTCACGGGCGACTTCAGTGCGGTAGAAAAAGCCAATAACCTGCTGGCCGCCCTGATCGACAACAACCTGCAAAGCAAGAGCGGCAACCTGGGCATAGACGCCCGCACCGTGCTCTGGAAGCGCTGTATGGACATGAACGACCGGGGGCTTCGCGACATCGTCTCGGGCCTGGGTGGCAAGGCCGGCGGCATTCCGCGCGAAACCGGCTTTAACATTACCGCTGCCTCGGAGGTGATGGCTATCCTTTGCCTCAGCGAGAATTTCGAAGACCTGAAAACGAAATTGGGCAATATCTATATAGGGGATACCTGGGACGGCAAACCCATTTTTGCACGCGACCTGAAGGCCGAGGGGGCCATGGCCGTCTTGCTCAAAGACGCCATCAAGCCAAACCTGGTGCAGACCCTGGAAGGCAACCCGGCCCTGATACACGGCGGACCCTTTGCGAATATCGCCCAGGGTACCAATTCGGTAATCGCCACCAAGATGGGGCTTAGCCTGGCCGACTATGTGGTAACCGAAGCCGGTTTCGGCGCCGACCTGGGGGCTGAAAAATTCATGAACATCAAGTGTCGCAATGCCGGGCTCTCGCCCTCAGCGGTAGTGCTGGTAGCTACCATCAGGGCCCTGAAATACCACGGGGGCAAACCCCTTGACCAGTTGCAGGAAGAAGACACGTCTGCCCTGCGGGCTGGCCTCCCGAACCTGGAGCGCCACCTCTCCAGCCTGCGCAGCTTTGGCATTCCGGTTGTGGTTGCCCTGAACAGCTTCCACAGCGATACAGACGCCGAACGCAAACTGCTGCTCGACCATTGCGCCAAATTAGGAGTGCCAGCTGCACTGAGCGAAGGCTGGGCGAAAGGGGGCGAGGGATGCGCCCAACTGGCCCAGGGGGTGGTTAAGGCTGTTGCCGCCTGCAAGGGCCGCTTCCACCCAACCTACGACCTGGGCGATTCCATCCGCACCAAAATGGAAAAGGTATGCCGAACCATATACGGGGCCCAGCACGTTATTCTTACCAACAAGGCCAAGACCCAGCTGAAGCGGTTCGAAGACCTGGGGTATTCGGGCCTGCCGATCTGCATGGCCAAGACCCAGAAAAGCCTCAGCGACGACGAAAAACAATTGGGGCGCCCCGAGTTATTTGATATCAACATTCGCGAATTTGAGATCGCAGCGGGGGCCGGTTTCATTGTTCCCATAGCCGGAAATATTTTGCGCATGCCCGGGTTGCCGGCACGGCCGGCATCGGAGCAGATCGGGATCGATTCGGAAGGGCGAATCAGCGGGCTTTTCTGAAAGGGACAAAGCTTTTGGAGGGTCCCCCCACCCACCCCCCTAACAAAGTAATTTCAAGACCTGCAGGATCCCGGCAGGTTGAGGAAGATTCCCAATTCCACTGTGCCATGGCACATCGCGGCAATTAGTTACCTGTACGTTGCAAGGCTATTGCGCAGAAGCCGGTTATCTTGTTCGCGGGGTGGGGGATTTCCCCCGACTCCCCTGGACTCATGAAAGCCTGCAGCAATAATCCGGTAACCAACTGCCAACGCTATAAAAACCACAACCTACACATTTACAGACCATTTAGTCGGTTTCAGTTTTAGTATTCAGCCACTATGCAGTTCCCCGATGAAAGTGGACAACATGGCGAAAAAGGAGTGCAGTTCATCCAAATGAAAAAACCCAGTAGGGAATTTTTCCTACTTTGGTCTCCCTTATTGACCGGTTAACCGATTAATGGGAATACACCAAGTATGAGAACGCACGAGCATAGCAGCAAGCCTTTGCCCCTTACCGACCTTCTCGGTATTGCCGGTGGCGTGCGTCGCGGCGGCACAGATAAGCACCTGCTGCCAGCTGCCGGTATACGGCTCAGGGAAGCTATTTCGAGCTTTATGAAGTTCCGCAGGAATACGCGGATGGCCCTGATGGTGTACCTGATGTTCCTGGCTTTCCTGGTTGGGACCGTAATCGCTTCAGACGGATGGTACCAGGCCTTGCTGAGCGTTTTCTGCCTGCTCGGCTTCCTGGGTTTTTTGCTTTCGGCCTTCTTCCACCGGGCTTCTTTTTACCAGGCCCTCGGGAAAGACCGCCTGGGTAGCAACCCCCTGTTGATGCTGCTGCTTGGCATCCCGCTTTACATCTATATTCATTTTCAACTCGAGCGCGACATGCGCCGTGCCCTTTCCGGCATGTTCCGGGAACTTGGGCTGGTTCAGGTATCCTGAGGCTGCCGTTCCAAACTACACGCCTCCAGACCTGAGGGTGCGCACTTAATCGTCGAATTCCTATCTTTATCGAAATGGCACCGCGAATTCCCTCCCGAGGTAGGGTATTTTGTCGATAGGTTGTTATATAGGCAATAAAGGAATAAACCGTGAAAGAAA
This sequence comes from Robiginitalea sp., assembly GCA_024642005.1. Taxonomy (GTDB): domain Bacteria; phylum Bacteroidota; class Bacteroidia; order Flavobacteriales; family Flavobacteriaceae; genus Robiginitalea. The sequence continues at coordinate 8,603 of JAHECA010000016.1, read as the reverse complement.
ATTACCTGGCAAAGTGGTTGAATAACGAGCTCTCTGAAGAAGAACTGGAGGCCTTTCGGGCTACCCCCGGGTTTCGTTCATACGAGAAGATCGCAGCCACAGCCTCGCGCCTGGAAGGCCCGGCCTTCGACGCCGACACTGCCCTGGAGCACCTGAAGACAAAACGGGGCGGCTCCGGTGGCCGTGTTGTTGCCTTGCGGCCCTGGCATCGCTGGGCTGGCGTGGCTGCTGCACTGGTATTCTTGCTAGGCAGTACCTTTTACTTTATGAGCCGAAAGGAAACAACCCTGGAAGCGGGCTATACCCAACACATCGAAACCCAGCTCCCGGATGCCTCTGAGGTAATGCTCAATGCAGGCTCCGAGATTACCTACAATAAAAAGGACTGGGACGGGCACCGCCGGGTTAACCTGCAGGGGGAAGCCTTTTTTAAGGTAGCCAAGGGGAAAACCTTTACGGTCGAAACCGAAGCCGGGGAAGTAACCGTGCTCGGAACCCAATTCAACGTACTGCAAAGGGGAGGGTTTTTTGTGGTGAGCTGTTATGAAGGCCTGGTTCGGGTAGACCATGCCGGCCGTTCGGTGGAGCTTCCCGCCGGCACCTCTTTCCGCCTGGTAAACGGACGCATCTCACAAACTGAAATCCCAGCCGCCTCGGCACCTTCCTGGACGCGTAACGAAAGTTCATTCCGGTCTATGCCACTCGCTTTTGTGCTGCAGGAATTCGAACGGCAGTACGCAATTGAAGTCGAAGCTGCCGACCTGAACCTGGACGAATTATATACCGGTACCTTCAGCAACACGAATATGAATTTGGCGTTACAAAGTATAAGTGCCCCCTTAGAGCTCACCTATGAGGTACATGGGAACAAAGTACTTTTCTATGCCAAAGCTGCCCGCTAGGTTACGCTGCATCCTCGCACTGATGTTCCTGCTGCCCGGTCTGTCCAGGGGGCAGGAAGCCGCTGGCACCTGGAATGTGGTCGACTTGCTGAGGAGCCTGGAAACGCGTTTCGAAGTTAAGTTCTCCTTTGCCGACGAAGACCTGCAAAGCATGGAGGTAACACTGCCCCCTGACACGCCCCTGGAAGAAACCCTCGCACAGCTCCGCGAACAAACCCAGCTCCGCATACAAAAACTCAATGAGCGTTATTACACCGTAGTCCGGAGTGAAACGGTGACCGTCTGTGCCAGCGTGCTCGACAATTTCGAAAGCAACACCATTCCCGGGGCCACTATAGAGGTGCTGGGCGCTAACATTGTAGTGGTAACCGGGGCCGAAGGCCAGTTTCGCCTGGAAGACATCCCGCGCTCGGCCACCCTGCGCATCAGGCACCTGGGCTATAAAGCCCTTTACGTACCGGTCGAGAACCTGCTGCGCCAGCACCCCTGTACCACCCTGCTGCTGCCGGTACGCTATCAGCAGTTGCCGGAGGTGGTGGTCTACAAATTCCTGACCACCGGCTTGCGGAAGGAACCCGATGGAAGCATTACCATGACCCGTTCGCAGTTCGGCCTGCTGCCCGGGCAATCCGAGCCCGATGTACTGCAGAGCATTCAGGCCCTTCCGGGTATCAAAAGCAATAGCGAAACCGTATCTGACATCAACATTCGGGGCGGGACAAACGACCAGAACCTACTGTTATGGGACGGGATCAGGATGTACCAGTCGGGCCACTTCTTCGGGCTGATCTCGGCTTTCAACCCCTATCTGACCGACCAGGTGGAAATCATCAAAAACGGGTCGAGCGCCTATTACGGCGACGGGTTGAGCGGCATCATCAGCATGAGCAGCCACAATGCGGTCGAACGCAACTACTTTGGAGGGGCGGGCTTTAACCTGATCAGCGGTGACGCCTACCTCCACCTGCCGCTTTCAGACCGCCTGGCCCTGCAGGTTTCTGCCCGGCGCTCGATTACGGATTTCCTGAATACCCCCACCTACAGCAATTTTTCAGACCGGGTCTTTCAGGACACCCAGATCAGCAACCCCGGGAGGCTCAACAGCGATCGGTTTGAAAGCAGGGACGAAGATTTTTACTTCTACGATTTCTCAGGCAAGGTACTGTACGACTGGAGCCCCGAACAGCAATTGCGCCTTAATGTGCTGTACATCCGCAACCGCCTGGCCTATAACGAGGTACTGGCGGCCGATGGCAGCACAAACCGCAGCACGCTGAGCCAGGCCAATTTCGGGCTTGGCGGAATACTCAAAAGCACGTGGAATTCGCGCCTGAACACAGAAGTGGAGGGCTATTTTACGCAATACGACCTCGATTCCGAGTACCAGACCGAACAGAGCGGGCAAATTCTGCTCCAGTCGAACCAGGTAATGGAAACGGCCCTGAAAACGCGGCTGAGCATTGCTGCCGGGAGCGGGCTCACCTGGAACTCCGGGTACCAGTTCCTGGTTACCGGGATTGCCAACATCTCCGATGTAAACCAGCCTCCATTTGTGAGCCGAATTAAAGACGTGCTCTACACCCATGCCCTGTTTACCGAATGGGCCTACCAGGGGCCCGGGGGGCGGCTGCTCACCACGGCAGGAGTTCGGCTCAACTACCTGACCAACCCGGACGATTTTACCCGGTTCAGGGCTGAGCCACGCCTGAGCTTCCACTACAAATTGAGCCCCCACCTCTACCTGCAGGCGCTGGGTGAAACCAAAAACCAGTCGAGCCTTCAGAAGGTAGACCTGGAGCAGAATTTCCTGGGCATCGAGAAAAGGCGGTGGATTCTGGCCGACGGTCGCAGCCTGCCGGTGGCAACAAGCCAGCAGGGGTCATTGGGCCTGCATTACGACCGGGGCAACTGGCTGGCCAGTCTCGAGGGCTTTTACAAAAAGGTTGACGACATTACCACCGACACCCAGGGTTTCCAGAACGAAGACCAGTTTGACGGGGAGATCGGCGATTACCGGGTTTATGGTATGGAGGCGCTGCTCAACTTCAAGAGCGAGGCCTGGAGCACCTGGCTCAGCTATGCCTGGAACCGCAATACCTACCACTTCCCCACCCTGAACCCGGAGACCTTCCCCAACAACCAGGATATCCGCCATACGGTTACCCTGGGTACCAATTATACTTCAGGATCTTTCAAGATCGGGGTCGGGTTGAACTACCGTACCGGAAGCCCTTTTACCCAGCCCCAACCTGCCCCCAATGAGATAGATAACACTGTTTTCCCCAACCGGATCAATTATCAGGAGCCCAACAGCAGCCGCCTGCCCGATTATTTCCGGGCCGATGCGTCGGCCGTGTACGACTTCGACCTGTCCGAGACGGTCAGGGCCTCTGTGGGCGCCTCGGTGCTCAACCTTACCAACCGGCGCAACCTGCTCAATACGTATTACCGGCTCAACGATCAGAATGAGATTGAAAAGGTCGAAAGCCTATCCCTGGGCCTGACGCCCAACCTCAGCTTCCGCGTCAGGTTCTGAGGCGGGTTGTGCCCCAATCCAAAAAACTCTACTTTAGCCCCAATGGCAATAAGAAAACCAAACCGATGAGCCGTGTCTTGCGAAACTTCAGGGTGAAACTCCTGCAGGAAAAGAACGCGGGCGGCTACCTGATTTACGCCTTTGGAGAAATCCTCCTTATTGTGGCGGGGATACTGGTGGCCTTCTGGATCGACAACTGGAACGAAGACCGGCAGTTGGCCAAAAGGGAACAGTTTTACCTGGCCGGTTTGCACAAAGAATTTGAACTGAGCCGAATCAGGCTGCAAAACCTGGTCGAGGCAAACCGTAATTCGTATGACCAGGCCAGGGAGCTGGTAAATTTCATGGCACAGACCGATACCCTTCCGTCTGAGGCCGGCCTGGCCCGATTACTGTACGGGGCTTTTTCAGAAGACATAGACTACAATCCGAATAACAGCCTGCTCGAAGAAATGATCAATTCGGGCCGCCTTGAGCTAATCGGCAATACCCACCTGCGAACCCACCTGACCTCCTGGGAATCGCGGGTAGAGCGAATCCGCCTGCAGGAAGCCAATCTGAGGGTACAAAAAGCAGATGCCATTGACCTGACCCGCACCGGCCAGGCCAGCGTGCGAAGCGTTCTGGAGCTAACCGGCGTGGCCGAAGGGGAACTCGGCCTTGAAAAAAGCCAAAACCCCGGCTCCAACCTCGCCTTGCTCCGGTCGCGGGAGTTTGAGAACAGCACGCTGATCTTTATCGTAACGGCCATGAGCACCGAGAAATTCCACTACCTGCCCCTTCTGGAAGAGATTGATACCATCCTGGCGCTGCTCGACCAGGAAATAGCAGACAGAACCTGACCCTTACATGCGCTCCGGCACCTCTATGCCCAGCAGCGCGGTTGCCGAACGGATCACCTCGCCTACCTTGGCAGTGAGCTGCACCCTGAAGATGCGGTGGTCGGGGTGTTCTTCCCCCAGAATAGAGAGCTGTTGGTAAAGCGAATTGAAGTCCTTTACCAGGTCGTAGGTGTAATTGGCGACCAGGGCCGGGCTGTATTGGGCAGCGGCCTCGGCAATCACCCCGGGGAACTGTGCCAGGTCTTTGAGCAGTTCCTTTTCCTTGGGCTGGAGCGCCGTAAGCTGCAATTTGGAAACCGGCACGTTGTAATCAAAATCGGCCCGCCTGAGGATCGATTGGATGCGGGCGTAAGTATACTGGATGAAGGAACCGGTGTTGCCCTGGAAGTCCACGGATTCTTCGGGGTCGAAAAGAATGCGTTTTTTCGGGTCTACCTTGAGGATGTAATACTTCAGGGCCCCCATGCCGATCTGGTGGTAGCGGACTTCCTTCTCGCCTTCTGCATACCCCTCCAGCTTGCCGCTTGCCTCTGAGATGCTGCGGGCCGTGGCGTCCATCTCCCGCATCAGGTCGTCGGCGTCAACCACTGTGCCTTCCCGGCTCTTCATCTTGCCGCTGGGCAGGTCTACCATGCCGTAGCTCAGGTGGTAGAGTTGCCGGGCCCAGGAGTACCCGAGCTTTTTAAGGATGAGGAACAGCACCTTGAAATGGTAGTCCTGTTCATTGCCCACGGTATATACCATGCCCGTGATATCCGGATAGTCTTTCACGCGCTGGATGGCCGTGCCGATATCCTGGGTCATGTACACCGCCGTACCGTCGGATCGCAGCACGATTTTTTCGTCCAGTCCCTCGTCGGTGAGGTCGATCCAGACACTGCCATCGTCCTTGCGGTAGAACACTCCTTTTTCCAGGCCGTCTGCCACCACTTCCTTCCCGAGCAGGTAGGTATCGCTTTCGTAGTAAAGTTTGTCAAAATCGACGCCCAGTTCGCGGTAGGTTTGTTCAAAGCCGGTATAAACCCAGGCGTTCATTTCTTTCCAGAGGGCCACTACCCCCGGGTCGCCGGCTTCCCACCTGCGCAGCATTTCCTGAGCCGCTTTAAAAATTGGCGCCTCGCGGGCCGCTTCCTCTTCGGGCATGCCTTTGGCAACCAGCTCTGCTATTTCCTTTTTATAGGCCTGATCAAAGGCTACATAGTAATTCCCGACCAGTTTGTCCCCTTTGAGCCCACTGCTTTCGGGGGTCTCGCCTCGGCCGAATTGCTGCCAGGCAACCATGCTTTTGCAGATGTGGATGCCGCGGTCGTTTATGATCTGCGTTTTGTAGACTTTGCGCCCTGAGGCCTTCAAAATCTCGGCCACGGAATACCCGAGCAGGTTGTTGCGGATATGGCCCAGGTGCAAGGGCTTGTTGGTGTTGGGAGAGGAATACTCAACCATCACGGCCCCTTCGGGTCGCTGGGGCTGGTAGCCGTAATGGTCCTGCTTGCGGATTTCCTCGAAAAAATCCAGGTAATAGGCATCGCTCACCACCAGGTTCAAAAACCCTTTGATCACATTGAAAGCGGCCACTTCGGCCACCTGTTCGGCCAGGTATTTGCCGATGGCCTCCCCGATTGCGGCCGGGTTCCCCTTGAGCTGCCTGAGCATGGGGAAGACCACGACGGTTATATCCCCCTCGAACTCCTTGCGGGTCGGCTGCAGTTCCACAGATTCGAGCTGCTGCCCGTACAGGGCAGCAACAGCTTCTCGCACCTTTTCGGCAATCAGGGTATCCAAAGACATATCAGGCAATTTCAAGGGGCAAAATTACGGAATTTCAGTCGTTTTTGCCGCAGCCTGCAGGCGATTCGCAGAATTTGCATCCATTTGGCTACCTTTACAAAAAAGTAGTCCATGGAGGGAATTAACGAAGCAGCACCAGTACTGGCATCCCTGAATATCCAGGAAACCGTGGACTTTTATACCCAAAGGCTGGGCTTCCGCAAAGCGGGGTGGATAGATGAAAACTATGCTATCCTGGGCCGCGACAACATTCAGTTGCATTTCTGGAAATGCGACGACCCGGCTATTCCTAAAAATACAGGCTGTTACCTGTATGTGAAGGGCGTAGACACCCTGTACGCAGAAATGTGGAAAGCAGGGGTGGTACACCCCAACGGTGCCCTGAAAGACCAGCCCTGGCAGATGCGCGAATTCTCCATACTGGATGGAGACGGAAACCTCCTCCGCATTGGGGAGCCTATGTGAAATGCTGGCAAACGTCTCTTATAACAACACGGAACTCCGTCGGAAAATCGACGCATTGGTGGGAAAACCGTTCCCATTAAGGCAACGCTGGAGCCTGGGAGGCATCGGCTCCCCACGCCTGGTCATCCGGGAGAGCAGCCTGGAGGTCCGCAACCTGCTGTTGCTCGACAACACCCGCAACACCTGTAATATTGAACTCAGGCCATGGGGCATTATCCTGGGCTTTCGCAGCCTGCTCGAGAGCTACGCCCTGGTGGTGCCTTACTACAAACTGAGCCTGCTGAAAGGTGACCTGGGGGTATATACGATTCACAAAGACCAGTATTTCGTGCGCGTGGAAGCCGATACCCGGGCTGCCCAGCAGTTCTTTACAAAGCTCCTCCGGTTGAAAGCCGACTGGCAGGCGGCCCGGTCAGGGGCAGACCCGTCCCATTTAAACCAGGTGCTATGAAAATACTGCTTACAGGGGCAAACGGATACATCGGCATGCGGCTTTTGCCCGCCCTTTTGGAAGCAGGGCATGAAGTGGTTTGCACGGTTCGCGACCGCAACCGCTTATGGGTCGATCTCGGGGAGCGCTACAAAATAACGGTTGTGGAAGTCGATTTTTTGGAGGACCCGCAACCGGGGCGATTACCCGACGACATCGATGCGGCCTATTACCTGCTGCACTCCATGAGCACAACCACCCGCGACTTCCACCTGCGCGAGGCGCGCGCCGCCCTCAATTTCAACCAGTACATGGCATGGGCAAAACCCCGGCAGGTAATCTACCTCAGCGGTATTGTTAACGAAGTAAAGCTTTCCCGCCACCTGGAGTCGCGTAAAAATGTGGAAGACATCCTGTACCAGGGGGCTTTCCAGCTCACCGTTTTACGGGCGGCAATTATCGTTGGTTCGGGGAGTTCCTCCTTCGAGATCATCCGGGACCTCTGCGAGAAACTGCCGGTAATGGTTACCCCGAAGTGGGTGCTCACACGAACCCAGCCCATCGCCATCCGCGATGTAATTGCCTTTCTGACCGAAGTGCTTGGCCGGCCCGACACTTTCGGGCAATCGTTCGACATCGGCGGCCCCGACGTGCTCAATTACAAGGAAATGCTCAAACGTTATGCCCGGGTTCGCGGGTTTCGCAACTGGATCATCACGTTGCCTATCATGTCTCCCAGGCTTTCTTCCTACTGGCTGTATTTCGTTACCTCCACCTCTTACAAACTCGCCGTGAACCTGGTTAACAGTATGAAAATGGAAACCGTGGCCCGCGACAACCGGCTCGGCGAGATGCTCGGAATCCAAACCCTTAATTATGAGGAGGCCATCGATATGGCTTTCAGGATGATCGAACAAAACGCGGTGGTGAGCAGCTGGAAAGACAGCATGGTGAGCGGCCGTTTTGACGAGAGCCTCGGTAAATACGTTCAGGTGCCCCATTACGGCATCCTTCGCGATCACAAGTCGCTGCAAATTCACGACCGGGAAGCCGTGCTGGAGAAGATTTGGACCATAGGAGGCGAACGCGGCTGGTACTACGCAAACTGGCTTTGGCTGATCAGGGGCTTTATCGACAAGCTGATCGGGGGAGTGGGCCTCAGGCGGGGCCGGACGCATGCCGACCGCATCAACCCCGGCGATTCCCTTGATTTCTGGCGGGTATTGCTGGCCGACCGCGATATGGGACGCCTTTTGCTATTTGCCGAAATGCGGCTGCCCGGGGAGGCCTGGCTCGAATTCCGCATCGACAACGACAACATCCTGGAACAGATCGCCACCTTCCGGCCTCGGGGTTTCCTGGGGCGGCTGTACTGGTACAGCATGCTCCCCTTCCACTATTTTATCTTCCGGGGGATGATACGCCGAATCGGCCGGACAGGACGCTAAGGCTTAAGGCCTGCGACCTCGGCAAAAACATCCCGGTCAGCGTGCAGCCGAACTTACAAAAACATCCATTCAACGACTGATTTATCAATTCGTGAAGGCTTTGGATTAATTTTAGAAGAAACTTTGTTGACGAATAGCTCCCGGATCAGAATCGCGTATACATCCGTTCTGATCATACTCCAGCTGGTCTTC
>JAHECA010000039.1 GCA_024642005.1 Robiginitalea sp. | reverse complement strand
ACAAAATACCAGAAATAGGAGATCTCAATATTCATCATGGCCGCCAGGGGCTTGCGCATCACGGCTGAGATCAGGAAAAACAGCAGGGTAGAGCCCAACAGGGTAATCAGGGAGGTAGACAAGACGCGGCCGGGCTCCGATTCCTTGTTGTAAAACCGGAAAAAAGCCGTTTCCATGCCATAGGCCAACAGTACGTTGAAAATGGCGAAGAAGGTAAAGATAATGGTAAGCTCGCCATAGCCGTTGGGTGGCATCACCTCGGTATACAGGGGTACCAGCAAAAACGACAACATGCGCGGTAATACCGTGGCCAGGCCGTAAATGAAGGTTTGCTTGAAGAGTTTGTGAAACAGCCTCAAAGAGCAGTGCGTTATATTACTGCCTAAATTAGGCAATTAGCACAAGCCGTCAAAGTTGCTAATGCGGCCTTTCCGGCATGGCCCTGGCCGATTTCTCAACAATATTGTCAATGCGGTAATACCGTGTGGACGTATCCGTACCCAACCGATACGAAAGCACGGCCTGGTTTCGCTCCAGTTTAAAGGGCAAGGCTCCTTCCGCAGGCAGTGGGGCTGGCGGCTGGTTGCCGACCTCTTGCAGCGAATCGGCGTGCATGGTCAGGTCGGGCTTAACCAGGTTTACAGTTGGGTATTTCGCCGACACAACAACTCCGGTTTCGGTTTCGGTCAGCACCGGTGTCAGGACGCGCCCCCTGAAATACAGGGAATCGAGCTGCACCGCCCCGGGGTCTTCCGCCGAAAAGCGAAAGCGAAGCTCGGTGCTGATTCCGCCCGGTTCGCGCCCGGCCGCAATTACCTGTACGGTTGGGTCTGACACCTTAAACGGCGTGGTCTTTTCGAAATGCCTCTGAGAAGAACAGCCGGCCGTGCTCAACAGGGCCAGCAGCGCCAAATAGACCATAGCTCTCATGGGAAATGGTATGTGGAGTGTTGCTCGCATAAAGGTAGGAATCCAAAATTGATGCCAAAGCTTCTCTGGCTTTGCTGCCCCCAATATTTCATGGCGGAGGTTTCCCTTCGTCTGACCACCTCAGGCAAACAAAAACCCCGGAAGCAGGGCTTACGGGGTTTGTAACGGTTATCAGGGGCGTTTAGCCTGCCAGGGCCTCTGCACCTCCTACGATCTCCAGAATCTCGTTGGTGATGGCCGCCTGGCGCGCCTTGTTATAGGTGAGCTTCAGCTGGTCGCGCAATTCTGAGGCGTTGTCGGTTGCCTTGTGCATGGCCGTCATACGCGCTCCGTGTTCACTGGCAAAGGAGTCCCGGATTGCCTTGTACAGCTGGGTTTTCAGCGCCTTGGGAATAAGCTGGGAAACAATCTCCACCTCAGAGGGTTCGTACAGGTAATCGACTGAAGGCGCAACCCGCTCTGCCGGGGGCTGAATGGGCAGGAATTGCTCAGTCATGACCTTTTGGGTGGCAGCGTTTTTAAAGTGGTTGTACACCAGGTCAATCCGGTCGTACTGCCCTTCGGCAAAGCGCTGCATCAGGGCTTCCGCGATCTGGGCGACCGCTTCGAAGCTAAGGTCGTCGAAAATCGTATTGTGGTTCGAGACAATGGTAAAGCGTTTGCGCAACAGGTCGTTGGCTTTTTTGCCGATAGTCACGAAATCTACCTGCTTGCCGGCGTATTTCTCTTGTGTCAGGGCAACACTCTGTTTGACAATATTCGAATTGAAGGCACCGCACAGCCCGCGGTTGGAACTGATGGAAACCACAAGTACTTTTTTCACCTCACGGGCTTCAGCATACCGGCTTCCTCCATCTGCGTCGAGGTTGGCGCTGAGGTTTTGCAGCAATTCGGTCAGCTTGTCGGCATAGGGCCGCATGGCCGTGATGGCATCCTGCGCTTTTTTAAGCTTCGCCGCAGACACCATTTTCATGGCAGAAGTGATCTGCATGGTGGAACTCACCGAGGCGATCCTGTTGCGAATTTCCTTTAAGTTGGCCATAATCGAAAGTCCTTGTATACATATGCCGGCGGCGGGGCAACCCTGCCGCCGGCGCTTTGGTTTAGGCTTTGTATTTAGACGCCAGGTCTTTACACACAGCGCTCAGGGCGTCGGTGATCTCATCGGTGATTTTCCCGGCTTTCAGCTCGTCGAGCACATTGCGGTGCTTGGCGTTGAGGAACTCCAGAAAATCGCGTTCGAACTCTTTCACCTTGTCTACCGGCACCTCACGCAGCAGGTTTTTGGTTCCCGCGAAGATGATGGCAATTTGGTATTCAACGGTAAACGGATCGCCCTGTGCCTGTTTCAGGATTTCCACGTTGCGGCGGCCCTTCTCAATTACGTTGAGGGTGGCGGCATCGAGGTCAGAGCCAAACTTGGCGAAAGCTTCCAGCTCTCGGAATTGGGCCTGGTCGAGCTTCAGGGTTCCAGCTACCTTCTTCATCGATTTGATCTGGGCAGAACCACCCACACGCGATACGGAAATACCCACGTTAATGGCCGGGCGCACCCCCTGGTTGAACAGGTCCTGCTCCAGGAAGATCTGCCCGTCGGTGATCGAGATTACGTTGGTCGGGATATAGGCCGAAACGTCGCCCGCCTGGGTCTCAATAATCGGCAGGGCGGTCAGGGAGCCTCCCCCTTTTACCCTGCCTTTCAGCGACTCCGGCAGGTCGTTCATGTTCTTGGCAACGCTGTCGTCATTAATGACCTTGGCAGCGCGCTCGAGCAGGCGGGAGTGCAGGTAAAATACGTCACCCGGGTATGCTTCACGTCCCGGGGGGCGACGCAGCAGCAGCGATACCTCGCGGTAAGCCACGGCCTGCTTGGAAAGGTCGTCGTAAATAATCAGGGCCGGCCGGCCGGTGTCCCTGAAATACTCGCCGATAGCGGCCCCTGCGAAGGGGGCGTACACCTGCAAGGGGGCAGGGTCGGAGGCGTTGGCGGCCACAATGGTGGTGTAGGCCATGGCGCCTTTATCTTCCAGGGTTTTGGCAATGCCCGCCACGGTGGAAGCCTTCTGGCCGACGGCTACATAGATGCAGTATACGGGCTTGCCGGCGTCGTAGAATTCCTTCTGGTTAATGATGGTGTCGATACAAACGGTGGTCTTACCGGTCTGGCGGTCGCCGATTACCAGCTCGCGCTGGCCGCGGCCGATCGGAATCATGGCGTCAATAGCCTTTACCCCGGTTTGCAGGGGTTCGTTAACCGGCTGGCGGAAAATTACCCCGGGCGCTTTGCGCTCCAGCGGCATTTCAAGCAGCTCACCACTTATGGCCCCCTTGCCGTCGATCGGGTTACCCAGGGTGTCGACCACGCGGCCCACGATCCCTTCTCCTACCTTGATGGAGGCGATGCGTTGTGTCCGCTTCACGGTTGCACCCTCCATAACGCCCCGGGAAGGGCCGAGCAGTACCACGCCCACGTTGTCTTCCTCCAGGTTCAGGACCATGCCTTCCAACCCGCCGTCGAACTCGACAAGTTCTCCGTACTGGGCGTTGGAAAGACCGTAAACACGGGCAATACCGTCTCCTACCTGCAGTACGGTGCCCACCTCATCCAGGGAGGCAGTCGCCTCGAATCCGGATAATTGTTTCTTTAAGATCGCTGATACTTCAGCTGCTTTAATTCCTGCCATTTTCTACTGTATATAAATGCGGACAACCTGAGGCTGCCCGGGTTTAGAGGTTTAACTGTTTGTGAGTTCTCTTTTCAGGTTCGACAATTTGCTGGCAACACTGGCGTTGTATTCCAAATCGCCTACCCGCATTACGAACCCACCGATCAGGGAAGGGTCTACCACGTTTTCGACGGTAACTTCCTTGCCTGTAATTTGTTTGAGCCTTGCCAGGATTTTCTTTTCCAGTTCGGCTGTGAGCGGCACGGCCGTAACCACATGGGCCACATCCTGCCCCTGCATGCGTTCGTACAGCAATACGAACTGACGGGCCACCTCGCTCAGCAGGCCAATACGCTTGTTGCGGCCCAGCAGGGCAAATAGCTCCTTGCTCAGCATGTCGGAATCCTTGAAGATGCCATTGAGCACGGCCTCCTTATCGGATGTTTTCACAATAGGGCTGGCCAGCATTTCCCGCAGGTTGTCATTTTCAGCCACGGTTTCCTGAACCGTGCGCATGTCGCTCTCTACCGCCCTGACCTTATTCTGGTCCACGGCGAGCTCCATTACCGCTTTGGCATATCGCAGGGCTGCTCGTACTTCGCTCATGGCTTAGCGCAATTTTATGTCGCTGACCAGCTGGTCAACCAATTTGAGTTGCTTGTCTTTGTTGTCGAGCTGGTTTTGCAGCACCTTCTCGGCGATCTCAACAGAAAGGGAGGCAACCTGGTTTTTGATGTCTGCAATGGCGGCCTTTTTCTCGCCCTCGATGCTCTGCTTGGCCTGGGCAATCATCTTTTCCCCTTCGACCTGGGCCTGCGATTTCGCGTCGGCGATCATCTTTTCCCTGATTTCGCGGGCTTCCTTCAGCATAACTTCCCGCTCTGAGCGGGCCTCCTGCAGCAGCTTTTCGCTGTCGGCCGTCACGTTCTGCATTTCTTTTTTCGCCTCCTCGGCTGCAGCCAGGGCATTCTTAATGCCCTCTTCCCGCTCGTTTATAGCGTTCAGTATGGGCTTCCAGGCAAATTTCCGAAGCAATAGCAGCAGAAGGGTAAAGAGGATGATCTGCCAGAAGAACAGTCCTACCGAAAATTCGTTGATTAATTTTTCCATGTCAGTTTTTCTGTTTTAGGATTCCAATTACTGCGGCGACCCCAACCAACCGTTGGGGTCACTGCAGTGTTTTTGACAGGTCTATCCGGCGAAGATCGCGGCGAAACCAATCCCTTCAATAAGCGCCGCTGCAATCAGCATCGCTGTTTGAATCTTACCGTAGGCCTCAGGTTGGCGGGCAATAGCCTCCATGGCACGTCCACCAATCATCCCGATCCCGATCCCGGCACCGATAACGGCCAGTCCAGCACCTACTACACTTGGAATTTCCATAAATAGAGTATTAAAAAATTAAACAATTCAACATTAAAACAGCTTACGAATGCATGAGCTCGGCCTCTTCTTCGTGGTCGTGCTCGTGGTGGTGTTCCTCCGAGGCAAAACCGAAATACAGGGCAGCCAGCATGGTGAAAATGTAAGCCTGCAGCAGAGCCACCAGCACTTCGATTACCGAAATGGCGAAGCTCAGCCCGAATGAGAGCGGGCCTCCGACCCAGCTCTTGAATATAAATATCAGCCCGATCAGGCTCATCATCACCACGTGCCCGGCCGTCATGTTCGCATAAAGACGGATCAGCAGGGCGAAGGGCTTGATAAACATCCCGAGGATTTCAATCGGCACCAGAATGATGTAAATAATGATCTTGCCAGCCCAGGGCATGCCGTCGCCCAGGGGGTCAAAAATGTGTTTCCAGTAATCTTTGGTGCCCGTGAGGTTGGTCAGCAAAAACACGAGAACAGCCAGTGCAGAAGTTACGGCTATGTTGCCGGTCACGTTCACTCCCAGGGGAGTGAGGCCAAACATGTTCAGGAACCAGACAAAGAAAAAGATGGTGAGCAGAAAGGGCATGTAACGCTTGTATTTCTTCTCCCCGATGTTGGCAATGGCAATATCGTCGCGTATGTAGAGTACAATGGGCTCAAAAAAGCGGCCAATGCCTTTTGGAACCGCCCCGTTCTTCGCATAGCTTTTGGCCAGGCTGCTGAAAATCCAGAACAATAACAAGCCCGTGACAAGCATCATCAGCACGCTTTTGGTGATGGAAAGGTCGAGGGGCTTGACGTTTACGGGGTGGTGGTGCTCGTCAAAGGTCAGTTCCCCTGCTGCGTCGGTCCGGTAAATCTTGTTGTGATACAGGGTGTAGTAATTGCCGCCGGCTTCGGCTACCGACTCCCCGTGGTGCAGGCGGGAAGAAGAAAACACCTTCAGTCCTTCGTCCCAGAGGATAACGGGCAACGGAAACCCGACATGTACTTCTTCGCCGGCTTCGTTTTTATAGGCGTACAGGTCGAAGTCGTGAGAATCCTGCAGGTGGTGGGCGATGAATTCCTTGATTTCTGCCTTGGTGTCTTCCGGGGAATTGCCCGAGGCTTCGGGTCCTTCCTTGGCTGTCGCGGTCATACTCAGCAATAACGCGGTAAGGCCCAGGAATTTGCTCACAAAGGTCATTCGCATGTCGGTCGAATCTAGGGGTCTGTAAAAATCGCTGCAAATGTAAGCTATTCCCCGGGAAACAAAAAAGCATTTGAAGTTAATTTTGACCGCCCGCAGGCTGCGATCACAGGGGTTCGTCCCTTTCCAGCACCTTTAGCAATTTGGCAGTGAAAGAGGTCTCCAGAAGCAGGGCGAGAACATAGGGCACGAAAAAAGAAGCGAATTCGCTGCGATCGATTGTTCCGTCGGCCCTAAAAAAGGGATAGAATACGGTAAAGAAAACCGCAAACTTCAACAGGCTTCCGGCCATGAACAAAAACCCGATCTGTTGCCTCATTTTCTTGCGGTAGGTATACAACAGCCAGACGATTGCGAAAGCCAGGCCAAAATTGACCGCGTAAGAAACCGGCAACAGGTCGCCAAATGGTGCCAGGTTCGAATACCCCCGCCCCAGGCAGTGCAGGGCGAATGACCCTGAACCGAGCAGGGTTACCCAAACCCCGTAACGGATTAGGAAGGCGTGTTTTTTCATTCGTCCTGAAAGCGTTTGAGCTGCCTTAAGACCGTCCAGAGTGAAAGTGCCACTCCGAGAATGGTGCACGCTGCTGTAAAAAGGCGTTTGTCGGTCTGGAAATGCCGGTCGAGCCACATGCCTCCCCGGGCAGCGAGGTATATAATTACTCCCATTTCTACCGCAATCCCCGATAAGACCGCGGCCTGCCTCAGCGGGCTTTTCTTTTTGTCAGGATCAGGAGACTTTGGCACGATCCGGAGTGTTGGCCGTGCTGCTGTCTGGCGCTTTAGTGCCCGCGCTTACCTGGGCTGGTTGGGCATGGCCCGGTTTCCCATTCATATGGCAGGAAGCATTGAAGGTGGCCCCTGGCTCTACCGCCAGCTTCGATACCGTAACGGTTCCTTCAATTACCGCCGAATCCTTCAGGGAAAGCAGCTCTGAAACCAGCAATTCGCCGTTAAAGCTCCCCTCGATGTCGGCATTCACGCATTCCACCTTGCCGTGGATATACCCGTCCTTGCCAATAACCACTTTCCCAGATGTCTTCAGGTTCCCGTCCAGTTTCCCGTCGATCCGGAAGTCGGCTTCCGAAATGATATCACCTTTTATTTTGGTGTTCTTTTCTATGCTGTTTCGTTGTCCTCCGGTTTCGGTCATAATTCTGGGTTTTTTGTTGTCAGAAAACATGGCAATTAAGGTTTTGGGGGTTGTATCTGGCTTCGGTATTCGTCCAGGTTTTTGTGTATCTGTAGCGTTTTATAATTGGCTGACAAAATTACGAAATTCTCACGGTCAATGCGGTAGTCCCGGTTGTTTTTTAGGAGTTCCAGATACCCGAGGGCGTAATCGCGCGACCGAAAACCATGTACCACCACGAATTGTAGCTCCAGGTTGTAGATGTCGTTGGATATCCGGTTGCGGTAGCCCAGGTCCTTAATGGATTTCTCAAGGACCTCCATCAGGGCCAGCGCCTCTTCTTGCTGGTGCCGCCTGAAGGGGAACACCACCTTCCAGTTCCCAGTGCCCGTGGCGCTGAGGGAGGTGGTAAATTCGGACGATTCCATCTGCGGCAATTGCTCGGCAATCATTTGTTGCGCCCGGTGTCCTTCTTCGGTATTCGGATAATTGAGCGCCACATAATTCAGGGCTTCCTTAAAATCGTCAAAGCCCTGCAGCCTTCCTATGGCATTGGCCTTTAGCAATTCAAGCTTGGGCACGATAGGGTCGCCGGCAAATTGTTGGATGCTCTGTTCGGCCCCGGTGATCACCTCCAGAAAGCGCTGTTCGCCATAGGCCCTGAAGAGGTCTGCATAACGGGCCTCTGGACTGTTTTCCATTGTGGCCAGCGTCACCCCGGGGTTGGTGAGAATAGCCGCATACCTCGAATCGGGATGGTTCTGGATAATGTCGGCCCGCATCGTTTCGGCCAGTGGGCTGCCCGATTCCTCGTAAATTTTATACAGGTTGTATTTGGAGGGCAGTATCAGGCGCTCTTCCGGCTCTGAAGACAAGACCCTTTCCAGCTTACCTGCAGCCAGCAGGGGTTCCTGGAATTTTTCCTTGTAGATGATCCCCAGCTGGTAGTTGGCAAAATTCCGCTCGTGGCGCAGGCTGTCGATCACTTCCAGGTCTTTCGGGATGCGGTCGAGGTAAAAATTCAGGTCGTACTTCAGGGAATCGCCCAGCAACCCGGGGCCGGTGGTGTTTGCGGGCAAGTCATTCATGGCCAGGTCTTCGGCAACCACAAGAGCTTTGTTGCTCCAACGCCAGTTGTCTTCCAGGGTGAGGTTTCCCCACCGGGAAGTAAAAGCGGTTCTGCCGTAGCCCAGGCTGGTTATGTTGTAGAAGTAGAATTTTCCCTGGTTCTCCTTTCCTCCCTGCGACTGGGAAAAAGCTTCAAACCCTGCCTGGGCCTGAGATTCCTTCTTCCTGGCCAGGGCCTCATCCCTGGCTTTAAGTGAAGTGATGTGGTTCTCGAAATACAGGCGTTGCAGCAGCGGTTCCATTTCAAACAGGCCTACTATGCTGTCGGCATTGCGCACCACCTCTTCATAGGCGATCACATCGTCGAGGTTGTCGCGTTTCTTGCGGATGGCCCTGAATTTCCGGGTATCCTCGGGCAGGTTCAGCAAAACACTGTCGTAATAGGCCCCGGCGTCCTTGTAGACATTGCCGTCAAAATAGTAATCGGCAAGGTCTTCGTAATTCAGGGCATTGATAACCGGGTCGTTCTGCGTTGCCCGAAGCGACCGGTTGTAGTACGCTGCCGAAAGGCTGTCGGCCCCATTTGCAGCATGGTAGTCGGCCAGTTCGCGATATATTTTGTCGAGGAACGGGCGGTTTTCGCGGTCTTCCTCAAGCTCAGTCAAGTATTCCAGCAAAGCTTCCCGGTTTTCGCTTGTTTGTGCCGTATTCTGAATTTTCTTCAGGTGGGCATTTACCAGGTAAACCCGGGGAACCTGGCGGTTCATGGCAATGATTTTGTCAAAGGCAAAGTTGGCACTGTCGCGATGCCCCAATTGGTTGTACAGCTGCCCGATTATGAAATAATACCGTCCTTTTTCTTCCTTCTTCCGGGTATAGGCTGCAGCGACCTTAAGCTGCAAAAGGGCTGTGTCTGTCTTGTTGAGGTCAAGATACGCCTGCCCCATAATGGCCCTGGCATCGGCATATTCCTGATCGTTCAGCGACTCGTATTTAAAAAGGCGTTTCAGGTTTTTAATAGCCAGTTCTTCGTACCCCAGCCTGATGTTTGTCTTTTCACGCCAGATAGTGGCCTGATTGAGCTTGTTGCTTTCAGGGTATTTGCGCAGGATGTAGTTAAAGGCTTCCAGGGCTGGGATATAGCGCTCGTCAAAATAACGGGCCTTGCCCAGGAGCAGGAAGGCCTCATCGGTCTGAGGGTTCCGCTCATGGTCGTCTATGTCCATACTGTGCTTCTGGATAGCCTTGGTGGCTTTCTCTTCGGCCTTCAGAAATTGCGGGTTGTTGTCTTCCGTGTCGAGCTTGATCTCCCCCGAAACAGCCAAACGCTCTACTGGCAAGATTTCCCAGTAATTATCGCGGTAGGCCGTGTTGAGCTGTTCGCGGCCGGCTTCAAACGAGAGGTTCCCGTTGTACAGGACGTTGTACTTGGTGTTCAGGGCGTGCCAGTTCCGGTTTACAAAGGCGTCTTTCTTGGTGGAGCAGCTCATAAAAAAGCCTACCGCCAGCAGCAGTGCGCCGTAAAATGCCCTAGATATGTTCAAATTTCCCGGATTGCGTTTGTATCCTAAACTGCAAAACCTGCGATTTAGTATGCCACATAACGGCTATTTGGAGTGAAAATACGGGATTTCAGCCGGCCGGGGCCGGGCCGGGTTTAAACAGCCTGGCTGTCGAAAAATTGTTCCAGTTCCTTCAGGGTTTCTGGCGAGGTGCTGATATCGCGAACCACCTGCCCCTTGCTGAGCACGACAATACGCTCGCAGACTTCGGTCACATGGATGAGGTCGTGGCTGGAAACCAGCACGGTAACCTCCTGGTTTGCTGCCATTTCGCGTAATATCTTTTTGAGTCGTATTTGGGTGGTGGGGTCGAGGTTGGCAAAGGGTTCATCCAAAATTACCACCCGGGGGTTGCCGATAAAGGCCGCAACGATGCCCACTTTTTTCTGGTTGCCTTTGGAAAGGTCGCGCAGGTATTTTTTCTGTTGCAGAATTTCCCCGTTGAACATGTCTTCAAAATGCGATAAGAGCGCATCCACATCGGCACGTGACTGACCCCGAAGTTCCCCGATGAAATAAAAATACTCTTCCGGGGTCAGGTACCCGATCAGAAAGGTCTCGTCTATGAATGCCGAGGTAAAGGGTTTCCAGGCCTCGCTGGTGCGCACCTCAACCCCCTGGTTCACGATATGCCCCGAGCTGGGTTCAATCAGGTCCAGCAACAAGCTGAACAGGGTGGTCTTGCCGGCACCATTGTTGCCGACCAGGCCAAAGCTTTGCCCTTCCGGGATTTCGAGGTGACCGATGTCGAGCACTTTTTGGGTGCCGTAAACCTTGGTGAGCTGCTCTGCTACAATCATGGCAATTAGTTAGCTTTTAGGACCCCTGTTGCTTGTAGGCGCGGAGGGTCTTGTATTTTTCTTTCCGGTAAATTTTTTCGATCAGGCGAAAGACGCGATCCTTAAAGGTGAACCCCACGATGCCCGAAAGCGCCACAAGCACGAAGCCGGCCGTTTGGTTCCACAGCAGGTTGCCCACCATGAATACGCCCAGGGGAAGCACTAGTTTGGGGATGGTTAGCAAGAGCGTCTTGCCGTTAAAAGCCTGACGGTCGCCGAAGGCTTTCTTGTTTGAGGTCAGGTCGATGGGGGTTTTGATATAGGCCCCTCCCCAAAGGACCAGGTACGAATTCACGCCGATGTTGTAAATAGCCCCCACAACAACGGCCAGATAGGCCTTCCAACCAAAGTAGGCGTAAAAGGAGGCGAGCACGGTCGACACCGCTGTTGCAATCACGATAAGCCACCATTTAGACTGGAGGTATTCCCGGTAGCGGATATTCTGACTCATCATTAACGGGAAATAGGCACTATCCCAACTGGGCACGTACTGCCCGAAGGTAAACAGGAAGCCTCCCGAAACGAAAATGCCGGCAAATACCTGCCAAACCGGATCTTCATACACTTCCATAGACCCGGTAAAAAACAGGAGCCCGTAGAACAAAAAAAGCAGGCTAACCAGCACGGTGGTGCGGGAGCGTTTGTTCCGGCGGATAAGTTTGATGTCATTTTTCAGGAATGTGCCGAGGTTACCGAAGCGGTTTAGCCAGGTATAGTCTTCGGTGCGGCCCTCTGCCGTGCGAATGGCCAGCCCCCCGTCGAGGTACATGGTACTCCGGAAATGCCGAAATGCCCAAACCGCACAAAAAACCAGCCAGACCCAGGGCAGCAAGGCTGTCCAGGGCCGATCGTAAAAGGCGTCAAACACGGGCGCCGTATATGCGGTAATATCGAACCACCCATAATACTGTGCCACGGCGAGGGAGGCTAGGGCGGCCAGGAACGGATAAAAGAAACGGTCGACGTTATTGAGCAGCAGGTTCAGGAAGTTGTTGCCCAGGAATAAAGCCAGGCAGGCCAGGTGCCACCCGGCCACCGAAACCGGATCGTAGCCCTGAATGAGCAAGACGATTGAAAACGGCACAAAGAAAAAGGCATGACTGATGTTGAAAAAAGAAAGCAGCGTTTTTCCCAGGGAATAACGCACAACCGAATTTTTTTTCAGGGGCAGGTACAACAAGGGCCTGATGTTGAGCACCGGCATTTTCTGGAGCATATACCTGAGGTACATGTCTGCGCCCAGGTAATAGATCAGAAAACGGTTTACCACGCGCAGCGGATCGCCCAAGCCGGCTTCCTCGATAATAAAATAAGCCCCCACCCCGAGGGCCAGGAACAAGAGGATAAAATACAGTGCCCCCAAGGCCATCAAAATCTTGAACCAGATTTCGGTTTTAAAGGAGGCCGAGCGGACAAAGGACTTCCACTGTAGGGAAATAAAATACCTGTACATAGGGTTCTTTAAACGCGGGGATGTTTGTTTAGTTGCAAATATCGGTTTTTTGTTACAGCTGAGATTAAAACCTGGCTATTTAGGGCCGAAACAGCTCATTTGCGTAGCTTTGCACCAAATTTTTATTATGAGTGCTTTTTACCCTCTGGAAGTTACACAGGTCAGAAAGCTGACCCCAGATTCGGTTGCCGTTAGCCTCCGGGTTCCGGAAGATTTGCGCGGTACATTTGCCTTTGAAGCAGGGCAGTACCTCACCTTTCGCCTGCTAAAGGACGGCTCAGAAATTCGCAGGGCCTATTCCATTGCCTCGCGCCCCGGCGCACCTGAGCTCACGGTGGCCGTTAAAAAGGTTCCGAAAGGTGTTTTTTCAACTTATGCCAACGAGGTACTTCGTGCCGGCGACCGCCTCGAGGCCATGCCCCCTCAGGGGCGATTCGTTTTCAACGCAGCAAAGCCTGTTAAGGCGTTGCTCGCCCTGGCAGCCGGGAGCGGCATTACCCCGGTACTGAGCATCATAAGAACGGCCCTGGAGGCGGGTACCGACACCCGGGTTGTGCTGGCCTATGGCAACCGCAGTGCAGATGAGACTATGTTCCGGCCCGAACTTGAAGCGCTCAAAGCCGAATATGCCGACCGGTTTTCCGTCTATTATGTTTTCAGCCGTTCCAGCGAGGAAGGCAGCCTTTTTGGCCGGATCGACAGCAGCACCCTAAACTTCATTACGCGCAACAAACACAAAGACCTCACATTCGACCGGTATTACCTGTGCGGCCCCGAAGGCATGATTGAGCTGGCCGAGGAAACCCTTCTGGGGCAAGGCGTCGCCAGGGAGCAAATCTTGCATGAGCTTTTTACATCGGCAGAAGTAACCGATACCCTGCAGGAGGCCCTGGAGGGCAAATCCCGGTTAAGCGTAACCCTCGACGGGGTAGTACACGACCTGGTGATGGATCAGAAATCGCTGGTCTTAGATGCCGTGTTGCGCGCAAAAATCGATGCCCCATACAGCTGCCAGGGCGGGGTATGCAGTACCTGTATAGCCCGGGTTACCGAAGGCAAAGCCCAAATGGTTAAAAATCAAATCCTCACGCCTGGGGAAATCGCAGAGGGCCTGATTTTAACTTGTCAGGCGCATCCGACAAGCCCCGATCTGAAAATCGACTACGACGACGTTTAGTTTCCGGCAAGGAATTTTTCCACGGCACGGCTTGCGAATTCATATCCGATCCGAAAGGCATTTTCAATGCCCTTTTTATCAAGCACCCCGATTTGTTCGAGCTCCGGGGGCTCAAACATGAGGTGGCAGCGCCCGATCTTTTCCCTGTTGATCGCGTAGATCATTAACCCCGTGGTACGGGCTGCGAGCTGTATGGAAGAATTTATTTCCTTTTTATCCTTGGTACTCACCACCGAAACATTGCTGCCCACCAGGAAGGTGGCTTTGGATTCCAGGGGTTCCAGCGGGAAATTGTTCATAATACCCCCGTCGGAATACAATTCCCCCTCTATCAGCACCGGGCTGAAAATAGGCGGCAGGGCCGCCGAAGCGAGCAAGGGGCGAATGAGTTCGCCCTGAGAAAAGGTGCGTTCCACACCCCGCTGCAGGTTTGTAGCCGTAACATAAAGGGTCTTGTCCAGGGCTTCGAACCTGTTGTGTGGCCAGTACGATTCAAAAATTTTGTGATACCGGTCGGTATCTAAGAGGCCCGGTTTCAGGATACTCAAAAAATCATACCGGAACAAGGGAGTTTCTTTGAAAAAACCGAGCATTTCGGCTTCACTTGCCCCGCCCGCATACAAAGCCCCGACAAGGGCCCCGACGCTTGTTCCGGAAATCCACCGGGGTTCTATGCCGTGTTCCCGAAGGGCTTTGAGCACCCCGATGTGGGCCATCCCGCGCACTCCTCCGCCCGAGAGCACTATCCCTGCTTTTTCAGTTGTTATTTTGTCATTTTCCATCTCATAGGCCTCCCAAGGGTAGGCTCAAAAATAAAAGCCGCAGGTATACGGAACAAGGGCGACCTCCAACCTGCGGCTTCCATGGAATCAACTTTCCGGTTAGGAGTTCAATCCAAAAGCGTAATAATAGGTTTTATCGCTTTCCGGATAGCGGCCCTGCAACAGCACACCCCCTGCTATGTGAGCTTCAAGGGCGCTCTTCAATTGGTCTAAAGAGGACACCTTCCGGCCATTGACGTGTGTGATGATAAATCCTTCGCGCATTTGGGTTTCCTGCCGTAGTTTGCCCGCATACAGGCGGGTTACCACCACGCCACCATCTAGCCCCATGGCGTTCGCCTGCTCAGCAGCCAGATCCTGGAATTCGGCTCCCATCCGGTTCCAGAGGGCGCTGTCGTCACGTTTTACAATTGCGGTGTTACCGGCCGTGTTCTTCAGGGTAACAGCCAGTTCGCGCATCTCCCCGGCCCGCTGCAGGGCAATTTGCACTTTATCCCCTGGCCTGAAACCGGCGATAAGTTCCTGCAGTCGGGGCGAGCTGTTCACTTCCTTGCCGTTTACCCCGGTAATGATGTCTCCGGGTTTGATGCCGGCTGCGGCTGCGGCGCTACCTTCATTTACATCAGCCACATAAACCCCGGGGATCAATTCGATGCCTTTCTCCTGAGCCAAATGCCCGTCTATATTCTGGATGCGTACCCCGAGAATGCCACGCTGAACTTTTCCGTATTCCAGCAGATCTTCTACGACCTTGGAAACGATATTGCTGGGTACGGCAAAGCCATATCCGCTATAAGAACCCGTATTGCTGGCAATGGCAGTGTTCAGGCCAATCAGGTCTCCATTGAGGTTCACCAGGGCCCCGCCACTGTTGCCGGGGTTGACGGCAGCGTCGGTCTGGATAAAGCTTTCCACCGCAAGTTCTTCCCGGTTGATGTTGATGTTTCGCGCCTTGGCGCTTACAATGCCGGCAGTTACCGTTGAATTCAGGCTAAATGGGTTGCCGATGGCCAACACCCATTCCCCCACTTCCACGTCGTCCGAATTCACAAAGGAAAGGGCGTTTAATCCCTCGGCATCAATCTTGAGCAGCGCCAGGTCAGTAGTGGGGTCTGTCCCGACTACGGTTGCCTTATAAGTGCCGTTATTGTGCAGCGTTACCTCGATTTCATCGGCCTGGTCTATCACGTGGTTATTGGTCACGATATAGCCTTTGGCATTGATAACTACCCCCGATCCTGTCCCCGTTGTGGGAAGTTCCTCCGGTGCATCTTCCGGATCCCCGTCTTCAGGGGCCTGTTGGGGAGATTTAAAATACGGGGCGAAGGGACTGTCCTTGAAGAATTCGCGGAACGGATCGGGCAGCTGACGGTATCCCGGATTCATTTGCGTACCGCGGGAGGTAATGTGCACCACCCCGTCTAAAACCTTGGCTGCAGTTTTGGTGAAATCGAGCGGGGTAATGTTCCCGTCTTTGTCGGTCGTATACAAAACGGGTTTGGCCACTTGCGTCGTCACCCGCTGAAGTGTGACCGTGTCGGTCGATTGCCACCTGGAAAAGCCGATTACTCCAAGGCTTACCGTTAACGCTATCAGGGCAGACACCCAATACATGCGTTTGTTTCCGTTTTTTGCGTTTGCTTTCATATTGAATAACTCTTGTTTTGTTTAACATGATGTTACATACGCATGACATTGGACAAAGCACGTGCCAATCCTGCGGGTGTCATTGCTAAACTTGTGCTAAAAATGCAGCGAGAAACAGCCAAAAAATGGGTGCAACGCGCCCTGGCCCATCCCGTTCGTCCGTTTTTTTATGACGTTAAACCGACCAGGCGGTCGGTTTTGATTTGCAATTGCCCGGTTGTTCATCGGATATTTTACCACTGGTCGAAATTTTCCCCTGCTTTATCCGATTATCCTGACCCTTACTGCACTCCGAAGGTTCTTTGTATGAGACCGGTTAGTCGGTCGCCCCAAATCTTAAAGTATGGACAAGAATCTCAAACGCATGGCCACCATGCACCGCATGCAGGTTGCCGGATTGGAACTGTTTTACACCCAGGGTTACTACAACACTTCCATCGACGACATCCTGAAAAAGCTCGATCTCTCCAAAGGTGCTTTCTATTATCATTTCCAGTCGAAGGAAGAGTTTTTTATCAGTATTGTACAGAACCTGGTGTTCCGTAAAGTGTACAGTTTGCTCATAGAGCCCATAGAGGGGGAAGCCAATCCCCTGCATGCTATTGAAAACTGCCTCGACGACGCCCTGCAAACCGCCGAACATAACGAAATGGATTTCGGCTTTGTGCTGGCCAACTTCATGGCTGAATTCAACGGGCGCAACGATAAAATCGTGCAATACCTCAGGGATATCTGTAAAGTGTGGGAGGTAAACCTGGTTTCGTCCCTGCAGCGCGGTAAAACAGACGGTTTTATTGAGCGTCATGTAGACAGCGAGGGGGTGGCCAACTATATCATTGCTTCCTATTTCGGGATCCGCACCCTGATGGTTGGGGCCAATGCCCGAATGCTGCGCTATAATTACATGCAGCAGACCCGCAATTACTTCCGGTCGCTTTCCCCTGTGGTGGTGGCCTGAGAGGACTTTTGGCCATCGAGGATGGCGTCGGCCAGGGTGCATACCTGCTCCGGGGTAATGGTTTCCATGGCCTTTTCATAACCGGGCGGCCATTTATTCCCGTATACAGAGGTGGGAATCTGAGGGTATTTAACCCGGTCGGCCAGGAGCCAGTGACTCGCGGGCTGGCCGATAGGCGCAAAGCCGGCATAGGGGTGTGTTACCCCCCAAAGGGTTACTACCGGAATGCCGTATAGGGCAGCCAGATGCCCGTTTCCGCTATCCATGGAAATCATAAGGTCGAGGTTCGAAATAAGGGCCAGTTCTTCCGAGAACGAAGCCTTTCCAGCTAACGCAACACAATGCGTGAATTCCGATTCCCATTGAGCCAGCTTATGGGTTTCCCACTTTCCTCCGCCAAAAAGATACATCTTGTTTGACCCATTTTGACCCAGTATGCGAAGTACTTCCTTCATCTGGGCTTCAGGATAACATTTCCCTTCATGGGCCGCAAAGGGAGCTATACCAATACGCCTGGCGTTTTTCGGGGCCTGATCTGCGGCCAGGGCCGCAGGCCAGTTTTCCTGAGGCAGCCGGTCCTTTTCGGAAATGGCCAGGTCGAATCCCAATGCCCTGAAAACATCGGCATAGCGCTCATGGGTTGTTTTAAGGGGCTCCCAGCGTTTGTTTTCCGGAGCGGTTAGCCGCTTTTTTTCGGCCCTTCCCTTGTCTATCGCGCGATAGGGTATCCCCGAAAGGCCGAGGAAAACCCGAAGTATTCGGGTGCGCAACACATTGTGCAGGTCTGCAATGCACGTGGGTTCTGCATGGTTCACCTCGCGGCCGAGTTTCCATAGCCCGGCCAACCCTTTGTGAAGGTTTTTCGTGTCTGCCGGGAGTACCGATACACCGGGAAGGCGGCTGAAGAGGGCTGAGAAGGCGGGCTTGGTCACCACGGTAACCTGCCATTGGGGATACCGCCGTTTAAATGCCAGGATAAGCGGGACGCACATGGCCACATCGCCAAGGGCCGAGAGCCTCATGACCACAAGGTGCTGCTTATTGCTTCCTGTCACGCAATACCGGATTTAACTCCTCGTCGTTGTACATTTTCATCTGTTTGTAGACCTTCATGTACTTGCGGCCGGCTTCAATATCAGCCAGGAGTTGATCTATGGCCGAAGAAAGGTCTTTTTGCTGCTCCAACAATACCTGGAGTTTCTGCTGGCAGGATTCCCGATGCTTCAGATCGGCTGTGGCCCGTGAAGCCTCTTCCCTCATGTGGTAAATCTTGAGGGCGAGAATAGATAGCCTGTCTATGGCCCATGCTGGGCTTTCGGTGTTGATTGTAGCATTTTTCAACACTTGTACCAATTGGTATTTATTAAGGAAGTAACTGTCGATGTATTCGACCAGGTCGGTCCTGTCCTGGTTGCTGGCATCGATTTTGCGCTTGAGTATCAGGGCCTCGGCCGGATCAATCCCCGGGTCGCGTATCAGGTCTTCGTAATGCCATTGAATGGTGTCAATCCAGTTTTTCCGGTACAGCAAATGCGAAATGTCTGCCGCAGGGTACGGATTAACCAGGGGTTGGTCAACACGATCCAAGAGGTGGTAATTCGCAATGCTCTGCTCAAAGATCCTGAATGCCTGCTCACTGAACATGTGGTATGCTTTTGGGGCAAAGATACCGCTTATTTGCCAACCCACCCCGCGAGAAAGACCGCCAGGCACAGGGCAAGTGACCCCAACAAGATCCCGTCTCGCAAATTGTCGCGACGTACGGTTTCCAAATACTTGCTCAGGAATACAGTCGACGGGAAAAAGGTGAGCAAAACCGGCGACTGCCCCTCTGAGCTCCCGAAAAATATTACGGCCAGTGCTATGAGTAAGGTCAAAAAGGCCAGGCGCATCGGGAGGATCTTGGTCTGGCCCGATTTGCCGAGTTTCAGGTAGGCGACGAACCCGGCCATCAAGACGACCAGGAGGTACGCAGCCATTCTAACGCCCAGTCCCCAGTCGGCCCAATAGGTTTGCAGGCCGGCCCATTCAAATCGGTAATGCTCGGGGAAGAACTGTGGCTGCCCCATAAGGTAGGCCGTGGCTGTACCGATCAGGACGAAGGCCGCAATAGCGGCCAGCGGTACCATCCAGTTCTTTAAATTTCGGTGTTCATACAGCAGAATATGTGCCCAAACGAGTACTAAAAACAAAATCGACCAATTCAGAAACAGACTGGCAACCAGAATCCAGAATACTCCGTCAAAAATCTTCGAACTGGTGTCGCGAAGCGACTTGATACTGATTAGCCGGCGAAGGGCCAGTATAACAAAAAAGTTGGCCAGGATGGCGTCACCATTCAGAAAGGTTTGCGGGAAAAGCATTGCGAGCAGCGCAAAAAAGAAGATGGCATACGAATGCGGTCCGGTGAGTTGATTCCGCTGCACGATAAAATTAACCGCCAGTACGCTGAACAGCAGGAAAGCCACCAGTAATAACTGCTCCGGCAACACCAGAATCGGATCTTCCAATGGGAATTGTACAAATCGGACCAGGATAAAGCATACGAACAGGAAGGAGAGGACCAGGATGTAATTGACGGGCTTAGTTTTCCCAAAAACACTTGAAATCATCGCTGGTTTTCGTATGTTTGTGCCGTAAATATAGGTACAATGAGAGCTTTTTTTGAAGGGATCGCCGATTTATTTGTGAATCACCTGTTCGCCCCATACGACTTCTTTCGGCTCATCGGAAACTGGTGGGCCTCAAACTCTGTGAACTGGGTGTTTGCCGTCATCGGCTTCCTGGCCATGCTCTATTGGCTCAAGC
The DNA here is from genome assembly GCA_024642005.1 of Robiginitalea sp. Taxonomy (GTDB): domain Bacteria; phylum Bacteroidota; class Bacteroidia; order Flavobacteriales; family Flavobacteriaceae; genus Robiginitalea. The sequence continues at coordinate 1,295 of JAHECA010000039.1, read as the reverse complement.
AGTTACAGGTTTTTGAACAACGGGGTGAAGAAGACCACAGCGTAACGGCACATTCCTACCTGTAAAATCCGGAAGGCATAGCTGGCTTTTTACAGATCAAAGCCAATATCGCGCCTGTAACCGGCATCCTTAAATTCTATTGCTTCAATATTTTCATACGACCGGGCAAGCGCCTGCCTGAAATCGCCTGCCAGCGAGGTTACCGCCAACACGCGTCCGCCGTCGGTTACTACTTCCCCATTTTGGCCCATACGGGTACCTGCATGAAAGACCACCGACTGCGATACCTGGTCAAGGCCCCTGATTTCATGTCCTTTTTGGTAACTCCCGGGATACCCGCCGGAAACCATCATTACGGTAGCCGCCGACTGGGGGCTCACTTTAAGCTCCGCCTCAGAGAGCCTGCCCTGGGCCGTGGCCTGCATCAATGCGGCCAGGTCTGACTCGATCCGCGGAATCACCACTTCGGTCTCCGGGTCGCCCAAGCGCACGTTATATTCAATCACAAAGGGGTCTTCCCCTACCTTGATAAGGCCAATAAATACAAACCCTACATAGGAGATTCCTTCCTTTTTGAGGCCTTCAATGGTGGGGCGTATGATACGCTGCTCGATTTTCTCCATAAAGGCGGCGTCCGCAAAAGGCACCGGAGAAACGGCCCCCATGCCTCCCGTGTTCAAGCCTGTATCGCCTTCGCCGATCCGCTTATAATCCTTGGCAGTCGGGAGTGTTTTATAGGATCTGCCATCGGTGAGTACAAAACAGCTCAGTTCAATTCCCGACAAAAATTCTTCAATGACCACACGGCTGCCGGCCTGTCCGAATTTGGCGTCAAGCAACATGGCCTTCAACTCGCTTTTGGCAGCCGGCAGATCGTCCAGAATAAGCACCCCTTTCCCGGCTGCAAGGCCGTCGGCTTTCAGCACGTAAGGAGGCGCCATCCGGTTCAGAAAGTCGTACCCGGCTTCCAGATCTGCAGGACCGAAACTCTGGTATGCCGCGGTGGGAATGCCGTGCCGCGCCATAAATTCCTTGGCGAACTCCTTGCTGCCTTCCAGTTGGGCCGCCACGCGGCCCGGGCCAACCACACCGACATGAGCCAGTTTGGGATTGCTTTGGAAGAAATCTGCGATCCCCTTTACCAGGGGCACCTCGGGCCCAACCACCACCAGGTCAATGCGGTGCTGGAGCACTGCCTCGGCAATGGCTTCAAAATCTTCGACGGAAACCGGCAGGTTGGTTGCAAGCTTCGCGGTACCGGCATTGCCGGGTGCGACAAACAGCTTATCAAGACT
>JAHECA010000059.1 GCA_024642005.1 Robiginitalea sp. | reverse complement strand
CCAGTATTCCCAGTTCAGCCGCCTTCCAGATGGCCTCCTGTCGGTTGTTTACTTGAAGTTTCCTGTATAATCGGTACAGGGAGGTTTTAACAGAGTTTGGGGCAACATGGATCTGTTCGGCAATCTCCTTGTTTTGCATGCCTTTACTTAAAAGGATCAATAACCTCTTTTCCCTTCCGGTTATCTTCAGCCGGGTCCCTTTGGTATTTACAAATACCTGGATTCCTTGTGGCTGATCAGGTGAGCGGACAGGGTCGCCAACCGCCTTAAAACTGTCCATGATCGCCTGGAGGTAAGTATCCCTTTTTTCTTCTTCATGGAGCTGATCTAAAAGCATTCTCATTTCAGCACCGCAATCGGTGTAAATTCGAACATATCCTTCTTTTTTGGTAGCGGAAAGGGATAGCCGTAACAGATTCAGGGCTTCGCTTGTTTTGTTCCGCCTGGCTAAGCGCACCATCTCAAGGCATTGCACCTGGTATAAAAAATTATTATTGTTTGTACTTCTTGCCATCTCGCTAAATTTTTGGATCAGCTCAGCGGCCCGGTCAAGATGCTTTTCCCTTCCAAGGGCAAGCAGCAGCTTTACTTCAACAAGCTTGGGAATGTGGTAAGGCAATACAATATCAAAGGAATCGAAGTTGGCTTTTTTGGAAATCTCCAGCGCTTTATTGATTTTCCCCTGTCTCAGGAAGAGCTCAATTTGCATGATCATAGCTGCGTTGTATAAGTTTGGGGAACCAAACATCATGGCATATTCCTCCAATTCCAGCACACAACTTTCAAATGCTGCCGATTGCCCTAGGGCCAGCAAAGAAATACCCTTTACAAAATAGGTATGCAACATCCAGAAAGGCCTTGAAGCATATTTATTGATCAGTAGGATTTCAATGTAAGGCAACACCTGCTCCAGGTCATTTTTAACATAGTAGGAAACAGCAAGGAAATAATTGGCATAAACAGCAGCGGTGTTGTCACCCATTTCTTCAGCCAGTTTGCGAGCCTGATGCGCATCGTAGAGGTAACTGTCTACCTGGCCCATATCGAACCTCAGCAGCACAGAGAGGATATGGTTATTCATGCGGCTTCTTTTTTGCGAAACCGAAAGCTTTTTTCTATCCTTCAGCAATAATTCCATCGCCTCATCCCCCCTGCCCACTGCATTAAGTACAAGGACGCGCCAGGCCATAGAAAAATAGCGCAAATATACCTGTTCATCCGTTAATAAATCTTCAGCTTTGGCTGCGCTTTCCAATGCCATTTCCATATCACCGGAGAGCGCTGCGCTAGATGTTAAAAGTGAATAAAATTCTCCCAATAATGTACTTGACTTCTCCGATTGCCCGACAACCTCCGTAAACAATTCCTCGGCCCGTCGTAAATCTTTCAACATGTCAACGGCATTCATAGTCGTCTCAAAAAGTGCAGCACGCGTTAATAAAAGACCCGGATGCGCTTCAACACTCTCAACAGGTATCATAGCCAGCCATTTCCGCAATACGTCTAGCCGGTGTTCATTTAACGGTTTATGGCGATGCCTTTCACATATGCCAGCCGCCAATTCATATTCTTTAGCCTGAACGCACAATAAAATGGCTTCCTGGATTGAATCATTCGCTTCAAAAAATAAACTCCCGTTTACAAGTGTATTACTGATCTTTTTGGGGAGCATTTTCTGTTTTATCCTATTGTTAAGAAATTCCTGGACCAGATGATGAAAACGGAACCAGTTACTGTCGTTGTCAAGCGGAATGATAAACAAGGAATTTTGAATAAACTGCCTTATCATAGCTTCCAGTTCAACCCCTTTAAGTTCTTCATCAGGATGTTCATTTATAAATAAACTGATCAGCAGTTCAACGCTGAACATCGGAAAAAGGGATGCCTGCATCAGACTTTCCTTTAGCATAGGATGTTCGGGCTTGAAAAGCTCTTCCAGTAAATAACCGGTCACTTTTTCACTGTCGTTTTTATTGAAACCATAGACTACATCTGTAGTCCTCCTTTTAACAAGATCTTTTAATATTAACCGGACTGGTACGATCCATCCTTCAGTAAGCTCCAAAATGGATTTTGAAGTTGCTTCTTCCAGTTGCTCTGAAAATTCATTTGCCGCCAATTCATTGATTTCCTCCTGTGAAAAACGCAAATCAGCCATCCTGATCTCATTCACTTTATCATAGGCTTTGAGTTTTGCCAGGTTGATAGGCGGATCAAATCGAGAGGAAATGATAATTGTATGATTTTTCGGAAAGTTTTGGATCAGTTCTGACATCAAATCATGCACAGCCTGCTCTTTGATTTGGTGGTAGTCGTCGAATACCACAACAATTTCCTTATCAAGGCTCTGTATTTCGTTGATCACAACCCGACTGATTTCCCTTAAATTGGGCAACTCAGGCGCTTTGGTCAATTGCAGGATATCACAATCGGGAGACGTGAATTTTAAACAGATAGCTTCACCCAGATAGGCCAGGAACGTACGGGGGTCGTTACAATCTTCTTCCAGTGAAATCCAGCAATAGCCCGAATCAATCTCATCAAGCCATTGACTAATTAAAACACTTTTCCCATAACCGGCAGCCGCCACAAGAAGGTGCACAGGCTTGTGATGGTTTTCCGTCATTTTGCCAAGCAAGCGTTGACGGGTCAGATACCCATTGCTTACGGGTGGTTTAAAAAGTCTTGTTCGAAGAATGAACATATTCCCGTATTAATTAAATTCCATAAATTGATGAAGAGCAAACAAAGCCATGAGGGTTGGGCCAAGTTCTTTGACTCTTTTGGTGGGGGAAAGACCGTAAACTCCTCTCAGCAATTATGTGTTTTTCATCGATGAATGCCCTGAAAAGCTATATATTACGAGAGTGTAAGATATTATATAATTATGGTTTTCTAAAAGATTGAGGCGTAATTGTTTGGCATATCCACCCCCTGTTTTCTTTTGAAAACCCTATTTTAACAATAAGGTAACCAGCCGTTTACGCATTCGGGCGCCGGTGTGAAAAGAAAGAAGCTACTGATTGCCCATCCAGGGCCGGGTTATCAAAACAGGAATCCGAATGATCACAGTTGACCAATCACTGACGTATCACTAACTTAAGTCTATTGAAAAAATCAGGCTTTCTGGATAGCTTTGAAGCACCAATTTATGGCATGAAACCGCAGTTATTTATCCTAGTTTTTGTCTTTGCCTCATCCATCAGGGGTGTAATTGCCCAAGACGGGCATTACGCCTCTGAGCATTATGGCAATAAATCTATGTTGTTGAGCGGTACCGTAACGGCCAGCGTGGAAGATCTTGGGGCCGTTTTTTACAACCCGGGCCGTTTGGGGATGATCGAGAACCCCGCCTTTGCCATCAGTGCCAAAGTGTATGAATGGAAAACCCTTAAGGTTGAAGATAATTCGGAAGATTTAAAATTGAATCAATCCAATTTCGGGGGGGCACCCAGTCTGGTAGCCGGAACGTTCAAGGTCCCCTTTCTCAAAAATCACCGATTTGCCTACTCCTTTCTGACCAGACAGCGCAGCAAACTGAATTTTTTCACGCGCATAGAACGGGAGGGCGATCTTATCGAAGGTTTGCCCGGGAACCAGGATATTTTTAACGGCAAACTCGATCTCAACACCGATTTTAAAGAGGAATGGATTGGACTTACCTGGGCGCCGCCCACCTCCTCCAAATTCGGTATCGGGCTATCTACGTTCATCTCAACGCTGGATAAATCGAATTTGATCGGCGTAGACATGAACGCCATCAATGAGTTCAACCAGGGGGGCTACTATTCGGCGAATCGCAGGTATAGCTATGACTCGTACGGGTTGGTCTGGAAACTGGGAATGGCCTATGATCTTGAAAAAATCCGACTGGGCCTGACCGTTACAACACCCCGCATAAATATTACCGGCAAAGGGTCCACGTTAATCGAAGACTACCTCGTGGGGGTTGATACCTCAGGAGACGGCACGCCCGACGACGGTTATGTTTTCAATGTTCAGGAAGACCTGAAGGCGACCTACAAAACACCCCTGGCCATCGGCTTTGGTTTGGGGATTCCTTTAAAGAATGGTATAATTCACCTCAATGCAGACTGGTATAACGGGGTGCCGGAGTATAAGCTCCTGGAAATAGAGCCCTTTATCGGTCAGAGCACCGGAGAAACGGTGCGATTTGACGTGCGCGATCGTCTGGAGTCTGTGTTCAATTACGGGGTTGGGATCGAGTGGTATTTCAGTGAAAAAGTTTCGGCCTTTGGAAGTTTTTCCAGCGACCATTCGGCCGTACCCGGCAGCATAAACCGGCTGTCTGATTTTGAGGAAACCACCAGCAATTCGGTTTTCCAGTCAGATTTTTACCATTTTGGAGGAGGGATTTCAATCGATACCAGGGCCGTGGAAATTACAGTGGGCGGAAATTATGCCGGAAGTTCGAGTACATTCAATAACCAGATTGACTTTCCCGATGAAGGCGAGACGCCGGAGGGCGGCTCTGAGGCGCGACTAAAATTCAGTAAATGGCAATTTATCCTGGGATTCTCCTTCTCTTTTGCCGATAAATTGATGAAATCGGTTACGGAAGAAGAATAAAAAATATGGTTCACTGCGGGCAGGTTCCATGCTGCCAAATCTAAAACAGCTAACCCTATGTGGGAGATCGTTCTGCTAATAGCTTACCTGCTGCTGGTACTCTTTACCGGGGTTCGGATTCTCCTCGACACGGATTCCCCCTCGAAAACGCTCGGTTATCTTTTGCTTGTAATTGTATTTCCGGTGATAGGATCATTGATCTACTTTTCCATCGGCATCAATTACAGGCATCGGCAAACGAGTTCCAGGGCAGCCCTGGCGCAAGAGAATTGCGATGCCTTCTTCCAGAAAGAGATATCCGATCGTACCGGTGACCTTTTGGAATCCCACGCGGATGCCCTGGGCCATTATACCCCTATGGTACACTTCCTGAAGGGAATAGGTGCCGAGTACCTGTGGCCCGGCCGGTTTAACCTGTTGGTCAATGGGGAAGCGAAATTCCCGGAAGTCTTGAAGACCCTGAAAACTGCCCAGCGGTTTATTCATATGGAATACTATGACTGGGAGAACGATACACGCGGCAACCAGATCAAAGAGATTTTGTTAGACAAAGTGAAGGCGGGGGTTGAAGTAAGGGTACTCTACGACGATTATGCCAGCAGTAAAATAAAAAAGAACATCGTTCGGGAACTGGCACAGGGGGGTGTTTCGATCTACCCCAAGATCAAGGTAAAACTCAGGCATTTAGCTAACAGGATCAACCACCGCGACCACCGCAAGCTCATCATTGTAGACGGCATATACGGTTTTGTGGGAGGGATTAACATCTCCGACCGATATGATAATTCCATCGATACCGGCCTGTACTGGCG
>JAHECA010000058.1 GCA_024642005.1 Robiginitalea sp. | reverse complement strand
TCCAGGGTTATTTTGTCGCCACTCCCCAGCACTTCCCGGATGCGGCGGCCCCGGAAATCGTCTGACCACTGGTAGCCCAGGGCATCCGGATAGGGGTAATCTGCAGGGGTAACGTTTTCGTTGGCCGTGGCGATAATGCCCGATGCCGGGTTATAGGCATGCGGACGGTCTGCGATGGGCAGGTAGCCCTCCCAGTCCTGGGAGCCGTCGCCCAGGGTAGCGACCAGGCCTGAAAATCCTTTTCGAATAGGAGGCAGACCGGTAGACTGCCAGCCTATGTTGCCTTCCCGGTCGGCCCAGATCATATTCTCGGCAGGTACGTGGTTGAGAGTGCAGGCCTCCCGGTATTCTTCCCAGGTCTGGCTTTGGTCCATTCGCAGGCTGGCCAGGTAGGGAGCCCCACCGGGTTCCAGCCAGGCGGCCTGCACAGCGGTGGCCTTATGGAGCAAAGTGTCTATAAAAGTAACCGGCCCGTGAAGGGTGTAGTAATGGGTGGTCATTACATCGTTTTGGCCCTTCACACGTATGGTATCGGCCACCGCTTCCATATCGTGCCAGGCACCTTTGTATTTGTATTGATGCGGGTTATCCGGGTTAATGTCGTAGACCTTCAGGTCTTCCTGGTCGGTGTCGAAAATGGTAAGCCCCCAGGCCCCGACCTGGTTGTGCCCGATTGACACCCCCGGGATTTCGGGTTCGCCCGCCCCGATTACGTTCCAGCCCGGGGCGCTGAGGTGCACCCAGTACCGCAGCGAGGGGATGGCGTGCGAACGGTGGGGGTCGTTGGCCAGATACGGATAGCCGCTTTCGGTGTGCGCCCCGCTCACCACCCAGTTGTTGCTGCCAAGCCCAAAACGGTCTTTCAGGCGTCTGTCGGCTTCTGCTTCGGCCAGGGAGTTTTGTTCCGCCTCGAATTCGAGTGCGGCGGCCCTTGCCTCGGGGAGCACGTCTTCCGGTTTAAAAGAAACCCTTTGTCGGAAGGCTTTATAAGGACCCAGCAGGTCTTTGAAAAGCAGTTCGGTGGGAATTTCGGGGGAAATTTCCAGTTCCGGGTCATTGGGGTGGAAATAATACACTTTCCTGGCCGCCTCTGTACCAATAGTACGTACCACCCGGCTGATATTCAGCTCATCCTCGACGTTTTCGAGCAACCCCTGGTGGCGGGAAACAACCACCTCCCAGGTCCAGGGTTCAGGCAGTATGCCCAGGAGCCTGAACTCTACGGGGAGAGAATCCGGGGTTTTCCGCGCTTCCTCTATATAGGCATTTACGCCGGCCACATAGGCGTCTACAATTTGTTCGCCCCTGGGGTGGTAGTGGGAGAGCTCCGTTTTTTTATCGCCCCGGAACCGGAATAGGCGAACGCCCCGGTCCCGCTCCAGCTCGCGTTCTCCCAGTATTTCCGCTAAGGTACCGGTAGCCTGGCGGCGCCAGACTTCAAACTGGAACAGCCGGTCGCGGGCTGCCAGGTATCCCTGGGTGAAAAATAAATCGTTCTCATTCTGGGCATAAATGTGGTTTATGCCGCTGGAATCGCGGTACACCTGTACTTTCTCCTGGAGACCGGGTATCTTAATTTCATTGGATTGGCAACCCGTTAGACAGAAAGAAAGGGAGAAGAAAAGGACAAGCGGAAACCAGGATCTGTGGAGCATGTATTCAAAGATTGATTTCGCTCAAAGTAAGGAATATTCTTTGAAGCCCCTGCCCTTTAATTTTGAGGCCTGCCCTGCCGGTGTTTGGGTTTATGTTTTTACTTTTGAAATTCCGCGGGACTTGTCCCCAGGCTTTAATTTTGAAAACCATGCGAACCTATACCGTCGCCGTCGTCCAACTCAACCTGAACGACACCCCCGAGAAGAACCGGAATAAATGCTCCGAATGGATCCGCAAGGCAGCGGCGGGAGGGGCCCGTGTCATCTGCTTGCCCGAACTGTATTCCAGCCATTACTTCTGCCAGAGTGAAGATGTTGCCAACTTTGAGTTGGCCGAGCCCCTGTACGATGTTTCGTTCAAGACCTTCAGCGCCCTGGCCAAAGAGCTTGGCGTGGCGATTGTTGTACCGTTTTTTGAAAAACGCATGGCCGGAATTTACCACAACAGCGCCTATATTCTCGATGCCGACGGAAGCGAAGCTGGCCTGTACCGGAAAATGCATATTCCCGACGACCCGCTGTTCCATGAAAAATTCTACTTCACCCCGGGAGACCTCGGTTTTAAAACCGTTCAAACACAGGCGGGGCAGATAGGCATCTTGATCTGCTGGGACCAATGGTATCCCGAAGCGGCACGGCTCACCGCCCTGCAAGGGGCTGAAATCCTCTTTTATCCGACTGCTATCGGCTGGCACCCCTCTGAAAAGGCCGAATTCGGCGAAAAGCAATACAATGCCTGGATGAATGTGATGAAGGGGCATGCGGTGGCCAATGGGGTCTTTGTGGCCGCTGCCAACCGAATTGGCCTGGAGCAGCCCCTGCCTAAGGGAGATGGCATCGAATTCTGGGGAGCCTCTTTCATAGTAGGGCCCCAGGGGGAAGTGCTGGCACAGGCCAGCCACGACCGCGAAGAAATACTTTATGCCGAGGTAGACCTCGGCCTGCTCGAGAATGTGAGGCAAAACTGGCCCTTTTTCAGGGACCGCAGAATTGACGCCTACGGTGAACTCACCAAAAGGGCCTTGCGCTGAGATGGGAACCAAAGACCTAATCCGTTATCCGGCAGAATGGGAACCCCAACAAGGGATATTGCTCTGTTATCCTCACAATGGGAATGACTGGCCGGGAAAGTATGGGGCAATCCAATGGGCCCTGGTCGACTTTATCAAGAAGGTGGCCGAAGTTGAAATGGTATTCCTGGTCGTGCGAGACCATACTTTACGCGACCTTGTGAAAGTTAAGCTGGAAAGGGCCCATGTCCGTGCCGAACGGATACAGTATATAATCTGCAAGACCAACCGGAGCTGGATGCGCGATTCAGGCCCCATTGGCGTTTACCGAAACGGCAAACGCGCTTTCCTGAAATTCGCCTTTACCGGCTGGGCCAAGTACACCAATTACCGACTTGACCGCCATGTAGCCGGAGTGGTCTCTAAACATTTCAGCCAAAAGCCGCTGATAGCGTCTTACCGGGGCCAGGAAGTGGTCATGGAGGGCGGGGCTTTGGAAACCAATGGCAAGGGGACCCTGATCACCTCTGAAGAATGCCTGTTGCATCCCAGCGTACAAGTGCGAAACCCCGGCTTTACCCGCGAAGATTACGAAGCTGTTTTCAGGGAATTCCTGGGAATCACGCATGTGATTTGGGTGAACAAGGGCATAGTGGGAGATGATACCCACGGGCATATAGATGACCTCTGCAGGTTCGTAAGCCCGGATACCGTGGTTACGGTGGTGGAAGAGAATCCCCGGGACGAGAACTACCCAATCCTGCAGGAAAACATTGAATTGCTGAGAAAAGCACGCCTGCAAGACGGCTCCAAACTCAAGATAGTGACCCTGCCGATGCCACGAGCAATCCTCTACGAAGGCCTGCGGCTGCCAGCCAGTTATGCGAATTTCCTGATTCTCAACCAACGGGTACTGGTGCCTACCTTTAACGATGTGAATGATGCCCGGGCCCTGGCGCAGTTGGCGGCCTGCTTCCCAGATCGGGAAGTGATCGGAATCCATGCCCTCGATCTGATCTGGGGTTTTGGAACTCTCCACTGCCTGAGCCAACAGGTACCGGCAGTGACATCCAAAGGATGAATTCTGCTATTTCAGCTGTTCTTAGCTGACCCCATACGGTGCTTCCGCGAAAACCCTACTTTTAAATTTGGGCACCACTGAAATGAAAATTGAGCCGATGAAAAGAAGCAAGTTAGTAAGCGGCCTGTTGGTTGGCCTCACCCTGGCTTTTGCGGGCATTCCCTGGGGATGCGGCCGGGCTTCCGGGGAAGACTCCATCACTATCGCCACCGCCTCCAGCATGCAATTTACCATGAAAGAACTGGCAGAGAGTTTTACCGCCAAAACGGGTATTGTCTGCAAACTTACGGTCGGTTCCTCGGGCAAGCTAACCGCACAGATCCGGGAAGGAGCGCCCTTTGACCTCTTCGTGTCGGCCGACATGATGTACCCGGAAACCCTTTTCAGCGAAGGCCTGGCCGAAAATCCCCCGGAGGTGTATGCCTATGGTAGCCTGGTTATTTGGACGCTCAGCGATTCATTGGAGCCCGGCATGGAAGCACTCGCAGGGGAGGCAGTGAAGCACATAGCTGTGGCAAACCCCAAAATTGCACCCTACGGAAGGGCTGCCGTACAGGCCCTTGAGTATTATGGCCTGTACGAAGTCATTAGCCCGAAACTGGTCTATGGGGAGAGTATTGCCCAGGCCAGTCAGTTCGTCCTTTCCGGGGCGGCGGAAATGGGATTTACGGCCCTGGCAACGGTTCGTGCGCCCGGGATGCAGGAGAAAGGGCGTTGGAAGGCTTTGGATTCCAAATCTTACGCCCCTATTGCCCAGGGGGTTCTGCTCCTTAAGACGCCCCCCCGGAAACGGGCCGCGGCACTGGCCTTTTATGAGTATCTTACATCGGCCGAAGTGACGGAAACATTACTTAAATACGGGTATTCGATAGATGAACCAGTTTCAGGGGAAGATTGAGGAGATTCAAGTGAGCGGGCACCTCTCGCTGGTTACCGTTTCGCTCGGGAGTGGTTCGCAATTACGGGCCATTGTCATTGATACGCCCGAGTCGGCTTCCTATTTGGCCGGAGGCGGCGCCATTGGAGTGCTCTTCAAGGAAACGGAAGTGATCCTTTCCCTGGAAGAAAGTGTTCAAACCAGTGTGGAGAATCGACTTACCGGGCGAATCGAAAGCCTGGAAGAGGGGGTATTGCTGAGCCGGGTTGCCCTTCGGTCTGAAGACGGACCGATTACAGCGGTGGTCGCTAGCGCCTCGGTCAGACGGCTCGGACTTAAGGCTGGCAAGGAGGTGTTTGTTCTTATCCCCATGAACGAAATGATGTTGGCTGAGCTATGAATTGGGATCCGCTTTTTCTCACTTTTAAGCTGGCATTGGTAACTACCTTGCTTTTATTGATCTTATCGATGCCCCTGGCTTACTGGCTTGCTTTTTCCCGTTCGCGGGTCAAGCCGCTGGTTGAGACCCTGGTGAGCATGCCTTTGGTACTTCCTCCCACCGTTCTCGGCTTTTATTTCTTATTGGCCTTTAGCCCGGGTAATGCATTCGGCCAATGGATGAACGAGTGGTTGGGGATTAAACTGGTCTTTTCATTCCCGGGGCTGGTGCTCGCCTCGGTGCTTTACAGCCTGCCCTTTATGGTACATCCCATACAATCCGGGCTTAGCTCCCTTCCTGATTCGCTGCGGGAGGCTGCCTCGGTCTTGGGAAAAAGCCGTACTCAGACCCTGGTTCATGTATTGCTGCCCAATATCAAGGCCTCGCTGC
>JAHECA010000015.1:2705-75624 GCA_024642005.1 Robiginitalea sp. | reverse complement strand
AACTCGCCAGGATTTCCTTTCCTTGGTATTCGTGTAAATTCATGTCGGTTACTTCTGAAGTTGGATGCAAAAATAGGAAACGGGGCCGATTTCCCCTAATGGAATCACCGGGGATTGCCCCGCTGCAAATACGAAATGCATCACCTCCTTTACTCCGGGGATACGCAACCGTCAATGAATACCAAGGCCCAATACCTGAAAAGCGGTTTTCCTCCCCCAATATGATGGGGGTCAGGAAGGCCAACTGATGCACATCATTGGGTATTACGGGTTGTTGAACTAGACTTACGACTCCCGGTGCGGGGGTTTTTTTTGGCGCAGTCACAGCGAATTACAATACAATACGTGAATAGAAACCCAATAAATAGAATGCGATGAAAATCTTAAAGTTCCTTTTAGGCGGGGTTTCGAGTATTTGCATAATATTCTTAATCTCGAATTGCACCAAAGAAGAAATTATTGTCGAAGAATCAAGTTGTGCTCTTGAAGATCTCCTGGCAAATGTTAAGGTGGCCGTCTCAGAAGAACCCACGGAAGGCAACAATCTCTCCTTCCCGGTAATTTGGGCGGACGGCTATGAAAAAACCCTCAGGGAACCTCCGGTGGAAGGGGAAGCCTATCTGGCCGGGGAATGGTGGTACGTATGGGGCGAAGACCCGATTGACCCCGATTATCCCATTTACAGCTGTCAACCCAACAGCATTGTCCCTACCTTATGTGCAGACGCCAGCGATCCCGGATCGGACGGAAGCGATTTGTACCTGGCCTATATCCAGAAGGTGCCGTCCAATGTGTGGCAGGCTTCTAATTTCCCGGCCACAGAACCTTTGAATGTAGACCTGATAGACTGGGGAGACAACCTGGAATCTGTAGACTGGAATTTACGTTCGATGGTTCGGACGGAACTGGTCCTTTATGAAAACCTGGACTCTGCTGCAGTGGAATATGCCATGCGCCATGTGGAGGGCTGGGGCGAAAATGAAGTACACGGCCTGCAAACCACTCTGGACAGCACCGTCGTTTACGGGCCGGGCACCCAGGCTACCGTGTATTCGCACAACGCCCGGTTGACCATCCAGAAGCTCAATGTCGATCGCGATTCCATTCCGGAGGGCGCCCTTACATGGGTTCACGGGGAAGGATGGACGTCCACTGATCCCGGTGAAGCTTTTGTCAACAGCCCGTTATTTAACATGGCGGTCTACGAAGCCGGAGACGGGCCCGGATATTACAGCGCAGAGGTGAACGTAAAGGGCAAGGTCATCTACGGATATACCTGGAACCTGAGGCATGCAAACGAAGGAACAGGCACCTACCGCATTACTTTCAGCCTTGACAGTGAGGGAGGTACGGTTGCCCTTAACACCTTCTTTGACGAAACGACCCAAATCCTGGTCCCCATTGAAGAGGAGGTTCCCACTGAATCAGAAGATTCGGAAGGATCCCGGGGAGGGATCGGCATCCTTGTCCCTGAATACAACCTTACCTTCATGGATATCCGCATCAGGGAAGGTCAGGGCCAGGGCGGCGGTGGCGGCGGTGGCGGCGGTGGCGGCCATAACAATGGCGGCGGCGGAAGCGGAGGCGGAGACGACCACGGAAGCTGAAGCTGAACCAGCCTGTAAAATTTCAACCCATATCGCCCCGCAGGGGGTGGTATGGGTTCTGCATTTTCGCCACGGTGCCCATTCAGCAGGAAGGGGCCCTTAAAACCGGAGACAAAAATTCGCCTCAGCCCTGGCCATCTTGCCAACTACAATTCAAATTTCCTGAAGTCGAGGGGGTCAAAATTCCGGAAATGCCCGTTCATCTCGATGCGCTCGCGGGTGCGGTTGAGCTCTGCGAGCAACTTGCTGGTCGTTTCCAAATGCTGCAGTACAAATTGCAGCCGCCGGGTTTCGTCAGGGATCTGGAGCAGGCTGTATTCCTGTTGGAGCGACATACCCATTTTATGGGCCAGGGTAAAACTGGTGAAGACCTCCCGTTTGATGGGCCCGAAGGGCATGTCCATGAGTTCGTAGAGGTGCCGGCAGGCGGCAAGTACGGCTTCGGTGAGTTCGGCAGGGGCTTCGGTGATGGTTTCCAGGAATCGCACTTCCCCGCCAGGGTAGATCCGGTCGTCCATGACGGGCTCGAAGGTTATCAACTCAAAGACCTGGCGTGCCACGCACACCACATCCATGCTGCCGTCGGCGTAGGTGTTCACCACTTCCCTGAGTTGCACCTCCGTGCCGTAGGCCAGGGCCTGCCCGAGGTAGACGGGGATGCCAAAGGTCTGGGCCTCGGTACGGCAATCGGCGATCAGTTGTTTGTAGCGCTCTTCAAAGACGTGCAGCGGAACTGTTTCGCCCGGGAAAAAGACCGTCTGCAAAGGAAATAAGGGAATTCGCACAGCCATTTGTTTTCCTAAAGCTACAAAGCCCCGGGCAAACCGTCAAATTCATGAAAATCGCCGTTTTGTTGTATTTATAACTTTTTGTTTACATTTTAAAATCGTCTGGAATTCTTTTGGGTGAAATGCAAAAGTGAATTAGTTTTGCCCAAATTTGATACGCATGAATTCCAAACAGCTGCTGCAGATTGCCGATACCTATGGAGCCCCGGTATACGTTTACGACGCCGGAAAAATCACCTCCCAATACAAACGGCTCACCTCTGCCTTTCAGAGCGTCCCCAGGGTAAAGCTGAACTACGCCGCCAAAGCCCTTTCAAACCTGGCCATATTGCGGTTGATGAACAGCCTGGGAAGCGGGCTCGACACCGTTTCAATCCAGGAAGTGCAGCTGGGGCTGCTGGCCGGGTTCCGGCCCGAAGACATCATTTACACCCCCAACGGTGTTTCCCTGGAAGAAATAGAGGAAGCCGCCAGCCTGGGGGTGCAAATCAATATCGACAACCTGTCGATACTGGAGCAGTTCGGCAGCAAGCACCCCGACATCCCGGTTTGCATCCGCATCAACCCCCACGTAATGGCGGGCGGGAATACCAAAATCTCGGTGGGGCACATCGATTCCAAGTTTGGGATCAGCATCCACCAGACCCCCCACCTGCTGCGCATCGTGGAGCTCACCAAGATGAAGATCAACGGGATACACATGCACACGGGCAGCGACATCCTCGACATCGAAGTGTTCCTGTACGCCAGCGAGATCCTCTTCGACACGGCCCTGCACTTCAAAGACCTGGAGTTCCTGGATTTCGGAAGCGGCTTCAAGGTGCCTTACAAGAAGAACGACATCCAGACCAATGTGGAAGAACTGGGCGAGAAGCTGGGCGGGCGTTTCAATGACTTTTGCAAGGAGTACGGCCGGTCGCTTACCCTCGCTTTCGAACCCGGGAAATTCCTGGTGAGCGAGGCCGGTTTTTTCCTGGCACGCGTCAATGTGGTAAAGCAGACCACCTCCACCGTATTCGCCGGGATAGACTCCGGATTCAACCACCTGATTCGGCCCATGTTTTACGGTGCCAACCATGAAATAGTAAACCTGACGAACCCGGAAGGCAAAGAACGGTACTATTCTGTGGTGGGGTATATATGCGAAACGGATACTTTCGGCAGCAACCGCCGCATCAGCGAAATCACCGAAGGCGACATCCTGTGCTTCCGCAACGCCGGGGCCTACTGCTACACCATGGCCAGCAACTACAATTCTCGTTATCGGCCGGCCGAAGTGCTGTGGATGGACGGGAAAGCCCACTTGATCAGGCAGCGCGAAACCTTTGAAGACCTGGTCCGCGGCCAGGTAGACGTTTCGGCCCTTTTTGAAAGGTCCAAAGCCACCACCAAGTGAAATAAAACCGGGTTTCCCGCGTTAGGATTACAGAAAAAAACGGACTAACTTGGGCAAAAGGCGATTTATGAAGAAGCTATTGGCATTCCCCTTACTTATTATGGCCCTGCTTACCCTGGGCGGGCTTCAGGCGCAGGAAATCGACTGGATGAGCTGGGACGAGGCCGTTGCCCTTGCCGCCAGCGAGAAAAACCCGAAAAAGGTTTTTGTCGACGTCTATACAGACTGGTGCGGCTGGTGCAAGCGCATGGACAAAGACACCTTCCAAAACCCGGAAGTGGCCGCTTACATGAGCCAAAACTACTATATGGTGAAAATGGACGGGGAAGGGACCGAGCCCATTACCTACAAGGGGCAGACCTATGAGTTTGTAGCCCAGGGCCGCAATGGGTACCACCAACTGGCTGCCGCCTTATTGCAGGGCCGCCTGAGCTACCCAACCGTGGTCTTCCTCGATGAGAACTTCCAGATGCTATCGCCTGTTCCCGGCTACCAGAAAGCCGACGCCTTCTTGCAAATTGCCCGGTACTTCGGGGAGAACATCTACAAGGAAAAAGACTGGCAGGCCTACAGCGGACAGGGCAAGTAAACCCTTCCAAGACCCGCTATGGCGGGATTCCCTTATTTGTACGTAGCGATTAAAAAGACTTCGGCAGCAATCATTGCAGCCTGACCACATCTTGCTGTTCGTCCGGTTCGCGCAAATACGAAACGGTGGTGCTGCGCGCAGCCAGTTCGGCCAGGTCTTCGCCCGTGAAAGGCCGCCCGGTATCCGGATAACTGACGCGCCAGATGCGGCCGATGGTGGAATCGATCACGTAGAGGCTGCCGTCAGGCCCTTCGGCCAGGCCCATGGGGCGAAAACGGGCATCCTGGTAGGTGCGCAACAGGTCGGCCTGCGCAAAGCCGTCGGCAAATACTTCCCACTGCCCGGCGGGTTTCCCGTTCTCGAACGGCACAAAGGCCACCACATAACCAGACTGAGGATAGGGGTTGCGGTTCGTGGAGCCGTGGAAAGCCACAAAAGCCCCGTGGCGGTAGCGTTCCGGAAATTGGTTGCCCTGGTAGAACAGTAGGTCGTTCGGGGCCCAGTGGGCGGGAAAGGCAAGCAGGGGCTCTGCGTATCCTTTGGCCTCCTTGCGCCCGTCGCCCCCATATTCCGGGGCCAGCATGCGTTTGTTCTGGTAGGGGTCGTAATAGGTATAGGGCCAGCCGTAATCATCCCCTTCCTTAATCTGAATAAACTCCTCGGCCGGCAGCACGGCATCGTGCCAGGGTCGGTAATGCATGGGGGCGTGGTTGTAGAGGTAATCACGGCCGTGGTTCACGGCAAACAGGGATTTTGTCTGGGGGTTCCAGGCCATGCCCACCACACTGCGAATTCCTGTTGCAAAGCGTTTGCCATCGGCCAGCTGTTGCTGGGTCTTATTTGCGTCGAACCGCCAGACACCGCCCAGGATGTCGAGCTGGGAGCAGGGATTTTCCCCCCTCACGATCCCCTGCGGGTCTTGCTGGCTGAGCGCAGCGTCTTCGCAGGCGTTGGTAGGGGCGCTAAAGGTTACATAAAGGCCGCCCGCGTCGTCGAAGGAAATCACCTTGGCATTGTGCCAGCGGATGGGAAAGGGGTCAATCACCAGCGGCTCTTCCGGTGATTCGGGCACGAGCTTGCCAGCCTCCAGTTTCTGGCGGTAGACCACCAGTTCCGAACTGAAATACAAATAGCCCTTGTGGATCCGCATTTCGGTGGCAAAGGCCCCGTCGTTCAGGTAGCTGCCAAAGCGGACGATGCTGTCGGCCCGCCCGTCGCCGTTAAGGTCGCGCAGGGCCACATTGCCGAGGCCCGCCTGTTCCTTCGGCTCTTTAAGCTTTACGTAAATATCCCCGTTGTCGTTAACGGCCAGGTGGCGCGAAGCCCCGAGACTGTCGGCCACCACCAGGGAGCTGAAGCCGCCGGGTAAGATAAGGCCCGGCTCGGCTTTTTCTGAAGAGGTTTTATCGGATGCGGCGCCCGCCTCCGCCTCAGGGGCCGGGTTGGCATCCCGGCATTGGAGGGAAAAGGCTGCAAGCCCGAGCAGGCAGATACGCAGAAAAGCCCCGGCAGGCCGGATCAGATCCCGTATTTGTCCCGCTGGTCTCATCGGCTGTAGTTCGGAGCCTCTTTGGTGATGGTTACATTGTGGGGATGACTCTCGTGAATACCGCTGGCGGTTATTTTCACGAATCTTCCCTGGGCCTGCAGGGTGGCGATGTCGCGGGCGCCACAGTAACCCATCCCGGCCCGCAGCCCGCCCACAAACTGATGGATGCTTTCAAAAAGGTCCCCTTTGTAGGGTACCCGGCCCACGATGCCCTCGGGCACCAGTTTTTTGATATCGTCTTCCACATCCTGGAAGTAGCGGTCCTTGCTGCCCTCTTTCATGGCCTCGACCGAACCCATGCCCCGGTACGATTTGAACTTCCGCCCTTCGTAGATAATGGTTTCCCCGGGGGATTCCTTGGTGCCGGCCAGCAGGGAACCCAGCATCACCGAATCGGCTCCGGCTGCCAGGGCTTTCGGGATATCGCCCGTATAGCGGATTCCCCCATCTGCGATTACGGGAACCCCACTGCCCTTGATGGCGGCGGCCACTTCCAACACGGCTGAGAACTGCGGAAAGCCCACCCCGGCCACGATACGCGTGGTGCATATGGAGCCCGGCCCGATGCCTACTTTCACCGCATCGGCCCCGGCCTGGACCAGGTAACGGGCCGCCTCACCCGTGGCTATATTGCCTACAATGACCTCCAGATTTGGAAAGGCCTTCTTGACTTCTTTGAGGACGCCTACCACGCCTTTGGTATGGCCGTGGGCGGTATCGATAACCACCGCGTCGACCCCGGCTCCGACCAGGGCTTCTGCACGAGCCAGTGCATCGGGCGTTACCCCAATGGCCGCAGCAACGCGCAGGCGACCAAACTGGTCTTTGTTGGCTATGGGTTTCTGGGTGAGCTTGGTGATGTCGCGGTAGGTGATAAGTCCGACCAGTTTGTTTTCGGAGTTTACCACGGGCAGTTTTTCGATCTTATTTTCCTGGAGAATGTCTGCCGCCTCGGCCAGGGAGGTGCCTTCGCCTGTGGTAACCAGGTTTGCCGAGGTCATCACTTCAGAAATGGGCCGGCTGTCGTTTTTTTCAAATCGCAGGTCGCGGTTCGTGACGATGCCGATCAGGTGGCCCTGCTTGTCCACAATGGGGATTCCGCCAATGCTGTGCTCCTGCATGCTGGCCTTGGCATCGCGCACCAGGGCATTGGTAGGTAGTGTAACCGGGTCGAGGATCATGCCGCTCTCGGCCCGTTTAACCCGGCGCACCTTGAGGGCCTGCTGTTCGATGGTCATGTTCTTGTGCAGTACGCCGATCCCGCCTTCCTGGGCCATGGCAATGGCCATGCGCGATTCGGTAACTGTATCCATGGCCGCCGAAACGATGGGGACATTGATGCGGATGTTGCGGGTGAACTGGGTGGTGATGTCTACTTCGCGAGGAAGTATTTCGGAATAGGCGGGAACCAACAGAACGTCGTCGTAGGTAAGGCCTTCCCCCATAATCTTGGCGTGGTGGGCTTCCATGGCAATTAACGATTAATTGCGGGCAAATATACTACATTAATCGCAATGCCCGCACATCCTGAAGGCGTTAAATACCGGTTTGCAGGCGTCCGGGCCAGAGCAGCTGGTACAGCACGATGGAGGCCGAAACCGTAAAGGTAAGGGTCATCAGGCTACCCGAAAAGATGACCAGGTAGCTCCAGCCCGGCCAGCCAAGCCATACCAGGCAAAGCCCCCCGAAGGTAGCGAGCAGGGAAGCGAAGGGCTCGATGGTGAGGAACGCCTTGAGCCCGGCCGGGAGCCGGCAGGCCCAAACCAGGGCCCCGAGCAGCAGAAATATCAGGCTCATCGACAACACATGGGCATGTACAATGCTGAGCATTTCGCGCGGGCTTTTTTTGAAAACCATGACTTCGGCCTCCTCATCTTCCTCATTGCCCAGGTACTGGGTCTCGACCCCGGAAGGGCTTGTGCTGCCCGTTTGCCCCACAAAGGCCAAACCGGTGTAGAAGCCTACACTCAGGGCCACTACAAAACAGGCCAGGAACACCCGCACGCCCCGGGGAAGCAGAGTTAGCAGACCGTCAATCTTCATGGAAGAGTCCGTTTTGTTGCAGCAGGCCAAGGGTCTGCAGGAAGTCATCCATGGCCCGGGTCATGGATTGCACCGAGATGGTTGCCCCGGATATACCGTCTATATTGCCACCTACCGAGGCCCGATCGTTACCGCCAAGGCCCTCAAACTGGCGCAGCCAGCGGCGGCTGCCAATTTCCCCTCCGTACTCCTCACGGTAGGTGAGCACAGCCGAATGTATGATCTGCCCGCGGGTATCCAGGATTACGAGGAAATCAAAATCGGCGGTTTTGCTTGGCGCCTGGCCCAGAAAAACATAGGCTGACGTGCTACCTTCCTGTTCCACGCGAAAGAAGTTGGCATCAGTGAGGCGCACCGGCAGGGAGGCATTCAGGGCTTCGGGTACAAGTTCCGGCTCCAGGGTGCAAGGGGTTTCCCCTAGCGCTTTGGTGAGTTCCCGCTGCACTTTTTTCTGAAGCTTGCCCGGCAGGCCCGAACCGGATAGCAGTAAGGCAGCGAAAAGTAGGCAAACCAGACCTGACAGCGGCCTAAACCGGACCCGGTGGCCAAAAGGGCTGAAGAAATGGCTTATTCCTTTCATGGTGGAAAGATAAAAAGTTTGTTGCTAAAAAAAGGGGCGCCGGTTCAAACCGGCACCCCTTTTGCCGGGCAGGCCAAATCAGAACCAGACGCCGATCCCAAAATTCAGGCGATTTGGTACCTGTGAACCCTCAAGTGCGTTTGAGCGGAACTGGTAATCGCCCTTCACCACCACCCCAGGGGTAATGTGATAGGTAAGTCCGGCCGTGACATCCTGCCGGTCGTAGGCCTCGTTGGCGGGCAGGGTGCCGGCTGTGGAGGCATGGGTGTCATACGATTCATAGCGCACAAAGGCAAACAGTTTTTGGTTGCGGTCGGCGGGGAGCAGGTTGTAGGCTCCTTCCAGGTACCACCCCGTAAGGGCGCTGCCCAGGTCGCGGCCGGTAAGATCGTTATAGGCTTCCGTATCTGACAGCCCGGCATAAATGAACTGCCCCCTGGCTGTAAAGCGGTTGTAAGCGTAGCGCGCATCCAGGCCCAGCATGCTGATACCGACGTCGGCACCCTCGAGCGCATCGACCTCTTCTTCAGGCTGGGTTCGGCCCAGGTAGGTGGCAGCCCCAAGGCGCAGGCCCGGCAATCCGTAATAGTCCAGTTTAGCCGAGAAAGTGGGGCTGTTGATGGTCGATTTCACGCCTTTCTGGCGCCCGCCCCGAAGACCGCTTGAACCTCCCAGCAGACCATCGGCCCCGCCGGCACCATCAGAAACAGTCGATTTAAAGCCGTTGAAAACATAGGCCTGGTACATCATGGAAAGATCGTTAATCCTACCGGTGACCCCTACCCCCAGCTCCCGCCAGGTGGTGGGCACAATGGCATTGTCTACCCCCGGGCGTTCCGTGCCGTTAAAGGTGGTGGGTTCGTGGTATTCATTGATAATGCCCATGGGCACCAGCATAAGCCCGCCGCGCAGGTTTACATTCGGTGCCACATTGTAGTTGACGAAGGCCTGCTCCACATACACTTCATTTACATGCTCCAGTTCCACTTCCGTTACAAATTGAACCTGGTCGTTAAAGCGGTAGCCGAACAGGAGCACCAGCCTGCGAACATCGAGCTCGCCGTTGGCGCCTTCGGGCTGGTTGTAGATCATCTCGGCATAGGCGCTGACCGTAACCGCAGAGGCATAGTTGCCAGAGAGCAGGCGCTGGGCAGCATTGAGTTGTTTCTGGGGGTCAAAGGTAATCGAATCGGTAACTGTTTGGGCGGTTAAGGTGGACATGAAGAGGACCGCAAACAGGGCTGCTAGGTATTTCATGGCGTTGGTTGTTTAGAATTAGTTTAAATAAAAACAAAGATATTGCCGCCCGGGCAGAACTGCAAAATTTATTCATACTAATTCTAAATAACTTCTGAGATTTAACATTCAGGCATGGTTCGAGAACAGCTCCGTTGCCTTGTTGTAGGCCGCCTCGAATGCCATCCACTTAACCCCTGTCTCCACCTGGCGCGAGGTGAAGTACGAAAGCATTTTCTCGGTGGGCATATTCCCGGTCAGCTCGTCCCGCGCCATGGGACAACCGCCAAAGCCCTGCACGGCCCCGTCGAACCGGCGGCATCCCGCCCGGAAAGCGGCGTCGACTTTCTCGTACCAGCTGCGGGGGTGTGTATGCAGGTGTGCCCCGAATTCAATCCCCGGGTAGCGGGGAATGAGGTCGGAGAATAGGGTTTCGATGGTATCGGGGGTCGAACTGCCGATGGTATCGGACAGCGACAGGATAGCGATTCCCATTTCGGCCAGCCGCTGGGTCCAGCCGGCCACAACATCAACATCCCAGGGATCCCCGTACGGGTTGCCGAACCCCATGGAGATATAGACCACCACTTCCTTGCCCTGTGCCGAGGCCAGCCTGTGGATTTCCTCCAGTACTACCAGCGATTCGGCAATGGTCTTGTGGGTGTTGCGCATCTGGAAATTCTCTGAGATCGAGAAGGGATACCCCAGGTAGGCGATCTGCGGAAACGAAACCGCTTGTTCGGCGCCCCTAACATTGGCCACGATGGCCAGTAGCCGGGTTTGGGTGCGGCTCAGGTCGAGCCGGGCAAGAACCTGCTCGGTATCGGCCATTTGCGGGATGGCCTTGGGGGAAACAAAGCTCCCGAAGTCGAGCGTGTCAAAACCGCAGTTGAGCAGGGCCTGCATATAGCGCGCCTTCTCGTCTGTGGGGATGAAGGTCTTGATCCCCTGCATGGCGTCTCTCGGGCACTCGATGATCTTTACGGTTTCGGTCATGGCCGGGTTTTGCACTGGTAAAAATACTACTAATTCCCCGATCGCGGCGTGCCCGCCCCGGGGTTGAATTTCGCCTTGCTCCCCGCTGGCTGCCTTTTATTTCGCTATCTTGTTTTGCGCAAACGCCATACCCATGAAAACCCTTCTCAACACCATGCTGTTCTGTATCCTTTTCACCTCCGGCACCCAGTCAAAAGCACAGGATCTGCCAGGTGGCCCTGACCGGGTGCTGCGCCACGTGGTCCTGTTCTCCTTCAAAGAAGACACCCCGGCTGCAAAGCTGACCGAAATTGTAGAGGCCTTCGAAGCCCTCCCTTCTAAAATCCCCCAGATCCGGGGCTTTGAACGGGGGCTGAACAACAGCCCGGAAGGCCTCAACAAGGGCTTTACCCACTGCTTCACGCTAACCTTCGCATCAGCGGAAGACCGGGCCATCTACCTGCCACACCCTGATCATAAAGCATTCGGGGAAGTGCTTGGCCCCTATCTCGCAGACGTGCTGGTAGTGGATTACTGGACATCGGATTGACCCTTTTGGCGACAGGCACAGGATAGCCCCAACCCCCTACTTGCCTGTCAAAATTGGCCGGGCAATCCATTTACCCAGCTTAATCAGGCTTTCGTCGCCGATTTGGCGGTGCTCCCCGGAATTCTAATATCTTCGGTTGAAATTCTGGTTTCCAGGTTTTGCACAGGCTATGACAACACCCCTTATTATCAATTTCACGCCTACCGGCATGATCCCGACCAAGGCCATGACCCCGCATGTGCCGGTGCATGTCCCCGAAATCGTTGAAGAAGTACACCGCGCCGTGGAGATCGGTATAACCATGGTTCACCTCCACGCCCGCGACGAGCAAACGGGCGAGCCCACCTACCGCCGTGACCTGTACGGGCAGATCATAGCGGGAATCCGCCGCTATGCCCCGGAACTCGTCATTTGCGTGTCACTGAGCGGCCGCAATTACAAGGAACTCGAACAGCGGGCCGACCCGCTTTTCCTGGAAGGCAACCTGAAACCCGATATGGGCAGCCTGACCCTCAGCTCACTGAACTTCAACCAGACGGCCAGCATGAATTCCCCCCAGATGATTCAGGACCTTGCTCAGACTATGAAAGATCGCGGCATTGTACCTGAATTGGAGGCTTTCGATATCGGCATGATCAATTACGCCCTGTACCTTGAGAAAAAGGGCCTGTTAGAACCGCCCTATTACTTCAATCTTTTACTGGGTAACATCGCCTGCGCCCAGGCCAACCTCATGCAGGCCGGCATCATGATCCAGGAACTTCCCGGGGAGTCGTACTGGAGCCTGGCGGGCATAGGGGAAGCACAGCTGAAGATGAACTCCGTGGCCATTGCCATGGGTGGTGGTGTGCGTGTTGGGCTGGAAGACAATATCTGGTACGACACAGGCCGTACACAACTGGCAACGAACGCTGCCCTGCTGGAGCGAATCCACATCCTGGCCGGGGCGAATGAACGTGAAATCATGCCAGGCGCCGAATTGCGCAAACTCCTAAACCTGAACCCCGGCAACGGATTGTATGGGCGTAATAATTCAAGATAAGATGGCGCAAATAAAAGAGCAGTCCCGTTTTTATAAGATAAAAATGTTGAGGACCCGGGCAAAGAATGGTTTGCTTATGTACACCGTTCGAAACACGCTCACCCGGATTGGGCTTGATTTAGATCCTTTCTGGCTGGAAATGGAGAGCCTTAAATTCTGTGATGAACCTACCCTCAAAGACCAGAAGGAGCTCTATACCTTGAGGAAAATCGATGATTCTGTGATTATAGAACAATATCAAACTCTTTCCTGGAATACTGAAGAGTTGAAAAAGGTCCTTGCCTCCGATCATTACTCCTTCGGTTTGTACCGAAATGATCAGATTGCCGCTTTAATGTTTGCGTGTATCAACCAATATACATTCAAAAATCAACAATTTGTTTTGGGTGCGAACGAGGCCTATTTGGGTAATATGTATACCTACGAGCATTTCAGAGGCAAAAACCTGGCCCCCTACCTGCGCTACAAATGCTATGAAATGCTGGCAAAGGAGGGCAAAACCACCTGTTACAGCATTACGCAGTATTTCAACACCTCATCCCTGAAATTCAAAGCCAAACTGGGGGTGCAGCACCAGGCCCTATACCTGCATCTGGGGCTTTTCAAACGCCTTGGGCGCACTTTTAAACTGCGGACTTACAAGATCAGTTAAACCCGTCTTTTTCAAGAATAGCCCGGTTGATGCGCCTGACCAGGCCCGGGCCCTCATAGATAAAACCGGTGTAGAGTTGTACCAGGCTGGCCCCGGCCTCCAGCTTTTCCAGAGCGTCTTCCGGGCTGTGGATGCCCCCCACCCCGATTATCGGAAAAGCCCCCCCGCTCTTTTCGTGGAGGAAACGGATTACCTCGGTGGCCCTCCGGCGCAGCGGTCTGCCGCTGAGCCCCCCCATTTGTTCGGTGAGCAGAAGGTCCGATTTCAGGTTTTCCCGGCCAATCGTCGTGTTGGTGGCGATAACGCCGTCAATTCGGGTCTCCGCCACAATTTGAATGATATCCAGCAGTTGCGCCTCGCTCAGGTCGGGAGCGATTTTGAGCAGGATCGGCTTTTGTGCCAGACCCGTGGTGAAGGCTTCCCGTGCATTCTCGCGCTTCATCATCTGCAGCAATTCGGTAAGGGGCTTGCGGTCTTGCAGCTCACGCAGGCCCGGTGTATTGGGCGAACTAACGTTCACCACGAAATAATCCACACAGGGAAACAGAGCCTCGAAACAGATCATGTAATCCTTCGCTGCCTGTTCATTCGGGGTTATCTTGTTCTTGCCGATATTCCCCCCCACCAGCACCCGGTGCTCCTTTTTCAATTGCTCCGCGGCTTCGAATACGCCCTGGTTGTTGAAGCCCATCCGGTTGATTATGGCCTGGTCGGCCTTCAGGCGGAAAAGCCGCTTTTTCGGGTTGCCGGGCTGTGCCTTCGGGGTAAGGGTGCCAATTTCAACAAAGCCGAATCCAAAATTGGCCAATTGGTTGTAGAGCAGCGCATCTTTATCAAAGCCGGCGGCCAGGCCCACGGGGTTGGGGAATTTGATCCCGAATACCTCTCGCTCAAGGCGGGGGTCGCTCAGGGTAAAGCATCGCTTCAGCAAAGGCCCCAGCCCCAGCCAGTGCAGTAAGCGGATAACGGAAAAGGACCAGTGGTGTACCCGTTCGGGGTCGAAAAGAAAAAGGATGGGGCGCAACAGGGCTTTGTACATGCAGGAAGAAATTTCGGCAAAAATACGAACTTCCGGGGGGTTTACCAGTCCAAGTTATGGAGGTTACCCCGGGTCAATGGGGCGAATCACCCGATTCGGGATTTTCCGGGAGCGGGAGCATCGGACGCCGGTCTACCTCCCCGCACAAATCGCTGTACCGCTGGTACTGGCCCGGGTTGAAGGTGCCCAGTAACAGGCGGTCATACTTTCGGGCGTTTGCCAGCATGGCTTCCTTGATTTCTTCATATTTGTGCCCCAGGGCGGCCAGGTCTTCAGGGGTGCTTTGGGGGTGGGTGTCGAGCAGGACGCGCGCCCGGTCTTCCAGGGGGCCATTTTCAGCTTCCAGTGCCTCCGCCCATTGGTGCAATTTTTGCTGCTGCCCGGCATTGAGCATAAATACCTGTATGATCAGGTCGGTATCTTTTCCGCCGATTCCCAGCGTGCACTCCTGGGAAAAAACGGCAGGCATGAGGGACCATAAGGCCAGCAGCAGGAAGAATTTTTGTCGCATATTTGCCTGGGTTGCGACGTGCATGGCCGATGCTTGGCTCAGGCAGGTCGTATTCCTTTTATTAACTGCAATTTATCAATAAAAGTATCCGTGAACACGCTCTTAGACCGATTCTTGCGCTATGTGCGCATAGACACCCAAAGCGACCCCGAATCTGCCACCACCCCGAGCACCGAAAAGCAATGGGACCTGGCCAGGCTGCTGGCCCTGGAAATGAAGCAGATGGGCCTGTCTGATGTCAGGCTCGATGAAAAGGCTTACCTCACCGCCACCCTCCCTGCCACTACCAAAGCCCACGTGCCCGTTATCGGGTTTATCTCCCATTTCGATACGAGCCCCGATTTCAGCGGGGCCGGGGTAAACCCCCGGGTCATTTCAGGATACGATGGGGAAGGCATTGAATTGAATGCTGCCCTGGGCGTGGTGCTCTCCCCGTCCGAATTCCCGGAAATGCTCCTGTACAAGGGACAGACCCTTGTGGTCACCGACGGGACCACCCTGCTGGGGGCCGACGACAAGGCAGGCATAGCCGAAATACTCACCGCCATGGAATATTTGCTGGCCCATCCTGAAATTCCACATGGCACCATTCGCATCGGCTTTACCCCAGATGAGGAAATTGGCCGGGGCGCCCACCATTTCGACGTGGAAAGCTTTGGGGCCCAATGGGCCTATACCGTCGACGGCAGCCAGTTGGGCGAGCTGGAATACGAAAATTTCAACGCCGCCAAGGCTCGGATAAAAACCCACGGAAAGAGCGTACACCCCGGCTATGCCAAAGACAAAATGGTCAACGCCCTGGGGGTGATGCGAAACCTGCTGGCGGGCCTGCCTTCCGAAGAGGTCCCTGAGAAGACCTCGGGCCGGGAAGGCTTTTTTCACGTGCATCACCTGTCGGGCAGCGTGGAGGAAGCCACGGCCGACCTGCTGATCCGCGACCACGACCGCCAAAGTTTTGAAAACCGCAAGGCACTCCTGGAAGACCTGGTTGCCCGGTATCGGGAAACCTCCGGGGCCGGGATAGCACTCATGCTAGAAGACCAGTACTACAACATGCAGGAAAAGGTGTTACCCGTTTTCCCCATTGTGGCTGTGGCCGAACGGGCCATGCGGGCCGTAGGGGTCACGCCCATTGTAAAGCCCATCAGGGGCGGAACAGACGGCTCCCAGCTCAGCTATATGGGCCTGCCCTGCCCCAACCTGTTTGCCGGGGGGCACAACTTTCACGGGAAATATGAATTCATTGCCCTGGAAAGCATGCAGAAGGCTGTGGAAGTAATCGTGAAAATTTGCGAACTTACGGCTGCCCAACCTGCCGATTCATGGAAAAACAAGAACGCCTAGAAGCTTATTTCCAAAAAGAAGGGCCTTTTCAGGAAGGTCTTGCCACACTGCGGAATTTCCTGCATCAAACCGAATTGCAGGAATATTTCAAATGGAGCGGACCCGTTTATGCACTTGACGGCGTGAATGTGCTGGGGCTGATGGCCTTTAAAAATCATTTCGGCCTGTGGTTTTTCAACGGGGTTTTCCTGGCAGACCCATTGGGGGTATTGTCGAACGCCCAGGAAGGAAAGACCCAGGCTATGAGGCACTGGCGGTTCCGGTCCGTTTCGGAAGTCGACCTGGCCCAGGTAAGCGCCTATGTGGAGGAAGCCATAACCCTGGCGCGCAAAGGGGTGAAACTGGCCCCTGCGCCCCCCGGGAAATTGGTTGTCCCAGACCTGCTGCAATCGGCCCTGGTTGCCGAGCCGGAACTCCGCGCACAATTCGAAGCCCTGGCCCCCTATAAACAACGCGATTATGCCGAATATATCTCCGCTGCCAAACAGGTAAGGACCCTGGAGCGGAGACTCGTAAAAATCCTGCCTATGATCCGGGAAGGGATCGGGCTGAACGACCCTTACCGGAATCGCTGAAGACGCGAATGGCAGCCTGGCGCAGATCATTTGGTTTTTTGACTTATCTTTTTGGACTCTAAATGAGCAACCGACGCACTATCATGAAACCAAAATCAACCGCGAACCATCTCCTCTTTTCTGTGATCCTGATACTTTTTGCCCAGTTCGTGACCGGGCAGCAGGTTCGGGAAATCGTCCTCCGCGTAGATACGGGCAACATCCAGAACCCCAATGTCAGCGATTTCTGCAACTTCGGGCAGGCCCCTGAGATTTCCAACGTGGATTTCACCACCGACGCCAACGTAGGCGACACCATCGTCTGGCGGGGCGTTTCCTCGACCAACCCGAACGACCAGGTCCTGATCGAGTCCATCAACCACGAGGGAGACAAGGGCGGCCGCGACATCTTCGGCCAAAACCGTCTCGCCGGGGAAAACGGGGTGGTACAGGGGGTGGTCCGCAATTCGACAGAAGGGGAAGCCCCCTATAAATACAAGCTTACCTTTCGGGTGCTGAATAGCGGGGAACCCCGACAGGGCGTTTACAACATCGACCCGAAGATCCGGGTGAACTGATCCCCTGTATTCCTAAAAAAAAGAGTGCGATGTGCCCAGCGTCTCAAAATTACTGCCCGAACCCACGCACTGCTTTTATTCGCAAGGTGTACCGGACAGGAATGGCCCTTTTGTTCCTTGCTATCGGAACCCTTTCGGGTCAACAGGAAAGCCCGGGCGACAGCCTGGAGCGGATTTTCCTGAGCGGGGCGTTCCCGGCGAAAGACAGCCTGCGCCTTCTTGAAAAAATGACCGGGCAGCTTAAGGATCCCCTTAAAATCATCCGATACGGCGAATGGCTCATCACGAGCGCCGAGAGGCAAGACTCGACGATGCGCGCCATGCAGGGCTACAGGCAGAAGGGCAATGCTTACAGGCTCCTGGGGGATTATCAGGAGTCCCTCGAAAATTTCTTTCACACGGCAGAACTGGCCATTAAAACCGATTCCCGAATTGAATTGGGCACTTCATATATTACCGTGGCCGATGTGTATTCTCTGATGGGCCACAACCAAAACGCCCGGAATTATTACAACAAGGCCATCGGCATCCTTCGTGACGCCAGCACATCAGGGGATTCTACCTACCTCGGATCTGCGCTTTCCAACACGGGGGATGAATACTACAAACAGGGCAAACTCGATTCGGCCCTGGTATATTTCGAAGAGGCCGGTTCCATATTCAGGGCCCTGGGGTATACCGTCGGGATCGGGTACTACAAGGGTTCCCTGGGGATGGTCTACAGCGACCAGGGCAACTATCCGCAGGCCCTGGCAAACCTCGATGAAGCCATTGCGCTCCTGGAGAAAGAAGGGGATACGTACGGGGTAGCGGCATTTCTGCCCTACGCTTCGGAAACATACCGGCGCATGGGCAACCTCGATGCGGCCGTTCACCAGGCCATGAAAAGCCTGGATATTGCCCTGGAATACGGTATGAAGGAGGAGATCAGCAAGGCCAATCTCCTGCTGGCGGAATTATATGAGGCAAAGGGCGATCCGTCCCGGTCTTTGGACCATTACAAGACCTACCAGACCTACCTCGACAGCCTGCGCAATATCGGGCTCGTGCAGGAAATGGCGCGGTTGCGGACCGATTTCGAGGTCGCCCAGAAACAGGCCGAGGTAGACCTCCTGGAAAAGGAAGCGGAAATCCAGCAACTGACCGACAAACGCCGATTGGTCATTATCTATGTGGTCATTGGCATCCTGATCGTTGTTTTCCTGTTTGCCTACGGCCTCTTCCGGCGCTACCGTTTCATAAAATCAACCAGCGAAATCATCGCCCGGGAAAAGGCCCGTTCCGATACCCTGTTGCGCAATATCCTGCCGGAGGAAACGGCTGAGGAGCTGAAGCAGCGTGGCAAGGTAAGCGCCAAGCGGTTTGAATCGGTTTCGGTATTATTTGCCGATTTCGAGGGATTTACCAACCATTCCGAAAACATGAGCCCCGAGGACGTCGTCAAGACAATCGATTATTACTTTTCGGAATTCGACCGGATCGTGGAATCCTACGGGCTGGAAAAAATCAAGACCATGGGGGATTGCTACATGTGCGCCGGAGGCCTCCCCTTCCCATCCGAAGACCACGCCCTGCGCATGGTGCAGGCCGCCATCGACTTCAAGAGGTTTGTGCAAAATGTAAAGTCAGAAAGATCAAGCTGCACGACCCGCTTTGACATCCGCATCGGCATCAACACCGGTCCGGTGGTGGCGGGTGTTGTCGGGACCAAGAAATTCGCCTACGACATCTGGGGGGATACCGTGAATATCGCCTCCCGCATGGAAAGCAGTTCCCTGCCCGGTCGGATCAACCTCTCCGAAAACACCTTCCACCTGGTGCGGGAGCAAATCTCCTGCGAGTTCCGCGGCATGATTCAGGTTAAAAGCAAAGGGATGATGAAAATGTACTTCGTCACCGAGTCGGAAGAAGAAACGCCGCCTGCCGAGACCGTGGAAAAACTGGAAGCCAGATGCTGACGTCCACCCCTGTCCCTTACGGAGATCCGAACAATGGCTTCGAAGGGCTGATGGTCGCCGATGAAGGAGATACCCAGACCCGGCCGGTCGTTCTGGTATTCCATACCATTCGGGGCCGTACGGAATTTGAAGAAGCGAAGGCACAGCGCCTGGCTGAGATGGGGTATATCGGCTTTGTGGTGGACCTCTACGGCGGGGGTAAAAAAGTCCGGAGTCCCGAGGCGTGCCGGGGCCTCATGGACGGCCTGAACGCCGACCGCCAGCTGCTTTTGGAGCGCATACGGGCCGCGCTGTACTGCGCACGGGGGCTGCCCGGGGCCGATACCCAACGGATGGCGGCCATCGGTTTTTGCTTCGGGGGCAAATGCGTTCTGGACCTGGCCCGCAGCGGAGCCGACATTGCTGCGGTTGCCAGCTTCCACGGCCTGTACGACCCGCCCGGGTTTCATGCCAATACCCCGATAGCAGCGAGTGTGTTGATACTGCACGGCTGGGACGATCCTCTGGCCCCGCCGGAATCCGTTTTGGCCCTGGGGGAGGAACTCACCCGCAAAGGGGCCCGCTGGGAACTGGTCGCTTACGGCCACACGGGCCACGCCTTTACAAACCCGCTTGCCAACGATCCCGGAAAGGGGCTGCTCTTCAACCCGGTCTCAAACGAACGGGCCTGGGGGCGCATGCTCGGCTTTTTCAGGGAAGCATTTCAAGAAATATAGCGACTTCAGCCTTTTTTAAAGGCTGATCGGAAGTTGCGGGGAGGCAGGCTATTTTATCGCAGGGGCGAAAGGGGCATCCCCTGGGCAGTTGCCTGATTTAACATTGCATAGCAGCAGGGTATCTTGCATGGAGGGGGTGGGGAGCCATCCCCAAAAAATACCCCCTGTAAAAGATTCGGTTTCCTCACTTCAATTCCCACCCATTGTGATAGGAAGCCCGGGTAAGCCGGTGCGCCTCCTCATCGGCAAAACGCCCCCGGGTGGCATCCCAATCGAGCTTGCGACCGCATTTGTATGCGATGTTGCCCATATGCGAAACCCGTGCAGCGTGGAAGCCCACTTCAATGGGGGCGCGCAGAATGGATGCATCGCGGCTGCGCACCGCTTCTATGAAATTGGCCGTATGCAGGTCAAGCCCGCTGCCTTCGGCACGGCGCAAAGGCATGGCCTCTATTTTGGGCTGGTCCGGAAGTTGGCGCCAGCTCTCGTGTTCATTTTCCGGGATTACCTCCCAGCCGCCCCGGTCGAGTACCAGGGTGCCGTTATTGCCGACAAAGGCAATGCCGTGGTTGCGGCCGAAATTCCCCCCATCTATACCCGTGGCATGCTCCCACAGCAGGTTAAAACCGTCAAACTCATAGACGGTTTGCAAGGTGTCGGGAGTCTCTGAGGCATCGTCGGCATAGGCAAACTTCCCGCCCGAGGCCATCACCGTTTTGGGCGTTTGAGCCTGCATGCCGAACAGGGCGTAATCGATCAGGTGAACCCCCCAGTCGGTCATCAGACCGCCTGCATAGTCCCAGAACCAGCGGAAATTAAAGTGAAACCGGTTTTGGTTGAAGGGGCGGGTTTGGGCAGGGCCCAGCCACATTTTGTAGTCTACCCCGTCCGGAGCCGGGCTGTCTGGTAGTACGGGCACGGGCCGCATCCAGCCCTGATACGCCCAGGTTTTAACCAGGCGAACAGGCCCCAGTGCCCCGGTGTGCAAAAAATCCACCGCTTCCCTGAAATGGGGCTGGCTGCGCTGCCATTGCCCAATCTGCACCATGCGGCCGCTGCGGTTCACGGCTGCCAGCATACGGTCGCATTCCTCAATGGAATTGGCAATGGGTTTTTCGCAGTACACGTCTTTCCCCGCCTCGAGGGCATCGGTAAGTTGAAGGCAGTGCCAGTGGTCGGGGGTGCCAATCACCACCACATCGATATCCTGGCGATCCAGCAGTTGCCGGTAGTCGGTATAGGTGTCCGGCTTGCGGATTCCTGCACTTTCGATCTCAGTTGTGCGGCGATCAAGAACCCGCTGGTCGACATCGCACAGGGCGACCACTTCCATGTCGGGCAGCCGCATCAGGGACGAGAGATCCGAGAACCCCATACCGTTGCAGCCAATAAGCCCGAGCCTGATTCGGTCGTTGGCCCCCAGCGGCCCTGCAGCTTTGGCCCAAAGGGCAGTCGGGAGTGCGGCGGCGGCGGCCCCCAGGGCGCCTGTTTTTAAAAAGGTCCTGCGCTGATTCATAAGGCTCTGAATTAAGAACCCTTAAATTACTGAAATGATTCGTCAAAAAAAAGACACCGGCCAGATAGCCGGTGTCTTTGATTCGGATACAGACCGCCTTTCGGATTACTCCTTTTCGTCGGTGGCCTTTTTGCTCATTTCCATGGAAATTGCGGAACGATCGAACTTCAGGCGGCCAGCCATGGTTTCGATGATGCAGGAAAAATCCTTGTCGTTCAGCTCTACCACCTTGCCGTAGAGACCGCTTTTGGTGACGATCTTATCTCCTTTTTTCAGGTTTTGAGCAAATTTCTTCTCATCCTTTTGACGCTTGATCTGCGGGCGAATCATAAAGAAATACGCCACCGCAAAGATCAAGATCATCGGCAGGAACTGATTGAGTCCTTCCATCTTTATTATTGCGAATTACTTCACCGGGCCCACTGGGGTGGCTCCGGTCTTGGGGTTAACAAAAGCTTTGATCCGAAGCATTTCCGCACCGGTTGCCGTATTGGCGCGCACGGTAACGGTTTTGGTTACCTGCCCGCTGCCCGAACCGTTAAAGTTAACCTTGATTTCACCTTTCTCACCCGGAGCAATCGGCTGGTTCAGGGGAGCCTGGGGAACGGTGCAGCCACAACTGGCGGCCGTATTGGTGATGATTAGAGGCGCGTTGCCCGTGTTGGTAAATACAAAAGTGGTTTCCTGCGGCGCACCCTGCTCAATGGTTCCAAAATCGAACTCGGAGGCCTCAAAGGTCATCACGGGCATGTTTTTGGAAGCTTCATCGCGCTCGGTAGCCATCTCGACATTCTCCGTGTTGATTTTTTCGGAGGCTTTCTCCTTGCATGATACCAGGGCCGACAGGGCCAGTACGCTTAGGATTACAGATGTTTTATTCATGACAAATTTTTATTGAATTCAAGCAAAAATAGAAATAATTTACTTACAGCAGGCCCCGCCCGGTTTTTTTAAGCTTCCCGGATTCCCTGAAATCGCGTATGAGCTTGTCGAGGATTCCATTGATGAACACGCTGCTTTTCGGGGTGGAATACTCCTTGGCAATCTCCAGGTATTCGTTAATGGTAACCCGCTCGGGGATTGACGGAAAATAGAGCAGCTCGGCAATTCCCATCTTGAGCAGGATGCCGTCGATCTCGGCGATGCGTTCTTTGTCCCAGTTCGGCGTCTTGCCCTCGATTTCCTGATCGAGTGCCCCGGAGTGCACCATGGTTTTGCGCAGCAGCTCCAGGGCGAAATCCATGTCTTCCTTGTTTTTCAACAGGGGCGGAAGCAGGTACGATTCGGGGGATTGTTCCCCCAGTTTGGCGAGGCGTTTGGCGATAAAGGTGTTTACCAGGGGAATGTCGTCAACCCAGGTAATGCCCTCGTCTTCCAGAAAATCATAAATCTTGTCGTTGGGCGCCACGATATCGCGGTAGATGCCCACCACAAACTGCCGGTCGGCCGCCCAGGAGGACTCCCCGGCGCAGTAGGCTGCATATTCCGGGCTTTCCAGCACCTGGCGGAAGATGTTCTTCACATACTCCTCGTGCAGGTACCATTGCCGGAGTTTTCGCTTTTCCAGGGCCTCGGTAAGGGCGGTATTGGCGCTCAGGGAAGCCAGCACGGCATTTTCTGCCAGCCTTCTTGGGTCAGGCCTGTCATCCTCGCTCGGTTTCAGGTACTTTCGCTCGCCCAGCTCCAATTGGGCAACAGCCATCTGGTGCATTTCCCGAAGCAACCCCAGCATGAGCAGGTAAAGGGTATAGGTTTGGGCGATACTCTGTTTGAGGAATTTTTCCTGGGCCTCGAGGGAGCCGTCGCGGGTATGGAGCAAGGCGTAGAAGCACTGCATTACTTTCACCCGGATTTGCCTTCTGGTTAGCATGTAAAGAACTTTGCTGGAATAACGCCGCAAAAATAGAAAACGATTCCGAATTCCGGCAAGGCCGGGGCCTATCTTGTGAATTTAATAACGCAGGCATCGCGGGCAATGCCCTATATTTGTCAACGATCCGATCCGCGAATCCGGGCGGAGCACCCTGTAATGAAAGAACTCAGGCACCTCAACAAGTATTTTCGGAAATATAAGGGGAAGCTCCTGGTGGGCATCCTGATAACCATTGTTGCCCGCGTCTTCTCCCTGGTCATGCCCTCGTATGTGAAGAACATCGTGGAGGTGGTGGAACAGTACAACCTGGGTTCTCTGGATCGCTCCATGGCCGGGGACAGGCTCCTGGAATACATCGCCATTATTTTCGGGGCAGCCCTGCTCTCGGGGTTTTTCACCTTCCTGATGCGTCAGACCATCATCAACGTGTCGCGCTATATCGAATTCGACCTGAAAAATGAGGTGTACGACCACTACCAGCAACTGAGCCTGAATTTTTACAAGAACAACCGCACCGGCGACCTGATGAACCGGATCAGCGAAGACGTAAGCCAGGTACGCATGTACGCCGGGCCGGCCATCATGTACGGCATACAGACCCTCACGCTCTTTGCCTGCCTGATTCCCCTGATGTTCATCAAGGCGCCCACCATGGCATTCTACTCCCTGGTCCCCCTGCCCTTCCTATCGGTGCTTATCTACTGGATTAGCCGCATCATCCACCAGCGGTCTACCCGGGTGCAGGCTTTCCTTTCCACCCTGTCTACCTTTGCCCAGGAATCCTTTTCTGGGATTTCCGTGATCAAGGCCTATGCCCTGGAGCCCCGCGTGAACCGGGAGGCGGCAGACCTTGCCCTGGAGGGGCGCGACAAGAGCATGGACCTGGCCAAGGTAAATGCCTGGTTCTTCCCGCTGATGATCTTGATGATTGGGGTGAGCAACATCTTTGTGATCTACGTGGGGGGGGTACAGTATTTCAAGGGCGAGATCAGTTCCCTGGGCACCATTCTGGAATTCATCATCTACGTAAACATGCTTACCTGGCCGGTGGCCATCGTTGGCTGGCTCACCTCCATCGTGCAAAATGCCGAGGCTTCCCAGAAACGGATCAACGAATTCCTGAATACCCAACCCGATATAACCAACCCCCTGGAGGAACCCCAGGCCATTCGGGGCAAGATCGTCTTCGACAAGGTGGGCTTTACCTATCCCGATACCGGCATACGCGCTTTAAGGGAG
The DNA here is from genome assembly GCA_024642005.1 of Robiginitalea sp. Classification (GTDB taxonomy): domain Bacteria; phylum Bacteroidota; class Bacteroidia; order Flavobacteriales; family Flavobacteriaceae; genus Robiginitalea. Next base: position 51,289 of record JAHECA010000015.1, on the reverse strand, counting down.
CTGTCCTTTACGGTCAATCCGGGGGAGACCCTGACCATTTTGGGCAAGACCGGGTCGGGGAAATCGACCGTACTCGACCTGATCGCCCGCCTGTACGATGCAACCGAAGGGGAGATCCGCATTGACGACCAACCCATAACCGAAGTAAATCTGGATGCGCTGCGGCAGGCTATCGGGGCCGTACCCCAGGATGCCTTTCTCTTTTCGGATACCATCGAGAACAACATCCGCTTCGGCCGGGAGGCTGCCAGCCGGGAGGAAATCGAAGGGGTTGCCACCCAGGCCGTGGTCCACGATAACATTACGGGTTTTGCCCAGGGATACCAGACCGTATTGGGCGAACGCGGCATTACGCTTAGCGGGGGACAGAAACAGCGCATCTCCATTGCACGGGCCCTGGTCAAGGATCCGGTTATCTACCTCTTTGACGACTGCCTGTCGGCCGTCGATACCGAAACTGAAGAGGCCATTCTTTCCAACCTCAAAAAGGCGGCCCGCCACAAAACGACCCTGATCGTGAGCCACAGGGTCTCTTCTGCCATTCATGCAGACAAAATCCTGGTCCTGGAAAACGGCCGAATGATTCAATGGGGCACCCATGATGAACTCATGGGGCAGGAAGGCTACTACAAAGAGCTATATTTCAACCAGCTATCAAGCAAAGAAAACTAGAAAAAAATTGCCGATTTAGCATTTTTTTTACATTTTTGGAATCTTTTATAATCGCTTATTAAGAAATATAGTGACGATGAGTGAGCATGAACTAACGGACCAGGATGAGATCAATTCCAAAGTACTGAGGGCCGGCAGAAGAACCTATTTTTTTGATGTGCGCAGCACCCGGGCAGGAGATTACTACCTCACAGTAACCGAGAGCAAGAAGTTTACCCACGACGACGGCTCGTTCCACTACAAGAAACATAAGATTTACCTCTACAAGGAAGATTTCGACGCCTTCAGGGCCCTGCTGGACGAAATGACCGATTACATCGTTCAGGAAAAGGGCGAGGAGGTTATTTCGGAACGCCACCAGAAGGATTTCCGCCGGGTCGATCCGAGCCATAACGGCAGTACCGACAGTACCGGCAACTACGTGGATCTCAGTTTTGATGACATCTGACTTCGCAAACCAACCGAACAAGGCCCCTGAGGGCCTTTTTTTATTTCCCGTCACCCCATAAAACTGCCGTGCTTTTTGGTTCGGCCGGCGGCGCGTGCTATCTTTAAAGCCGGGCCGGGATCCCGGCGAACCGGCCCGGTCCAAGCACCCAAAATCAAACCGTATGAAGTCTTGTTTTTCCCTTTCCTTTCTCAGCTTATTCCTCACCATGTCGGCCCTGGCACAACCTGTGCCCGGCCTGGAGTATTACCTGCCCCAGGGCATAACGTACAATCCGGCCATTCCCACCCCCGAATCGGTAATCGGCCACCAGGTTGGGGAATGGCACGTAACCCACGACAAACTGGTCCAGTACATGCAGGCCCTGGCAGAAGCCAGCGACCGCATCGCCATTGAGAACCGGGGCAGCACTTTTGAAGGCCGTCCCCTGCTGCTGCTTACCGTAACTTCACCGGCAAACCATGGCCGGCTCGAGCAGATCCGTCGGCAGCACCAGGCCCTTTCGGAAGCGGGAGCCGCTTCTATCGATCTGAACGACCTGCCCGTGGTGGTTTACCAGGGCTTTTCGGTTCACGGCAACGAACCCAGCGGGGCCAATGCCGGGCTCGCTTATGCCTATTACCTGGCGGCCGCCCAGGGTGCAGAAATCGAGGACATGCTCGAACGAATGGTCGTACTCATGGACCCCTCCTTCAATCCTGACGGTCTGCAACGCTTCGCCTACTGGGCCAATACGAACCGCAGCATGAACCTGAACCCAGACCCCAACGACCGCGAATACCACGAAGTGTGGCCGGGAGGGCGCACCAACCACTACTGGTTTGACGTTAACCGTGACTGGCTGCCGGTGCAACTGCCTGAAAGCCGCGCACGGATCCGCACCTTTCACGACTGGCTGCCCAACATTGTGACCGACCACCACGAGATGGGCACCAATTCGACCTTCTTTTTCCAGCCCGGCGAACCCAGCCGGGTACACCCGCTTACCCCGAAGCGCAACCAGGAGCTCACAGCCGAAATCGGCGCATACCACGCCAAGGCCCTTAACCGGATCGGCTCCCTGTACTACTCGGAAGAAGACTACGACGATTACTATTACGGCAAAGGCTCCACCTTCCCCGACGTAAACGGAAGCATCGGCATCCTCTTCGAACAGGCCAGCTCGCGCGGGCACATCCAGGAGAGCGAAAACGGGTTGCTCACCTTTGCCTTCACCATCCGCAACCAGTTTACCACGGCCCTCTCTACCCTGGAAGCTGCCTACCAGATGCGCGCCAAACTGCTTGGGTACCAGCGCGACTTCTTCCAGACGATGCAGGCTGAACGCGGCCGCACAAAAGGATATGTATTCGGGGATACCAAGGATGCCGGAAAGGCCTGGCACCTGGCCGAGATACTCCGCAGGCACCAGATAGAGGTGCGCCCGCTTGCCGACGACCAGACCCTGGCAGGGAAGGCCTATGCGAAAGGCCACAGTTACGTGGTGCCCCTTGAACAGAAAAACCCACGCCTGATCCGGGCCATGTTTGAGAGCCGCACCAGCTTTACCGACAGCCTGTTCTACGATATTTCGGGTTGGACCTTCCCCCTGGCTTTTGATTTGGATTACGCCGAACTGGCCAGCCTGCCGGCCACCGACCAGGCCCGGGAAGAACTGAGCCCGCTGGGGGGCAGCGTGGAAAGCAACAGCCAGTATGCCTACCTGTTCGAATGGCACGAATACTACACCCCCAAGCTGCTCAATACGGTCTTGCAGGCCGGGCTCAGGGCCAAGGTGGCCCGCGAGCCCTTCCGGCAGGGCGGCCGCAGTTTCGATTACGGGACCATCATGATACCGGTTCAGAACCAGTCCAAAGACCCGCAGGCCATTTACCAGCTGCTGCAGGAAGCGGTTAAGGGCACCGGGGTTACCGTATATGCTGCCGAGACGGGGCTTACCGAGGGTATCGACCTGGGCAGCGGCGAGCTCGAAGCACTCAAGGCACCCAAGGTGGCCATGCTGGTGGGCAGCGGCATTCCTTCCTATGAAGCCGGGGAAATCTGGCACCTGCTGGATACCCGATACAACATACAGCTCACCAAGCTCGACACCGATTACCTGGGTCGGGCCGACCTGAGCCGGTATACCGATATCATCATCCCGGGGCTGTGGGGCTCCAACGGCATCCCGGAAAGCGGGGCCAAAAACCTCTCGGAGTGGGTATCGGAGGGCGGTACCCTGATCGCCTACCAGAACGCTGCCAACTGGCTCAAGGAAAAGGAGCTGATGGCGCTGAAATTCCGGAAAGACAGTACCCTGCAAGCCAGGAATATCCGCTTTGACCAGAAAAGGGATTTCCTCGGGGCCCAGGTTACCGGGGGCGCTATTTTCGAGGCCCTCCTCGACCGTTCCCACCCGGTCGGATGGGGTTACAAACACGACAGGGTGGCCCTCTTCCGCGACTCCAACATCTATATCGACCCTGAAAAAAATAGCTTTGACAACCCCCTGCAATACACAGCCAACCCGCTGCTAAGCGGCTATATCTCGGAAGAGAACGCCAAACTGATTTCAGGCAGCGTGCCCTTTAAGGTTAACCGCAAAGGACAGGGGCGCATCATCCTCTTTACAGACAATACCAACTTCAGGGCATTCTGGTACGGCACCAACAAATTGCTGATGAATGCCCTCTTTTTCGGGCACATCATGTAGCTAGCGGACTTTGACGTACAGCAGGTTGTGGAAGAACAGGGCCAGCGGTGCCAATAGTGCCGGGGCTGAACCGGCCAGCCAGGCCAGGGCCGCTCCCAGCAGCAACAGGTACAGTGGGAAAGCCAGCAGTGCAAATGCAAAACGGTAAGTGCTGATAAATTCCGGTTCCGGGACCCGGGGTGCCATCCAGCAGCGCCAGGGCAGGATAACCGGCAGGTTTGCCAGCTGGAAAAACCCATCCCAGACCTGGTACAGTAAGCCTTCCTTTTTACGGTATTGGGGAACCGTCCGGGCCGCGCCGGCCAGGTAACGGTTCACGGCCACGGGCTGCAGGTAATCGGGCTGCAGGGCATCGAGCGCAGCCTGTTGCGCAGCGTAGTCGGCATCGGCAGGGATGTGGGTGGTAAGCCCGGTAAGGGCATTGGTCACAGCCTGTATCATGCTTCGCACCGCCTGTACCTCATCTCCCGATTGCAGGATGGGGGCTGCCGCTATCGGCTGACCGAACAGGTAGGCCACCCGGTCGGGGAAGCCTGCCGCATCCTGGTAATTGATCCCCACCGGGACCAATTGCAGGTTGCATTGCGGATGGTTTGAAAGGGTGAGGGAAACGATGCGGGTGAACCCTTTGCTGAGGGGCCGGACCTTTCTTCTGATATTGTGGTTTGCCTCCGGAAACAACAGCAGGGGTTCCCCTTTCTCCAAGAGCGCTGCACTGCGGTCAAAAATGGCCTGGTTCCTGCCCAGGGTTTCCCGCCCGTCGCGCATACGGTAAACCGGCAGCATCCGCAGCCCTGCAAAAACCGCTTTCAGCAATTTCCCCTGGAACACATCTGACCGCGTAAGAAAGTAAGGCCTCGCCTGCTTCATAAAAGCGGCCAGCAGCAGGGGGTCTAGCAGGGCATTCTGGTGGTTGGGCAGCAGGAGCACCGCCTGGTTGGGCGGTACCCGATCCATCCCTTCGAAGCGGATCTCCTGAAAGTAGCAATAGAGCGCCGCCTGCATCATCCTTTTAAAAATTCCATACATCATGGCATTCCTGCAGTTTGTTTCCGGGTTGCGGGAAGCCCCCACAGCCAGGCGATGAGCAGACCGGAAACCAGGTGCCAAATGCCCCAGAAGGCAGCCACTACGGCCATGCCGCCCAAGCCATTGAAGAAGGTGAAGATAAGCAGGAGGCCAAGGCCCGAATTCTGAATGCCGGTTTCAAGGGTCAGGGTCTTCACATCGGCCAGGGGGAGTTTCAAAGCGCGCCCCCACCCATAGCCGGTGAGCAGGGCGAGCGCGTTGTGGAGCACCACAATTCCGAATACCAGGCCCACATAGGCCTGGAAGGCATCCCGGTCTTTCCACAGGGCAAAGACCACCAGCCCGCCAAAAAAAAGCAGGGAGGCTACCCGAAAAAAAGGTGAAAGCCGGTCTGCCCATCGGGGCCGGTACCGACGGATGGCCATCCCCAGCAGCAAAGGCAGCCCGAGCAGGAGGGCAACCAGGCGTACCATTTCCAGGAAGTTTACATCCACGGCCTGAAGAATGCCCGCAGTCGGGCCGTACCACCCGCCCCAGAGCTCGAGGTTCAGGGGCGTAAGGGTAACTGCCAGCAAGGTGGCAAAAGCCGTCAGGCTTACAGACAGTGCGGTATTGCCGCCCGCCAGTTGTGTCATGAAATTGGAGACATTACCGCCCGGGCAGGAGGCCACCAAAATCATCCCCAGGGCCATACTCGGTTGGGGCTCCAGCCAGACTACCAGTAAAAAGGTGAGGACCGGCAATAGCAGAAACTGGCTCACAAGGCCTGCAAATACTGCTTTTGGCGCCTTCATCAACCGGTTGAAATCGGCCACCCTTAATTCGAGGGAAATGCCGAACATCACCAGGGCCAGGGCCAGGTTCAGGGTCCAGAGCTGGTTCGAATCGAAAGCAATGTTGACCTGGTCGACAGCGGGTTGTGGAAGGATCAAATACAATCAGTTTATCCCCTCCGCGAGGTGGCCCGGTTTCCATGGCGGTCATGGCCGGAAAGGGCACGAAAGCGGGGGAGGGTTCCGTTTGACATTCAGAAGATAGAAAGCCTGCCCCGAATACGCAAGTTATTGGTACCTTTAAGAAGAAATTGATCCTTTCAGATGGCGAGAACCCCGAGCAATATGCTCCCGCTGGGCACAAGGGCCCCGCACTTCAGCCTGCCCGACCCGGTAAGCGGCCGTACCTGCAACCTGGAGGAGGTGCAGGGACGCATCGGCACTGTGATCCTGTTTATCTGCAACCACTGCCCTTATGTAAAGCACGTAAACTCAGGCCTGGTTATCCTGGCCAGTAAATTCCAGCCCCTGGGCATTGCCTTTGTCGCCATTTCCAGCAACGATGTAAACAACTATCCCGACGACAGCCCTGAAAAAATGAAAGAAACCGCCCTTTCGGAAGGTTACCCCTTTCCCTACCTCTATGACGAAAGCCAGACAGTGGCCCGTGCTTACGATGCCGCCTGTACGCCCGATTTCTACCTGTTTGACAGCGCAGGGAAATTGGTATACCGGGGACAGCTCGACGACAGCCGGCCCGGGAACGGCATCCCCGTGACAGGGGCCGATCTGGAGGGGGCCATGAAACTGCTTCTGGCCGGAAAGCCCATCCCCGTGGAGCAGAAACCGAGCCTCGGCTGCAACATCAAGTGGAAGTCGGCACCCGATGCATCCTGATCACCCCGCGGTATGGCAGGCGCAGGTAAGTACTCGCAATGGAGTGCTGGCTCACCTGGTCCCAGTCACTCCCGAAACGATCGGGGATTATTGCCAAACCGGAATTACGGCATATCTGGAACACTATACCCAGCTTTGGCCGGAAGGCGATCCCAGCCCCTATTTCAATCACTATTACCGGGAAGAACAGGTAGCGCGCGAACTCGAAAATCCTGCCTTCGTCCTTGGCCTGGTTCAGGTAGAAGGCCGGCATGCAGGAATCTTTAAGTTGGACCTGAAGCGCAGCAGCGCCGACTTTCACCCGGGCAATGCTTTGTTTCTTGAGAAAATTTACCTCAAAAAAGCCTATACCGGGCTGGGTCTTGGCAGCGTCCTGATGCAACAATTTTGCAGCTGGGCCCGGGCAATTGGGATGAAAGGCCTGTGGCTGGAAACCATGTACAAGGGTCCTGCCCGTAGCTTTTATCTCAAACACGGATTTAGGTTTCTGGGCACTACCGAAGTGCCTTACCCGGAGGTCCTGGAAGCTGAAAAAGCCATGTGGGCCGTTGGTATAGACCTGGAACCCTAAAGCCAGCCCTCGCGTTCCTTCAGGTTTTGGATATGGGCCAGATGGTGGTTGCCATGCCAGGCATAGCGGCCGATATTCTCGTCGAGCCGGGTGGCCGACATACCTTCAGGATGGACAAAGCTCCGGCCCAGGTCTTCCGGCCCCAGCCCCCTGAGCAGGAACACCAGCTTGGCGTGCACGGCCTGCAAATGATCGAGGGAAAGGGCTACCGGGGCCTTCCGGGAATCAAACAGGCCTGCCCAGGCCTTCTCATCATAGGCCTTGATGACAGGCGAATCTTCGGTAAGGGCCCATTTGAAACGTATGTAACTGTTGTGGTGGCTGTCTGAAAGGTGGTGTACCACCTGGCGCACCGTCCAGCCCCCAGGTCGGTAAGGGGTGTCTAGCCGGGCATCGCTCCAGGTGCCAACCAGGCTCCTGACCTGCCCGGGAAGGACTTCCAGAGCATCAATCCAGCGTGAGATCTGCACAGGTTCGATCGCATCAGGCACTTCAAAATGGCCGATCGGATACTTAAGGGCTTCGAGGTTGGAGGGATTCATAGGCGAAAGGATTGCACTGGTGCTTCCAAAATTAATACAACTTTAACCTACGTCCAATTCTATATTCTATTTAATCTATTATATTTGTAGACTTATGAAATGATAAAAACACCATCATGGCAACTTTACGACTGGGAGATACCGCCCCCGATTTCAAGGCGGAAACCTCCATGGGAACCTTAAACTTCTACGACTACCTGGGCGATGGCTGGGGTATCCTGTTCTCACACCCTGCTGATTTCACACCTGTCTGCACCACCGAACTGGGTACAGCCGCCAAATTCAAGGACGAATTCGCCAGGCGAAATGTAAAAATGATCGCTCTGAGCGTAGACGGGGTGGAATCGCACCACGCGTGGATTCGCGATATCAATGAGACCCAGCATACCAGTGTCAACTTCCCGATCATCGCCGACGAAGACCGTCAGGTATCCGACCTTTACGACATGATTCATCCGAATGCCAACGATACCCAGACCGTACGTTCTGTTTTTATTATCGGGCCCGACCGGAAAGTGAAACTCATACTCACCTACCCCGCCTCGACCGGCCGTAATTTCCACGAATTACTGCGGGTAATCGATTCCCTGCAGCTCACCGCCTACCGCAAGGTGGCAACTCCGGCCAACTGGGAGCATGGGCAAGATGTGGTGGTAAGCCCGTCGGTGCCAACCGAGGAGGCCCGCAAGCTTTTCGAGAAAGGTGTGAAAGAAATTAAGCCGTACCTGCGGCTTACCCCCGACCCAACTGTCTGAAACAAATTGGTTTTCAGTTGGATAATTTTAAAGTTAGTTCACTAACAGGCGGTCAGTTAAAATTTAAATCCTACCTTTGCACTTTAATCTATTTATTTTTCAATCATGAGTACAGGAACAGTAAAATTCTTCAACCATTCCAAAGGATATGGCTTTATAACCGAAGAAGGTTCGCAAAAAGATCATTTTGTACACGTCACAGGCCTTATTGACGAAATTCGCGAAGGTGATGTTGTGGAATTTGAACTGCAACAAGGAAAAAAAGGCATGAATGCTGTAGACGTGCGCGTCGTAGAATAAGCAAGTTTTTTCTAGTAAAAAACCCCGGCCAAGTCCGGGGTTTTTTTTTGATGTAATGCGTACTTTATGAGATTCCCTCCAGGGAAACATCAAACAACAGGGGCGCATCGGGGGGAATCACACCCCCGGCACCACTTGAGCCATAAGCCAGTTCAGACGGGATCAGCAGGCGCGCCTTGTCTCCTACCCGAAGCAGTTGGATACCTTCGTCCCAGCCCGGGATAACCTGCCCCACCCCTAACAGGAATTCTATGGGCTCACCCCGCTGAACCGAACTGTCGAATACGGTCCCGTCAAGCAGGGAGCCTTCGTAATGGACGGCGACCCGGTCGCCTTCGGCAGGCTTCGCGCCATTGCCCGATTGCAATATTTTATAACGGAGTCCGCTCGCGGTCTGCTGAAAGCCCTCAGCATGTTTGTCGAGCTGGGCCTGCCTTTCGGCCCTGGCCTTTTCCTCCCGCTCTTCTGCCGATTGCACGAAGGTGTTGAATGCAGCAACGGCATCCCAGGCCTCAGCCTCGGCCCCAATCCGCAAAATCTCCAGCGACTCGATACGGTCGCCCTGGGCGATGGCATCGACCACTTCCTGCCCCTGCGCTACTTTGCCGAAAACTGTATGTTTCTTATCGAGCCAGGGAGTGGGCACATGGGTGATGAAAAACTGGCTGCCATTGGTGCCGGGCCCGGCATTGGCCATGGAAAGTACCCCAGGGGTGTCGTGCCGCAAATCAGGGTGGAACTCATCGTCGAACTTATACCCGGGGTCGCCGGTGCCAGTGCCTTTAGGGCAGCCGCCCTGTATCATGAAATCGGCTATCACCCGGTGGAAGGTCAGTCCGTCATAATAGGGCTTGCCCGGGCTTCCGGCGGTGCCCTTGATCTTGCCTTCTGCCAGCCCTACGAAATTGCCCACCGTTCCCGGGGTTTTGTCGTGGGTGAGTTTTACCGTAATGGCCCCTTTTGGGGTATTGAATTTCGCGTAGATTCCGTCCTGCATGATTTCGTTTTTAGGCCGCAAAGATACGATAATATTCGGGCCCGACCGAACCGCCTCAGCGGCCTTGCGTGCCCGTTAACCCGTCAAACCCTGTTTTGTCGGCCAGGTAGATCAGGGAGGTCATGGCCGCGGCCCCCAGTTCCAGTTCGCGTCGGTTCACGGCATCGAATGTATCCGTTTCGGCGTGGTGGTAATCAAAATACCGCTGTGAATCGGGCCTCATGCCCGCGAGTATCAAGCCCTGGGGCTTCAGCGGACCGATGTCGGCCCCGCCCCCGCCGCGGCTCAGCTGCAAATCCAGATAAGGCATAAACAGGGGTTCCCATTGGCTGATTTTAGAAAAGGCCGCATCGGTACAGTCGAAGGTGAATCCCCGGGGGGTAAACCCGCCGGAATCGCTCTCGAGGGCAAAAACATGGGTTTCACGGTTTTTCTGGGCTTCCTCGGCGTATTTGGTACCTCCCCTTAGGCCGTTCTCCTCGTTCATGAACATCACGGCCCGCAGCGTATGGCGGGGTTTGTAGCCCGCTTTTACAAGCAGGCGCAGCACTTCCATGCTCTGCACGCAGCCCGCCCCGTCGTCGTGGGCGCCGCTGCCCAGGTCCCAGGAATCGAGGTGGCCACCCACCACCATATATTCCTCTGGGTGTTCACTTCCCTTTATTTCCCCGATCACATTATAGGAAAGTACTTCTTCCATCTGCCGGCAGTTCTGCTTGAAATAAAACTGGATGTCCGGGTTCAGCTTCAGGGTGGTGCTCAGCAGTTCGGCCCCATTGGTGCTGATAGCCGCCGCCGGGATCTGCTGGTCTGCGGGCAGGTCGCCGTAGCTCATGGAGCCGGTATGCGGATGGTCGTCCAGCCTCAGGTTCATCGATCGCACGATAACCCCTACGGCCCCATACCTGGCGGCTTCGGCTGCCCCACCGTGGCGTTGGTTCACACTGCCTCCATAAGCCTGGAAGGTGTGGATCAGGGTGGGGTCCATCGGGCGGTTAAAAAAAACAATTTTGCCCGCCACCCCTTCGCGGCCAAGATCGGCCAGCTCCTCGAAGCTGCGCACCTCGACCACCGGGGCCTTGATTCCGGCCGGGGGTGTGGCTACAGACCCCCCCAGGGCACATATCGGCACATTATTCGTATGGCCGGGGGTACTTTCGATATAGGCAAACTCGGGCGTACCCCTCACCCATTTCGGCACCATGACCGGCTGGAGCCAGACCCGGTCGAGCCCCAGGGCTTCCATTTCCTTTCGGGTATAATCCACGGCCTGCTGGGCCTGCACTGAACCCGAAAGCCTTCCGCCGATCTGGTTCGTGAGGTGGGAAAGCCAGTCGTAGGCTTTTCCTTCGGTAAGGGCCAGGTCGTATATACGCCGGATCATTTCTGCATCGTCTTGCTGGGCCTGCGCACCCGGGATCCAGGCCAGGGCCAACAGGGCCAGGGCCACCGCCAGTTTGCCAAACTTCATATTCATTTTGATATTCCAGTTTTTCATGCGAATTACGGTTTCGTATTGTGGGGGCTCTCCGATTCCAGGTTTTTGCGGTATTCGTCGAGGTGGATTTTAACTTCTTCCGACAGCTCGGGCTCCTGAACATCTTTGTATGCCGTGAGAACCTCTTCCAGGATGGAGGCCACTATGAGCCTTGCCGCAGGTTTGCTGTCTGACGGAACCACGTACCAGGGAGCATGCGGAAAGGTCGTTTTCCGAATGGCCTCCTGGTAACACTCCTGGTAGCGCGCCCACAGTTTGCGTTCCTCCAGGTCTCCCGGGGAAAATTTCCAGTGTTTTTGTCGCAGTTTGAGCCTGCGGAGCAACCGCTGCCGTTGTTCCTCCTTGGAGAGGTGCAGGAAAAATTTAAAGATAACCGTCCCGTTTTGGGCCAGGTTCTTTTCAAAGGCATTGATTTGTTCGAAGCGCCGCTCCCAGAAAGCCTGGTCTATGTCTTCGACGCTCTTGACATCGGGCAGGTATTCGCCCAGTATGTATTGGGGGTGCACCCGGGTTACCAGCACATTTTCGTAGTGGGTGCGGTTGAACACACCGAATTTGCCCCGCGCAGGCAAGGCGATGTAATGCCGCCAGAGGTAATCGTGCTTGCGTTCCAATTCGGTTGGCACCTTAAAACTGTGCACCACCACCCCACGGGCATTGAAATCTTTAAAAACCTCACGAACCAGGCTGTCTTTCCCGGCTGTATCCATACCCTGCAGACATACCAGCACGGCGTATTTGCCATGGGCATAAAGGGTATCCTGGAATTTTCCGAGGCGCTTGCGCAAGTGCTCCAGGTTTTTCTTGAGCGCCTTGTCGCCTGCCCCGAAATCTTCGTACGTCACGCAGGTACTCAGGTCGGTGTTGGCGTGGGCCCGATACTTTTTGGCTGAGATAGGCTTCATGCCGTGAAGATAAAATAAAATGCGGGGCAGCGCCATTCGACCGGGAAAATAGTCCGAACGGCGAGACTGCCGCGGCCCGGCTGTCAGGTTATCGGTGCGAAGCAGCTCCTGAACGAATAAAATAGCCGGCCCTGAGGGCTTTGTCTAATTTTGAGTTACCCAAATCACGCCCCGGTTTTTCCGGAGCACCATGTACTATCTTATGCGAAACTTCTTCCTGTTTCTCTGTATGGGCTTTATCTGGCTGCATGCAGCCGCCAAGCCCACCGATGCCTGCTCAAATGCCGGATCCCTCCTCGGCTTTATCGAAAACCACCTCCAGAATGCCCTGAAGGCAGACGACCTGAACCTAACCCGCTATCACACCTACAAAGCCTTGAATACTGTGGAAAAGTCGCGGGAACAGATGCAGGCCTGTGGCTGTGACTACGCCGTCAGGCATATGGAACAAGGCGTGGAGAACCTCAAAATGGCGACCCGAGTAAGCACGGTGGAAGGCGCCCGCATATTGCTTCGCCGGGCGCTCGACGATGCCCGGGCCGGACGGGATGCCTTCGATGAGCACAACGCCAAACACGACGGCCCCTTCGACAACGAACTATTGAGCATGAACACGCTTTCGGACCAGGCCGCAGCCGGGCCCTCACAGCCCGAGACTGAAGCCCAGGTTCGCAGCCATATCGACCAGTCGCTACAATCGTATGAATCCTCGCTCAGGGAGGTGGTGGAAGGCGTACCCTGCCAGGAAGCCCTAACATTCGTGGAGCGCATCTACGCCCATTGCGAAAGGCAACTGCTGCGCGAAGACCTTTCCCCGGCCAAGCGCTACTACAACCTGCGCACCAAGGAATTGACTGAATCGGCCCTGGACCAGCTCAGGTCTTGTTCTGGTAAGTAACCCCGTTACTTACTTACTGGCGAACAATTTTACGTCTTCTTCGGAGACTTCTTTGCCACCCAGAATAATCAGGCGTTCCACGACATTGCGCAACTCCCTGATGTTACCAGTCCAGTCGTATTCCTGGAGCAGCTTCACAGCCTTGGGCGAGAAACCCTTGGGGGCCGTGCCCTGTTCCGCAGCTATTTTATCGGAAAAATGCTCGATAAGTAGCGGAATGTCGTTGCGCCGTTCATTCAGAGAAGGTACCTTGATGAGGATAACCGCCAACCGATGGTACAAGTCTTCCCGGAACTTCCCTTCGGCAATCTCCTTCTGCAGGTCTTTGTTGGTTGCGGCCACTACGCGCACGTCTACCTGAATATCTTTGTCTGAGCCCACCCGGGAAATCTTATTCTCCTGCAGGGCGCGCAATACCTTGGCTTGGGCAGAGAGGCTCATATCGCCAATTTCGTCCAGGAAGAGGGTGCCCTTGTTGGCCGTTTCGAATTTCCCTGCCCGGTCTTTGACCGCAGAGGTAAAAGCGCCCTTCACGTGCCCGAACAATTCGCTTTCGATGAGCTCGGAAGGGATGGCCGCGCAGTTCACTTCCACGAAAGGGGCCGGGCTCCTCGGGCTTTTCTCGTGGAGCCAGTGGGCTACCAGTTCTTTCCCGGTGCCGTTGGAGCCTGTAATGAGCACGCGGGCATCGGTGGGCGCCACTTTGTCTATCATCTCCTTAATGGCCAAAATCTCGCGGCTCGCCCCAACCATGTCGTAATTCTTGCTCACCTTTTTCTTGAGAATCTTGTTTTCGACGACCAGTTCCTTTCGGTCCAGCGCATTTCGGACGGTGGTTAGCAGGCGGTTCAGGTCAGGGGGTTTGGAGATATAGTCGAAGGCCCCCAGGCGCATGGTCTGAACAGCTGTATCGAGGTCGCCGTGGCCTGAGATCATGATGTAGGGCACTTCCGGCTTTATTTTGCGACCTGCCTCCAGCACTTCCACCCCGTCCATCTTGGGCATTTTGATGTCGCACAAGACCAGGTCGTAATCCGTCTTTTTGATTTTATCAAGCCCTTCCAGGCCGTTTTCAGCTTCTTCGACCTGGTATTGGTCGTTTTCCTCGCTGAGGATTTTCACCAATACCCGGCGTATAGCCGCTTCATCCTCGATTACCAGAATTTTGGACATGTAGTGCTTTTTGGATTTATAAATATAAAGCCTTCGGCATGGAAAGGTGTTAAGGAATGCCTAAATCAGGCCGGGGCCCGGTCTGGTATACAAACGGCAGGAAGCGCGCTATCGTATGCGGGAAGACCTGGCATGGAAAAGCAGAGGTATACAGCCTGCACAGGTGGGCAGGGGCTTGCCCACTCCCCTGTACACAAGATCGTTCGGGCTGCTGCAAACATCAGGCAGGGCCAGACTTTCCCGCACTGCCAGGGATTTGCGCCCGGTGTGCTTATCTTGATTTCGGGGGAGGGGGAATTCCCCCCGCAATGCCAATTATTCAACAGGTTTGCCTCCCCCAGCCTGCCCGGGGGCCGCATACAGGTGCACATCTCTTTGCGGGAAAGGTATAGTGACCCCGTGTTCGCGGAACAGGGCGTCTATCTTAAAGCGGATGGCGCTTTTGGTCCGCGGGTCGGCAAATACGTCGGTAATGAAGAAATGTACCGAAAAAAGCAGGGCAGAATCGCCGAAATCTTCAAACAACACGAAGGGTTTGGGTGCTTTCAGTACCCCGCGCTGGTCTTGCACCGCCAGCAAGAGCAATTTCGACACCAGCTGCACATCACTTCCGTAGGCCACCCCGACGCGCACCATCTCGCGGGTGGTCCGGTGGTTCTGGGTATAGTTGAAGATTACGTCACTGATAAACTTGTGGTTAGGGATAATGAGCACCTTATCGTCGCGCGTCAGGGCCCGGGTGCTGCGCAGCTTGATCTCCAGCACCCTGCCCACCCGGCCGTCGAGCTCCACAATATCACCCACCCGCAGCGACTTGTCGACCAGGATGAGCACCCCTGCGATGGTATCCTGGATCAATTCCTGCAAAGCCAGCCCGACCCCCACAAACAAGGCGGCCGAGGCGGTGATAAGGATGGTTATATCTATGCCTGCGGCGCTCATGGTAAGCAAGATCACCACCACATAGGTCAGGTATCGCACGTATTTGAACACGCTGAAGAATTTCAGGCGGTCTTCGTCATCCATCTTCCGCGTATACAGGTTGCGGAGCCACTTCAGGAAGAAGCTGGTTGCCAGAAAGACGAGGATAAGGGTTATGAGCAGGCCTACGGTGATATCGATGGAGTCTTCTCCCTTTCCCATGTGCAGCCCGAAGTTCCAGAACTCCGTAAAGGCGGTCCAGAGGTCCTTTTCGACGAATTCCTTGACGGGCTTGACAGACTGTTGCATCATCATCTCAATATTTTAACCATTTGTACAATTCCCTGTAGGTCGGCTTTTTGCCGTACATCAGGATACCGACCCGGTAGATCTTGGCCGCCAGCCAAACGATGGCAAGAAAGGTAACGAGCAGCAAGGCGATGGAGGCGAGCAGCTGCCAAAGCGGCACCCCGCCCTCCCCGACACCGCCGGGAAGGCGCATCAGCATTACGATGGGCGAGGTAAGGGGAAAGATAGAAAACGCCACAGCAATTGGGCCATGCGGGTTTGAAAACACCGAAAAGAAGCCAACGTAAATCGCCAGCATAAGGGGCATGATAATGGGGAAGATAAACTGCTGGGTGTCGGTCTCATTGTCTACGGCAGCGCCGATGGCTGCATAGATCGAACTGTAGATCAGGTAGCCCAGCACGAAATAGATCAGGAAACACCCCACCAGCAGACCCATGGGAATCTTCAGGAATTCCTCCACCAGGAGCTGGCTGGTGTCGTCCCCGCTCAGGGCGCTCTGTGCCAGGCTGGCTTCCAGCCCACCGGGCCCGGGGCGCTGCATGAGAATGGCCGGGTCGATGTCGAGAAACAGCATTACGGCGATCATGAGCAGGGAGGCCGAAAATATCCAGATCAGGAATTGGGTTACCCCGGCAAGGGACGTGCCGATAATCTTGCCCAGCATGAGTTGGAAGGGTCGCACCGACGAGATGATGACCTCGATGATGCGGGTAGTCTTTTCCTCGATGACCGAGCGCATCACAAAGCCTCCGTAGATGATGATGAACATCATGATCAGGTATCCGAAGGCCCCGCCCACAACGGCCTTGAACTCGTTAATTCCCTTTGCACTTCGCTGGCCCGAGAACGTAGCCGTATTGATCTCGTACCCCATGCGCACCCGTGCGTATTCCTCCGAACTGACCCCCAGCTGTTGCAGCCTGTATTCGCGCAGCCGGTCTTCAAAAATCCCTTCCAGGGTCTCGAGCACCAGGGTATTCGGCGCGTCTTTCGTGTAGAGGAAGGCATCTTCGGTTACCCCTTCCAGCGAGGCGCGCTGGGGCAGGTACAAAAGGCCGTAATACCCCATGTCAAGGACGCTGTCTTTGGCTGTTTCGAGCCCGATCCCGTGCAATGGAACAAAAGAAATGCCTCGCTTCGATTCAAAATCGGTTTTGAAAAAGGGGCTTTCGTTCAACACCGCTACAAGCCGCTTCTCGTTGTCGTTAACCTTGGTCAGGTAAGCGATCAGCACAATCATGCCCACCAGCAAAATGGGGCTCAGGAAGGTCATGATCACAAAAGACTTGTTCCTCACCTTGGCCAGGTATTCGCGTCTGATGATCAGGCCTAGCTTATGCATGAGATTCCTGTTTTTGGACGGTTTGGATAAAAATATCGTTCACAGAGGGGATCCGCTCGCGAAACGAGGCCAGGTTGCCGTGTTCGGAGAGGTAGCGCAGCAGCTCCCCTTTCTCGCTGTCCTGCAGCTCGAGGGTAAAGTCCCAGGTATTGTCTTCGGCATCATAATGGGGGCCGATTACCGGCAGGCGCCCCAGCAATTCTTCCGGGGCAGGGGTGCCATTCAGGGGGGTCCAGCGGATTTCATACCGGTTTTGTTTGTGAATCTTCTTGATTGCTGAGAGCTTGCCTTCCAGGATCAGGTTCGAGCGGTGGATAAGCCCGATATGTTCACAGAGCTCCTCCACCGATTCCATGCGGTGGGTAGAGAAAATGATGGAAGCGCCCCCTTCTTTGAGTTCAAGGATCTGGTCTTTGATCATGGCGGCGTTAATCGGGTCGAAACCGCTAAAGGGCTCGTCAAAGATGAGCAGCTTGGGACGGTGCAGTACGGTCACGATAAACTGTACCTTCTGGGCCATCCCCTTGGAGAGTTCCTGCACCTTCTTGTGCCACCAGTTGCCTATATCCAGCTTTTCAAACCAGTATTTGAGTTGTTGTTTGGCCTCGGCCCGGCTCAGCCCCTTGAGCTGGGCCAGATACAGCGCCTGTTCGCCCACTTTCATGCTTTTGTACAGGCCCCTTTCCTCGGGCAGGTACCCGATCTGGGCAATGTGATGGGGCGCCAGCGGTTCTCCGTCGAGGAATACCTGGCCCTGGTCGGGAAAGGTAATCTGGTTGATGATGCGTATGAGCGTGGTCTTGCCTGCCCCGTTAGGCCCGAGCAGCCCGTAAATGGAATTTCTGGGAATTTCCAGGGATACGGCGTTAAGGGCCTGGTATGACCCGTAAAACTTACTGACCTCGCGTATGGAGAGGATGCTGTTCATGCAGGGGCGTTTTTCAGGAACCAAATATAGGTATTCAGGGGCAACTTCGACCGGTTTTCCGGGCCACGGGCCATCGGTTACGGCCTGTAACAAAAAACCCATCCTTAATGCCAGGATCAAGGATGGGAAAAAAATTGCTATGAAAAAGAAAATTAATATTGGAGTCCCAATATCAAATCAAATATACATTTTTATTTTAAAAAGAAAAGGATTATTCACTAAGTGAACATGTCCTTCACTTTCTCAAAAAAGGATTTGTCAGATTTTTCCGGTTTCGGCTCAAACTTTTCATCTTCCTGCATGCGCTCGAAAAATTCCCGTTGTTCCTTATTGAGTTCCCGGGGTGTCCAAACGTTTACATGTACAAGCAAATCGCCGGTCCCATACCCATTTATGCTTTGGATACCCTTGTTGCGCAGCCGCAAGATCTTGCCCGACTGTATGCCCTGCTCCAGCTTGATGCGCACCTTGCCCCCAACGGTGTCTATTTCCTTGGAGGTGCCCAGCACCGCATCGGGCATACTGATGTAAAGGTCGTAATGCAGGTTGTCGCCTTCCCGTTTCAGGGTGGGGTGTTCAATGGTCTCGATGGCCACGAGCAGGTCGCCCGGTATGCCATTTCCCGGGGCCTCGTTCCCTTTGCCCGAGACTTTCAGCTGCATGCCAGACTCTACCCCTGCCGGGATTTTTATAGAGACGGTCTCTTCATGTAACACCAACCCAAGGGCATCGGCTTCACTGGGCTTGCTGTCGATTACCTGCCCGGCCCCGCTACAGCTGTTGCAGGTCGTGGCCGTTTGCATACGCCCCAAAATGGTGTTGGTAATCTTGGTAACCTGACCGCTGCCATGGCAGGTACTGCAGGTTTTATAGGTTACGCCAGGTGCCTGTACCTTGCGCTTCACCTTGACTTTTTTCTCGACGCCCAGGGCTACTTCCTCCAGGTCGAGGCTCACTCGTATGCGCAGGTTGCTGCCTTTCAAGCGGCGCTGCCCTCCGCCGAATCCACCGAATCCACCGAAACCGCCCCCAAAGGCACTTCCGAAGATGTCGCCAAACTGGCTGAAGATATCTTCCATGTTCATGCCGCCGCCACCGTAGCCGCCCCCTTCAAAGGCAGCGTGGCCGAATCGGTCATACTTGGCCCGCTTGTCGGGGTCGCTCAGCACTTCATACGCCTCAGCGGCTTTTTTGAAGCGCTCTTCGGCCTTGGAATCGCCAGGGTTTTTGTCCGGATGGTACTCGATGGCCTTTTTCCGGTACGCCTTTTTGATTTCAGCGGCGCTGGCACTCTTGCCCACCCCGAGTATTTCGTAAAAGTCTTCTTTCATGGCTTTAATTTCCTACCACTACCTTCGGATGCCTGATAACCCGCTCCCCCAGCCTGTAGCCTTTTTCGATTACATCCACGATTTTGCCCTTCAGCTTCTTTTCCGGAACCGGAATCTGGGTAACCGCCTCGTGCACTTCGGCATCGAAGGGATCTCCCACTTTCACTTCGATTTCTTCCAGTCCCTTGCTGCGCAGGGTTTCGCGAAACTTTGCCTGTATGAGTTGCACGCCTTTGAATCGCTCGTCTTCCTCTTCTTTGCCCAGTTCACGAACCGCCCGGTCAAAATCGTCAAGAACCGGCAGCAGGGCGCTGATCACTTCCTGCCCGGCTGTCTTGAACAACTCCACGCGCTCGCGGCCGGTGCGCTTCTTGTAATTTTCAAATTCTGCAAAAAGGCGCAGGTATTTGTCCTTTTCCCGGGCCAGTTCTTCTTTAAGGGTCTCTGCTTCAGAGCTACCCTGCGGCTGCTCTGTAGTTTCAGGGGTTATGTCCTGGGGCTCGCCTGCGCTTTGGGCTTCCAAATCCTTTTCACTACTCATAGAAAAATGCTACTTGATGCTGATTTGCCAAAATGAGGGGCAAAAGTACTGCCAATTCCTCAAAAATGTCAAAATGTCACGAAAATTCCAGGAAAACAAAGGCAGGCTACCTGATGGAACGACCGTTTAACAGAGCAAATCTTCCAGGGCCGGCCTTAGGTTGGGGTAAGCAAAGGCAAATCCTTCCATCTGTACCTTCTCGGCACTAACGCGCTGGCTGTCGAGCAACAGGCGCGAACGCTCCCCGAGGAGCAGCTGCAGGGCCCAGGAGGGCACACAGGGCAACCAGAGTGGTCGGTCGAGTATCTGGGCGACCTCGACGGTGAGTTTCCGGTTGGTAACCGGGTTGGGTGCCACGGCATTGTAAACGCCTTCCAGGCGATGCTCCAAGGCAAAACGGAAAAGGGAGACCAAATCTTCGAGGTGGATCCACGACTGCCATTGCTGCCCAGAGCCAAGTGGGGCCCCAAGCCCCCACCGGATCGGGGTTGTCAGGGCGGGCAAAGCCCCGCTTTCACGGGCCAGGACAAGCCCAATGCGCAGCAGGCCGCAGGAAATCCCCTGGCCTTGGAAAGCGCTCGCGGCCTGCTCCCATTGCTTTACGGTTTCAGCTAAAAATCCGGTACCGGCCGAAGCCCCTTCGTTGAAGAATTCTGTATAGGAAGAGGGGTAATAGCCAATGGCCGAGGCAGAGACCAGGTACCTGACCTGATGCGTCTCCACGGATTTTAGACCCTGCAGGAGACAGTTCAGGCTGTTTACCCTGCTGCTGATGATTTCCTTTTTCCTGCGGGCAGTCCAGGGTTTAACAATAGGACTCCCGGCAAGGTTTACAATCATTTTCACCCCCTGGAAACAAGCCGGGTCGAGGGTGCCTGCGGCAGGGTCCCATAAAAACCCGCGATACCCGGGCGCCGATACCAGCTTGCCTGGGCTGGTACTGAGGTAATGCACCTCCACCCCTTCTTGCCGGCACCGGGCTGTCAGGGCCTCGCCTACCAGTCCGGTTGCGCCTGTAATGAGTATTCTCAATTCTTTTTTTTGCAAAATTACCAGAATCGGCCATGGCCTCTTCCCTTTTTAGTTCGCTTTTAACAGCCCGGCCTCAGCTTATGCGCCAGGCCCGGAGCATTTCCCGTTTCCCGGGTGGCCCGGGCAGGCGCTCCACTTCGAAGCCAACAG
This sequence comes from Robiginitalea sp., assembly GCA_024642005.1. GTDB lineage: Bacteria > Bacteroidota > Bacteroidia > Flavobacteriales > Flavobacteriaceae > Robiginitalea. The sequence continues at coordinate 30,582 of JAHECA010000015.1, read as the reverse complement.
CCTGCATGGCGCGCCTCACGCTGCCCTTGGCCGCATAGGTTACCAGGCATCCCCCGGGCCTTACGGCGGCAAAGACGCTGGCAAATACCGCCTCGGTCCATAGCTCGGGTTGTACACGGGCACCAAAAGCGTCAAAGTAGACCAGGTCGAAAGCCTCCGACTGGCGCAGGTCCCGGAAATCCATGCACCTTTTGTGCAGCAGGAAGGTATCGGAAATGGCGGTTTCCACCTCCCAGGGCGCCTGGTGAAGGGCCCGGAAAACCTCCGGCGCTTCCGGTTCCGGAAAAAGGCTCCCGTAGTCCAGGGCTTCCCATTCGCTTTGGGTAACCGGATAGGCTTCCAGACCTGTATAGCGCACAGCAAGGTCTCGCTGCCGGGCTTCCAAATAGGTAATCAGGGCGTTGAGCCCCGTACCGAAACCCAATTCGAGCAGGGATATTTCGCGACCCGGGAGGCTGTGCAGCCCCCGGTGTATAAATACATGGAACGCCTCCTGTACGGCCCCGTGCAGGGAGTGGTATTGCTCCTGCCAGGCTGGCAGTTGCAGGGTCAGGGAACCGTCTGCGGTACGAACGATCCTGCGCTCCAAATTACCGGATGATGCTAACCCCGCTAGCTTCAAATTCCGGAGCGAGCTCCGAACCGCGGATGGCCATTACTTCCTTTTCGGACTTGCCGGCGTCCCGGGCCATGTGGCGGCGCTCGTCTTCGGGCATTTCGGTGATAAACGCCTTGCCTTCCACCCAGACTTCCTTGCCGGCGATATCTTTCGGCACGAAAAAGCCGTAGTCCTTGAAGCGGACCATTACCGTTTCATCTCCCGCCAATGCCACGCGCATCCAGCAGCCTTTCATCTGACACACTTCCAGCACCCTGGCCTTAAAGCCGGTCTGAATGGTATCGCTGGCGGATAGCGACTCAAAGAGCTCCGTGGCAGCTTCCGGGCCGAGCAGCGGTTTTCCGGAGAGCGGTGCCCCCACCTTGGTTACCTTGGCAGTTTCTTTTCCGGATTGTGCCCGGGTAGTTCCAAGGCTGAGCAGGACCAGGATGGCAAGCAGGGCTATGGGTAGCTTTTTCATGGGTTTGTTGTTTTGAACACGTCGCACAAAAGTCCGGATTTTGGGTCGAAAAAGAAAGAAACCCTGAAGATATTTATGTACTTTTGATCGTCTAAATCCCGCTTTCATGGAAGTTTCTCTCAAACAGATTCCCGTTACGAAAACCAAGCGATCCCGTCTGGCAGAGGTAGATTTCGACAACCTTTCCTTCGGCAATGTCTTCACAGACCACATGTTTATTTGTGAATACCGTGACGGAAAATGGCAGGATGCCCGGGTTATCCCCTACGGCCCCTTGTCACTCGACCCGGCCACAAAGGTATTCCACTACGGGCAGGAAGCTTTTGAGGGCATGAAGGCCTATAAAGACCTCCAGGGAAAAATTTGGTTGTTCCGACCCCTGGAAAACCAGAAGCGGCTCAACAAATCGGCTGTTCGCCTGGCCATGCCCGAACTGCCCGAAGCCCTGTTTATGGAGGGGCTGAAAACCCTGCTTGAAACCGACCGCGACTGGATTCCGCAAAAGTCAAACAGTTCGCTCTACATCAGGCCCTTTATTTTCGCTTCCGGAACCGGCTTTCACGCCTCCCCCTCCGACCGGTACACCTTCATCATTGCCTGCGCTCCTTCAGGGGCCTATTTCTCAGGCAAGGTGAGCGTGCGCATTGAAGAGACCTATTCCCGTGCAGCAAACGGCGGGGTAGGGTATGCCAAGGCAGGCGGGAATTACGCCGGGTCCTTTTACCCCATGCAACTGGCTGCCCAGGCCGGCTTCCAGCAGGTAATCTGGACCGATGACCATTCCCACGAATTCATCGAAGAAGCCGGGGCCATGAATATTTTTATGCGCATCGGCGATACCTTGCTCACCTGCCCGACCAGCGACCGAATTCTGGACGGGATTACCCGAAAAAGCATCGTGCAGTTGGCAGAGGCCGAAGGGATTCCCCTTGAAGTAAGGCGCATCAGGGTTTCCGAACTGGTGGGGGCGGCCGAGGACGGCAGCCTGAAAGAATTGTTCGGGGCAGGTACGGCTGCGGTGGTTTCTCCCATCAGCAGTTTCGGGTACCGGGGCAAACTCTACACCCTGCCCGAACGGGAAGACAGTTACGCCACCCGAATCAAAAAGCGAATCACAGATATACAGTACAACCGTTGCGCAGATCCATACGGCTGGAGGTACGAGGTAGGCTGAACCTTTAATACGGGTGCGGTCAGGGCTCCCGGTCAAGGACGGCCCTGATATTGGGCTTGAAGTAATTCGGGCCCTTGAGCACCTTGCCGTCTTCCCGGTACACCGGTTTACCGTCGGCGCCCAGTTTGCTCATGTTGCTGCGCTGGATTTCCTCGAACACCTCCCCGATCTTGTACTGCATGCCGTGCTCGAGAATGGTGCCGCAGAGAATGTAGAGCATATCGCCCAGGGCATCGGCAACTTCTACCAGGTCGCCCCCGTTGGCAGCCTCGAGGTACTCCCGGTTTTCTTCGTCCATCAGGTTAAAGCGCAACAGGTTCTTTTCAGCCCCCAGGCAGGCCCGCGGCTGCTGGGAAATGCCCAGGCCGAATGCCATGTGAAAATCGGCTACCGCCTTGATCTTTCGTTTCATTTTCCGTGCAGATTCAATTAGCTTTGGTCAAAAATAGGAAGATGTTCAGCCCGGGACAAATTGTTTTTGCCGCACTTTTCGTTATCGCCTTTACTGCCATCCTGATCTGGATGTACCGAAAAGACCGCACCTGGCACCGCACCCAATACAATGGGGCCCGCTGGGTGCTCGTTTTCTTTATCGCCTTTATAATCATCCTCTTTATCTTGAAGTTTTTACTCAAAGAATGAAGTCAAAGTCTGCTTTGGCAACAAAAATGCAAACTTTCGCAACGAAACCGGGTTTCCGTTGCACAACCAATAAGAAAACATGTACTTTTGCGTTGAACTTCCATAAAGAAGCTTCCAATGACCGTTTTCTTTGTCATCTTTTCAGTATTGATAGCCCTTAATGTGCTGCTGTTGGCCTTTAGCTCCAACCGCTCCTTCCGGGCAGGAAAGTCTTCGACCCTTTCAAAGAGCGATACGGCCAGCCCCGAGGCACTCCAGTTGAGCACCTTCGATCCAGATTATCAGAAGGCCGTTTAATCCAAAGTTTCTTAGCTTTACGCACCGGGCGGTTCTCCGCACCGGGGCAATCATATTCATGACCCGACTGCTATGAAACAACTCGTACTGGTCATTCTCGGCGGAGGCGTGGGCAGCGGGCTCCGTTACCTCGTGAGCCGGTTCCTGAATCCTATGGTTTCCGGATTTTACCTGGGCACCTTTATGGTAAATATCCTGGGCTGCCTGTTCATCGGCCTGATCCTGGGGGCCTCCCTTCGCAATGAATACGCCAGCCCCACCCAGACTGCCCTGCTGGCTACCGGGTTTTGCGGAGGCTTTACCACCTTTTCCACCTTTGGCCTGGAGCAATTCCTGCTCTTGCGCGAAGGCAGTTATTTGCCCCTGCTCTGGTACACCCTGGGCAGCCTGGTGGCAGGTGTACTGGCCGTCTCCCTGGGCTTCTGGCTATCCCGCTACTTCTAAACCGGGCGCACCCACAAGGCACTTTTTTCTGCAATTTCTGATACACACGGCAAGATGGTGTTAAGACTTGTGCGTCTTTTCCTGCTATTTGGTGACTCCGCCGGGTAAGACTTACCACCAAGGTTCGTCGATTTCCTATTTTTTTAGTTTAAATTAACAATACCCCTAAATTTTAGGGGGTGTATTTACTATATGCATAAAAATATACCAGACACCCCCTTAAAAAATGAGGGTGTTTTCTTTTTAATATATATTTGACCCGATCAACAAAAAATTTTACCCATGAAAAAAGTGGAAGCAATAATCCGAAAATCCAAATTTGATGAGGTCAAGAAAGCCCTGCATCAAATTGAGGTAAACTTCTTCAGCTACTGGGATGTTACCGGGGTAGGCAACGAAACACAGGGCCATGTGTATCGGGGCATCTCTTACAGCACCTCAGACATCCAGCGTCGCTACCTGGTAATTGTCGTCTCCGATGAATTTCTGGAACGCACCATCAACACCCTGCTCGATACCGCCTATACCGGCAATGTGGGCGACGGGAAAATCTTTGTCTCAGACATGCTGGAAGCCTACCGAATCAGAACCAGGGAAAGCGGCTACGCAGGAATCAACTAATCAACCAAAAGCATTTATAATATGGATACTGGATTATTTACAGCAAATAACGTATGGATGATGGTGTGCACCGCCCTGGTGTTCTTTATGCATACCGGTTTCGCCTTTCTGGAAATCGGGCTTACCCGCCAGAAAAACACCATCAATATTCTTTTCAAAAACATCTTTATCATAACCATCGGCCTGCTGATGTATTATATCGGTGGCTTTAACCTGATGTACCCCGGGGAATTCAACGGCTTCCTCGGTTTCTCGGGCTTTGGCCTGGGCACCGATGCCGCCGGACTCACCGCTGAATATGCCAACGGCGGGTACACCTACTGGACCGACTTCCTTTTCCAGGGGATGTTTGCCGCCACTGCAGCCACCATTGTCTCGGGGGCCGTGGCAGAACGGGTGAAACTCGGCCCATTCATGATCTTCACCATCCTCTACGTGGGCCTGGTATACCCGATTGTCGGCTCCTGGCAGTGGGGAGGCGGGTTCCTTTCCACCCTTGGGGGAGACGAGGCCGGTTTTTACGATTTTGCAGGCTCTACCCTGGTACACTCCGTAGGGGGCTGGGCCGCCCTGGTAGCTGTGTGGCTGCTCGGGCCGCGCATCGGCAAATTCAGTGAAGAGGGCAAGATCAACGCCATTCCTGGCCACAACATTCCACTGGCAACAGGCGGGGTACTCATCCTATGGCTGGGCTGGTTCGGCTTTAACGGCGGCTCGGTGCTCTCGGCCGACCCGGCAGCCACCTCCCTGGTACTGGTAACCACCAGCCTGGCAGCAGCAGCTGGCGGATTAAGCGCTTTTGTGGTCTCTACCCTTGCCTATAAAAATTACGATCTGACCATGTTCCTGAACGGGATCCTGGGCGGCCTGGTAGGCATTACCGCCGGGGCCGACCAGATGTCGCCCAACGAGGCCGTGCTTATCGGGCTTATCGCAGGCGCCATTATCGTCGGGGCCGTTGCCCTGGTCGACCGCCTGAGGCTAGACGACCCGGTAGGGGCCATTGCCGTGCATCTGATCTGCGGTGTATGGGGAACCCTGGCTGTCGGGATATTCGGCGCCAAAGCCGGCATTGACCAGTTCCTCTACCAGCTGGCCGGTGTGGCCGCAGCAGGTATTTTCTGCATCGCCTCGGCATTACTGATCCTGATCATCCTGAAAAAGACCGTGGGCATTCGCGTTTCGCGGGAAGAAGAAATGGAAGGGCTCGACCTGCACGAGCACGGCATGGACGCCTATGCCGATTTCCGGATGAACCAGCACTGACCTTTAAAAGGAGGCGGAGCGTTTGGCAGAACGCTCCGCTCCTAACATAATCCACTTTACCAACGTTCAACTCACGCGCTCTGCAAACAGAGGCTCCTAAACATTGTACTATGAAAGCGATTACAACCCAAAATTACGCAAAATATCTGCTTTTCCTGGCGATTTGCCTGCTTGGGGCACCCCTCAGCGCCCAGGAAGAAACGGAAACCAGTAAAAAGTTCACCATCAGCGGCTCTGTAGATGCCTATTACCGGGCCAACCTCACCGCTCCGAATGATGAAGACGCCATTGCCCCCGGCTCTTCCTTTGCAAACCTGTCTGGTTTTTCCCTGGGCATGGCCAACGTGATTGCTGCCTGGGAAGGCGAGAAGGTGGGCTTCGTGGGCGACCTGGTTTTCGGCCCCAGGGGTACCGACGCGGTTTTTGCCTCGCCCATGTATTCGGCCACCGGGAATATCGTGAACCAGTTGTACGTGTACTGGAATGTCTCAGACAAGGTAACCCTCACCTTCGGGAACTGGAACACCTTTCTGGGGTATGAGGTTATTTCGCCCGTGGGCAATTTCAACTACAGTACCTCCTACCTGTTCTCGTATGGCCCCTTCTCCCACACCGGCCTGAAGGCCAATTTTGACCTGGGTAATGAATGGTCGGCCATGGTAGCCGTAATGAACCCTACCGACCTGACCGAGTTCAACCCCACCGGTGATTACGCCCTGGGGGCGCAGGTGGGTTATTCGGGACAATTCCTGAATTTCGTCTACAGCCAGGGAGGTTTCGAGATCGATTACACCGGCGGGTTCGACCTGAGCGAGGAATTCTATCTGGGAATTAACGGGGCCTACTACGATAACGACGGCACCGGGTTTACCGGGGTGGCCCTTTACCCTCAGTATAAAACCTCCGAAAATTTTACCCTGGGCATGCGGGCAGAATATTTCGCCGAAATGGGCGATTACGGAGCCATAGGCACTGGAGTCGCAGACTCCGGTGTGCTGGCCCTGACCCTTACCGGGAGCTTCAGCGTGGGCGACCTGACCCTGAAACCCGAATTGCGGCTCGACAACGCTTCCGACGACGCCTTTATCAATACAGACCTGGAAGCCACCAAAAGCCTGGCGTCTTTCCTGCTGGCAGCAGTGTACGCCTTCTAGAAAATCCGTCCCTTTGTTTAGTTTGGTTAATTGGAAAGACCCTTGCCCCTGTCGGCAGGGGTTTTTCTATTTGCGGAATGCCTTTACCCCAACCCTGATCTCCTGATCGATATGGTTCACAGCGGGTACAATCGGGCATGAATACTTGGCATTGTATGCGCAGTAGGGATTGTAGGCCTTGTTGAAGTCGAGCAAGATCGAATCGCCTTGCGGAACCCGCAGGTCGATGTACCGCCCCCCGGAATAGGTTTCCGTACCGTTGGTGCCGTCGGTAAAGGGCAGGAAGAGGTAATTTTCCATGCCGTCCTGCAGCATGAGCTCCAGATTCTGGTAAACTTCCAGGGCCATGAGCTGCCCGCTCAGCTCAAAGTACAGGGTGCCGTACCTTCGTTCGCGCGAGAGGCGGTCGGTGGTGGTGGGCATATCGAAAGGCAGGGCTTCCGGGGTTCGCGCCAGCCGGGCCCACACCTGATAGGTGGTGTCGGGTTCAAAAAAGTCCAGGCCTTCAAAATCTTTGCGGTAACGGTCGGGCAGGGGCGAGGTATTCGGGTCACGGAATTCGGCATTCAGTTCTTTCTGGAAAGCCAGCACGGCGCCAACACCCTCAGCGACCGAGCCGGCAGCCTGAACGGGTTTTTCGTCGTGGTATCTCTTGCCCCCATCGCAGGCCATAAAGCCCAGACTCGGGAGCAAAATCAATACAGCAAGATGTAAGCGCATAGCAAGGTTGGTATTCGGGCCAATTCAGGAAAGGACCTGATAACATTCCGGCACCAAAAATAAAAAATATGAAATAACATTTCACCCCGGTGTTCAGCGATTTTCGGGATCGGAAGCTTCGGGCTGGCCGTAGCGGGCCTCCCCCAGGTATTTAGCGATCAGCGCGTTGTACTCAGGACTGATGCGCAGCAGGGCAGTGTGTTCCAACCCATACAGGGCAGCCTTGTCCTGGTAGCCCTTTTTGAGCAATTCCTCAAGGTAATACAGGGCCGTCCCGAAATCGTCGTATTTGGCTGTAAGCGATATAACCTTCAGGTAGTTACCCCAGGCATCCGGGTCGGTGATGGTCTTGAGCATGTAGAGCAAGATCAGGGCGTCGTAGTCGGGCACTGCGTCAAGGCGGATCAGGCGGATGTAATCGTCGGCCAGGGCATTGACAAAGCCCTCCATGCGCTGGCCCAGCCTTCTTTCTTCGGCGTTGGGATTGCTTCTGGCATTTTTCAGCTGCTCCATCTGGTAGCTCCACCACCCCAGGTTTTTCAGGTTGAAAGTGGCAAGGTCTTCTTCCAGGGATAGGTCCATATCCATGCGCTGCACCTGCTCCTTGTTCCAGATGCGGGCGGCTTCCCGCTTCTGGGCGCCATACCCGGGCATTTTGCGGAAGGCCTTGCGCAGGGTTTTCAACGAATCGGTGGGCAGCATCCCCCCAAAGAGGTCGAGCCCCTGTTCGGCCTGGTCAAACGCCAGCAACGCTTCTCCGGCAGCGCGCAATTCGTTCACATACCGCAGGTACGCCACATACCGGTCGCGAATGTACTCAGGGTCGGGGTCGGCCCTGCCGGCTTTCATGGCCAACAGGGTGAGCGCCTGTACTCCGCGTTCCAATTCCGGTTCCGGGGGCCATTGGTGCCCGCCATCGTAATAGCCCAGAAAATGAGGTGTTTTCTTGCCCTGCAACATGCCGTCTGCATCGCGCAGGTCGGGATAGCCAAAATCGCCCCGCCCAATGATTCCTACAAAGTCGTTGTGCGAACGCAGGGTGTTCAAAACGCTTTCGGGCGGGGCTGCTCCCAGCACCAGAACAGCCTTCACGCTTCGAATCAGGCCCGGCAAAAGGGCCGCCAGCTGCCCCCCTTCCCCGAAGCCACTCGCCGATATGCGCTGCACATCGAGGGGAAGCATCTGGGCCAGCACCTCCAGGTTACTGCCTATTTGTACGATTTGCCGGGTCAGGGAAAGGCTGTCTGACGAGTAGGCCGAGGCTGCCAAAACGTAGCCGTTCGATTCGGCTACATTGCGGTAATACCGGAGCACTTGCCGCATGTCCCCGCCATCTCCGATCACATAGAGCAGCGGCCACTTGCGGGCTGTACTAAAATTCGTGGGCAGGTAGAGCCCGGTGCGGGTTGCCAGGGAATCCTCAAGGGGCAGGCTGTCTATAACCACCCCGACGCTCAGTTTGATTTCCTGTGACCAGCCCGGGTGCAGGCCCCAAAGCAAAGCCAGTAAGAGGCATGCTATTACTTTTTTCATAATTCCGGAAGGTCAAAACCACCACCTACTCGTTGTTTCAGAGATTCCCGGCGCCGTGGACTTGCCCAATATTAAAGATACGCAATCCTGTGCATCGGTTGTACAGGTGGCCCCGGTATTTACCCGATGCGTCTGATGGGTGCATTGCTGATTACCTCCGAGAGGATGATGTGGGTGCGGGTTTCACCATACTGGATAAGCTGGTCGATAAATTTCTCGAGATGGAACTGGTCGCGCAGCACCACCTCCATAATGATGTTTTCATTGCCTGTTATCCGGTAACAGTTTATCACCTCTTCGAGGCTTTTCACATGTTCCAGGAAGGGCTTGAGCTTCCCCATAAAGGCCCGCAGGGTAATGATGGCCTTGAGTTGATAGCCTACCTTGGCATGCGAAATACTGGTCCAGTACCCTTCGATGACCCCCAGGTCTTCCAGTCGTTTGACCCGGTCGGCCACGGCAGGGGGGGTAAGCCCGATTTTCCGGCCAATCCCCGCCAGGGAAGCCCTCGCATTTTGCTGCAGGGCAGTGAGGATGCTCCAATGCAGCTTGTCTAGCTTAATTTCCAATGCTAAATAAGTATATTATTAATAATTTAAAGGAAATATAATCATTTGTGTTTACTTTTTTAAGTAAATCGGGTAAAATGCGAAGTACCTTTATAAAAATTGGAAAAAGAAGATGTCTTACCACCGCATCAAAGACTTGCCTGTTTACCGTAGTGCCGTGTCGTTGCGGACCATGAGCCGGGAAATTGCCTCCTTTGTGACCTCTAATAAAGACCTGCTGACGCTGTGCCAGTCGAACAGCCTGCGCGACCACATAGCCGACTCCCTGCTCACCGACGCCATCCTGATTCCCCAGCAGATAGCCAAGGCCGAAAACTCCACCTCAGAGGACATCCGCCAGCGTAGCATACATTTTATCAATGTGATGACCCGGAACCTGAGCTCGTACTGCCTGGGCCTGGAAAAGGACGGGGTGCGCGAAAGGGAGTACCTCGACCTGCTCAGGGCCGAACTGAAAGGGTTCCGCCACGCCTTCAAGGCATGGAGGCGCAGCCTGCTCCCGTAAAGGCCTGGTCACATATTGCGGCGGTACTGCCCGCCAACCTCGAACAGGGCCCGGGTAATCTGGCCCAGTGATTCGGTTTTGCAGACCTCCATCAGCACCTCAAAGATATTCTCGTTGCGCACGGCTGCCTCTTGCAGGCGTTTGAGCCCCTTCCCACTTTGCCCGGCGTGCTGCGCCTGCACGCGCTGCAACGTACTGATCTGACCCTGTTTTTCGGCTTCCGTGGCCCGTATTACCTCGGCCGGCAAAATGGTAGGCGAACCTTTGGAATTCAAAAAGGTATTTACCCCGATAATGGGGTAAGCCCCGGTATGCTTCAAGGTTTCGTAATGCAGGCTCTCTTCCTGGATGCGGGAACGCTGGTACATGGTCTCCATGGCACCCAGTACCCCGCCCCGTTCGGTAATGCGGTCGAATTCGGCCAAAACAGCCTCTTCCACCAGGCCGGTGAGCTCCTCGATGATGAACGACCCCTGCAGGGGGTTCTCATTTTTAGCCAGGCCCAGCTCCTTGTTGATGATGAGCTGTATGGCCATGGCACGGCGCACGGAATCTTCGGTAGGGGTGGTTATGGCCTCGTCATAGGCATTGGTGTGCAGCGAATTGCAATTGTCGTAGATGGCGTACAGCGCCTGCAGGGTAGTGCGGATGTCGTTGAAATCGATTTCCTGGGCGTGCAGGCTGCGGCCCGAAGTCTGGATGTGGTACTTGAGCATCTGGGCCCTGGGGTCGGCCCCGTATTTTTCGCGCAGGGCCTTGGCCCAGATGCGCCGGGCCACCCGCCCGATTACCGCATATTCAGGGTCTATGCCGTTGGAGAAGAAAAAGGAGAGGTTCGGGCCGAAGTCGTTGATGTCCATACCCCTGCTCAGGTAATACTCCACATAGGTGAACCCATTGGAGAGCGTAAAGGCCAGCTGCGTAATGGGGTTGGCCCCGGCCTCGGCAATGTGGTAGCCCGAGATGGAAACCGAATAGAAATTCCGAACCTGCCGGTCGATAAAGTACGCCTGTACGTCGCCCATGAGCCGCAAGGCAAATTCAGTGGAAAAGATACACGTGTTCTGGGCCTGGTCTTCTTTTAAAATATCGGCTTGTACCGTGCCCCTCACCTGGCGCAGCGTTTCGGCCCTGATCGTTTCATACACCCCGGCCGGGAGCACCTGGTCGCCGGTAATACCCAACAGGTAGAGCCCCAAACCGTCATTGCCCTCGGGTAGTCCTCCCAGGTAGACAGGCGCTTCAATGCCCTTCTCCCTGAAATAGGCCGCCTTTTTGCGATCTGTCTCCTTCCCCAGGCCGTTTGCGAAGATGTACTTCTCGCAATTCTGGTCTATGGCCGCATTCAGGTAAAAGCCCAGCAACATGGGGGCCGGGCCGTTAATGGTCATGCTTACCGAAGTTTTGGGGTCGCTCAGGTCGAAGCCGCTGTAGAGTTTCTTGGCGTCGTCCAAACAGCAGACAGACACCCCTGAGTTGCCGATTTTCCCGTAGATGTCGGGCCGCATCCCCGGGTCGTGGCCATAGAGGGTAACCGAATCGAAAGCCGTCGAAAGCCGCTTGGCCGGCATTTGCAGGCTCAGGTAATGAAAACGGCGGTTGGTTCGCTCAGGGCCGCCCTCCCCGGCAAACATGCGGGTCGGGTCTTCCCCTTCCCGTTTGAACGGGTACAGCCCGGCGGTAAAGGGGAAGCTGCCGGGTACATTCTCCTGCAGTGACCAGCGGAGAATTTCACCCCAGCTGCGGGTGCGCGGCAGTACCACACGGGGTATGCTCAGGTGCGACAGCGACTCGGTATGGGTGGGCACCTCCACCTTGCGGCCGCGTACGGTATAGGTAAATACCGGGGACTGGTAGCGCGCTTTCAGGGCCGGCCAGCCCAGCAAGAGGTCCCAGTAATGGGGGTCCAGGTTTTTTCGCTCGGTTTCGAAAACGGGCAACAGTCCTTCGAGCAGGCGGGCGGTTTCGGCATCTTTCGCCTGACTTATCAATGCTTCTGCCGGCAGGCCGTCAGGGCCGGCCTGGGCAATGGCTTCTTCAACCCCCGGCATTCCGGCCAGGGCGCCTATGGAAAGACAAAGGGCGTACAGCCGCTCGGCCACCTCGGCTTGCGTGGCCACCCGGGCGTCGTAGGCGCGCAGCGTTTCAGAGATTTCTGAGAGGTAGCGGGTGCGGGCCGGCGGAATGATAAAGACCTTTTCCGGTTCGCCCTGTTCAGGCGGGCGGGGCGTATCCGCCCAGTTGGCGCCCTTTTCCCGCAGGTGCTGCAACACGGCTCCGTACAGCCGGTTCATGCCCGGGTCGTTAAACTGGGAGGCGATTGTCCCGTAAACGGGAAGAGCGCTGTCTGGCCCCTCCCAGATGCCGTGGTTGCGGCGGTACTGCTTCTGCACGTCGCGCTGGGCATCCTGGGCCCCACGCTTGTCGAACTTGTTGATGGCCACCAGGTCTGCAAAATCGAGCATGTCGATTTTCTCGAGTTGGGTGGCCGCCCCGAATTCGGGGGTCATGACATAGAGCGACAGGTCGGAATGTTCCAGGATCTCGGTGTCGGACTGTCCAATGCCTGAGGTCTCCAGGACAATCAGGTCAAAACGGGCCGCCTGCAATACGGCCAGGGCCTCCCGAACGTGGCGTGAGAGCGCCAGGTTCGACTGGCGGGTGGCCAGGGAACGCATGTAGACATTGGGGTGGTGGATGGCGTTCATCCTGATGCGGTCGCCCAGCAGGGCCCCGCCGGTTCTGCGTTTGGAAGGGTCTACCGAGACCAGGCCAATGGTTCGGTCGGGAAAGTCGTGTAGGAAGCGGCGCACCAGTTCGTCGACCAGGCTGCTTTTCCCTGCCCCGCCGGTGCCGGTAATGCCCAGGACCGGAATCCGGTTGACCTCACCGGGAAACTGGCCTTGCAGTTTTGCGTAGGCCTCCGGGTGGTTTTCGGCCAGGCTGATGAGCCGGGCCAGGGTCTGGGGATTTCGCTGCTTCAGCTGTTGCGCGACGGAAGCCCCCTTGGGCAGCGGGATGGCCGCCACATCATAATCACAGGCCGCCACCAGGTCGTTTATCATGCCCTGCAGGCCCATGGCGCGCCCATCATCAGGAGAGTAAATGCGGGTAATGCCGTAGGCCATGAGCTGTTCGATCTCGGCCGGGAGGATAACGCCCCCTCCCCCGCCGAAGATCCGGATATGGCCGGCCCCCTTTTCCTGCAACAGGTCGTGCATGTAGCGGAAGTATTCGAGGTGGCCGCCCTGGTAAGAGGTCAGGGCAATGGCGTTGGCATCTTCCTGTATGGCGCAATCGACCACCTCGGCAACGCTCCGGTCGTGCCCCAGGTGAATGACCTCCACCCCGGTGGCCTGTATGATCCGCCTCATGATGTTGATTGCTGCGTCGTGGCCGTCGAACAGGGAGGCCGCGGTCACGATCCGTATTTTGTGGGTAGGTTGATAGGGTTTTGAAACTTCCATGCGACTGAGCAGGCTTATGGCTCTGTAATTTAAGGATTCCCCAAAAAACAGACGGGTTTATTTCGGATGTTACAAAAATAAAAAGGTACGGGCCAACTCCCTCGCGGAACCAGTAATTATGGGGCAATAGTAAACCCATGACCCTAACGCTTCTCATCCACTGCCCCGACCGGGCGGGGATAAGCAGTGCCGCAACCCGCTTCCTGCACACCGCAGACGACTTTATCGCCCAGGGGCGCGACCTGGAAAAAATCGTCCTGGCCCGCGCCGTACAGCTCCACCTGAAACGGAAGACCCTGGTATACAACAACAAGACGGTTATTTTTGCCTGAAAGACCCTGGCGGCAGCCCAATCGCAGCGGGTTGCAGACCAACCGCCCGACCCCTTTTAAGAACCTGCAAGGGTACTGCAGCAAGGGGGATTAAATTTATGTTCATAAAAAACTGAACAACTGCATACTAAACACTTTCTGGCTCCCGTTACAAAGAATAGCGTTTATCATGATGTGGCAGCGCGCGGTTAAAGCTGTTGCCGGCCTGCTGCACCAAAATTATTTGAGTTAGTATTTTTGAGTTAGTTAGTTTAGAAAACCCCCTTCGCGGCGAAGGGGGTTTTTTATTGCGGTAAAGCCGGGGCCCGGAAGGCCTGATTTCCCTTAATGCCGGCGCCGGTAAATGCCATCGAAAAGGGTTTGAACCACCTCCTGCCCTTCCAGCACTTCCCAAAGTTGCCTGACGCTTCCGTCGGCCTGCAAGGTCCAGCTGATCCGGTGCATGCGAGATCGCCCCTCGGAGTCGCGGAAGGGCTCCGAAGACATAACCATGTGCCCGTTGGCCCCTCGGCCGGCCAGTTTCAGGGCCCGGCCGGAATTATCCACCCAGAGCTGTTCCCATTGTTCGGCCGCCAGGTTGTAAAAATTCAGGCTGGTCCCCGTGTCTCCCGTAGCCCCTTTCCAGAACTCCTGCAGCACGCAGCCGCCTTCGACCTTCACAATGCGGTTGGTACCGGCCGGGCTCCCGTCGGGCGTTTGCACTTCCCATTCCCCTTCCCAGAAATCGAAGGCCCTGTGTTCTGGCGTGCAACACGGGCAATCGCCTTCCGATACCGGTTTGACTTCCTGAGACCATAACTGCCCTGCGGCCACCAAGGTTATGGCCAGGATACTGCTTAAGCATCGTACCATGGGGTTCGTTTTTCTTAAATATAGTGATTTGGCCCTGAGCCTGAAACCGGCCAGCCGGGTAAAATGCGTCCTTTTCTGACCCAATTGGGCCCGATTTGTAAACTTGAGGTAAGCCGCCCGTTAAATTTTCGAGAAAATACCTGATTTTTAGTTAAATGCCTCAATTTACCGAAGTCCAGCAGCCCAAAAGCATCGTATATTTGATATAAAAGCCGCGCTATGGAAAATCAATACTGCCGTGTAGGCGCCACCAGCCCGGTGGCCTCCGGAGACCAGGGAATCCAATGGCTGGAACACCAGTACCGCTATTTCGAGCAAAAAGCCGCTGAAACGGCCCACGGAGAATCGCGCCTGCGCGATTTCTTTGAGAACAAGGCCCGACAGCTCGAGCGCATGCTTCAGAACCTGGTCAATCCTTAATTGCCAAGCAGAGCAGCCATCTGCCGCTGCATTGCAGCCGCGCTTTCCGCGGCGGCCCGGGCAAAGTCTGGCCCGTTGGAGGCATAGATTATGCCCCTGGACGAATTAACCAGCAAACCCACCTGTTTATTCATACCGTAACGGCACACCTCTTCGAGACTGCCGCCCTGCGCCCCTACCCCGGGGATGAGCAGGAAATGGTCGGGCACAATTTGCCGGATTTCTGACAGGAACTCGGCCTTGGTAGCCCCCACCACATACATGAGACGTTCGGCATGCCGGTATTCGAGGCTTTTGCGGAGCACCTGCAGGTAAAGCGCCTGCCCTTCGAGGGAAAGGGTCTGAAAATCGAAGGCGCCCTGGTTTGAGGTCAGGGCCAGCAATATGGTAAAGCGTCCCTCGAATTCCAGGAAGGGCTCCACCGAATCGCGCCCCATATAGGGAGCCACGGTCAGGGCGTCAAAATCGAGCTGCGTGAAAAAGGCCTCGGCGTAACGCGACGCCGTGTTGCCGATATCGCCCCGTTTGGCATCGGCAATGGTGAAATGCCCGGGGTACTCCTGGTTCAGGTAGGCAATAGTCTTTTCAAGGGCCTGCCAGCCAGCCGTTCCACAGGCTTCGTAAAAAGCCGTGTTGGGCTTGTAGGCCACGCAGAGGTGGTGGGTGGCGTCGATGATGGCCTTGTTGAATGCAAAAATGGGGTCTGCCTCCCCATGCAGGAAGTCGGGGATGCGCATCGGGTCGGTATCCAGGCCGATGCAGAGGAACGATTTTTTGCTGCGGATCTGCCGCTCTAGTGCTGCTGTGGTCATGGCCATTAAAAGGTCTCGGAAGCCTCTTTGAGCTTCTCGGTGTTTTGGACCAGTTTCAGTTCTTCGATGATTTTATGGACGTCTCCGTTCACGATATTCTGCAGGTCGTACAGGGTTAGGCCAATACGGTGGTCGGTAACCCGGCCCTGGGGGTAATTATACGTCCTGATTTTGGCAGAGCGGTCGCCGCTGCTCACCTGGGAGTTGCGCTTGGCGGCTTCGGCTTCCTGCCGGCGGGCCAGCTCCATGTCGTACAGGCGCGAACGCAGCACCTTAAAGGCTTTGTCTTTGTTCTTGTGCTGCGATTTCTCGTCCTGGCACTGGGCCACCAGACCGGTAGGCAGGTGGGTGAGCCGCACTGCCGAATAGGTGGTGTTCACCGATTGCCCCCCGGGGCCCGACGAACAGAAGTAGTCGATACGCACTTCTTTCGGGTCTATTTCCACCTCAAAATCTTCAGCTTCGGGAAGCACCATAACCGTTGCGGCGCTGGTGTGAACACGGCCCTGGGTCTCGGTCTGGGGCACCCGCTGTACGCGGTGGACGCCCGCCTCGAATTTGAGGGTGCCGTACACGTCTTCCCCGGAGACCTCGAACTGTATTTCCTTATACCCACCGCTGGTACCTTCGCTGAAGTCGAGCACGTGGGTCTTCCAGCCCCGCGATTCGCAGTACTTGGTGTACATGCGGAACAGGTCGCCCGCAAAAATGCTGGCCTCATCTCCCCCGGTCCCGGCGCGGATTTCCATGACCACGTCTTTGCCGTCGTCGGGGTCTTTGGGGATGAGCAGCACCTTAATGGCCTCTTCGAGTTCAGGGAGCTCGCCTCGGGCCTCTTCAAGCTGCCCTTTGGCCATCTCCATCATCTCAGGGTCTCCCCCCTCGGCAAGAATGGCCTCGGCTTCAGCCATGTGGCTCTGGAGCCTGATATAGGCTTCGCGCTTTTCCACCAGCTGCTTGAGGTCTTTGTATTCCTTATTCAGCTGGATGTACCTTTTCTGGTCGGCGATTACCTCCGGCTGAATGATCAGGTCCGACACCTCGTCGAACCGCTGTTTTACGATATTGAGTTTATCGAGCATAGCTGCCTGAATTCCCCGCGAAGGTACGACATTTTTGTGGCCCGGCCTGCTGTGGAAAACCGGCTCAAGCCCGGGGGTGGTCAGGCATATGGGCCCAGGATGGACCGGGGCACAAGACAGGGAGCAGCGCATGATCCGCCAAGTAGGTTCTTGCGCCCCAACCCTGCCTGGCGGCAGCCGTTTGCTGCATAAAAAAGCCCTGGCAGTCCCTATTCAAAAACCCGCAGGAGGTTTCCGTTCAGGGAGGTTTGGAATATCTTGAGGGGATTGCTGGTTACGGCATTGATCGGCGTACCGTTCTGAGCGAATTGGGAGCCGTGGGTAGAGCATTGGAAGATGCCACCCTGGGAGGAGACAAACTGCACCGCTTCGGTCTGCTGGTGGCTGCATACCTGGCTGGCAGCCACAAAGTTACCCTCCAGGTTGCGGGCCACCACTACAAGTTGCCTGAGGATAAAGTCTCCGGGGTTTTGCAGGGCCGTACCGTCTGGGCCGCTCAGGTCTATGGTAAAGTCTATTCCCGAGGGGATGGGAAGGGGGTCCCCATCGGACCCTTTCGTACACCCGTTTACACACGGGAATGCCAGGGCAAAGGCTGCGCCGGCCCCCAGGGTTCTTAAAAATTCCTTTCGTTCCATTCCGGTTCTTATTGATGCGGGGCTATTCCCTTCTAATTAGAACGGGGGTTTGCGAAAATTCGTATGCTCAATAGGTGAAGGTGCCCTTGGGGCTCTGCAAGGTTAGTTTGCGACCCGTAGCTGCTTCCACGCGCCCCACCACACGGGCATCGATACCAAACGACTGCGAAATGGTGATGAGCCGGTCGGCCCAGCGGGCAGGAACATACAGCTCCATCCGGTGCCCGCAATTGAACACCTGGTACATTTCTTTCCAATCGGTGCCCGATTCGCGCTGGATGAGCTCAAAGAGGGGCGGAACGGGAAATAGGTTGTCTTTGATCACGTGCAGGTCGTCCACAAAATGGAGGATCTTGGTCTGTGCACCACCGCTGCAGTGGACCATGCCGTGGATGGGTTCGGTGCCCAGCTCTTCGAGTATCTTTTTGATGACCGGGGCGTAGGTGCGGGTGGGTGAGAGCACCAGCTTGCCGGCGTCAAGCGCCACGCCGTCTACCGGATCGAGCAGGCCCACGCTGCCGGAATAGACCAGGTCGGCAGGTACTTCCGGGTCGTAGCTCTCGGGGAATTCGCCCGCCAGGCTGCCCTCAAAGACATCGTGCCGGGCCGAAGTAAGGCCATTGCTGCCCATGCCGCCGTTGTAGGCCTCCTCGTAGGTGGCTTGCCCATAGCTGGCCAGCCCCACGATCACATCGCCGGGACTGATGCGCGCGTTATCAATTATCTGGTCGCGCCTGATACGGGCCGTGACGGTCGAATCGACGATGATGGTGCGTACCAGGTCGCCCACGTCGGCCGTTTCGCCCCCGGTGCTGTGGATGCGGATGCCCCATTGCTCCAAATCGGCGATGAGCTCCTGCGTGCCGGCGATTATGGCCGCTATCACCTCACCCGGAATCTTGTTCTTGTTACGGCCGATGGTAGAACTCAGCAAGATGTTGTCGGTAATGCCCACGCAGAGCAGGTCGTCGAGATTCATCACCAGGGCGTCCTGGGCTATCCCCTTCCAGACCGAGAGGTCGCCGGTCTTTTTCCAGTACATATAGGCCAGGGACGATTTGGTGCCGGCCCCGTCGGCGTGCATGACCAGCGCATACTCAGGGTCGTTCCCGAGGTAATCGGGGACCACCTTGCAAAAGGCCTTCGGATACAGGCCTTTGTCTACTTTGGAAATGGCTTTGTGAACCTCGTCTTTGGTTGCCGATACGCCGCGACGGCCGTAGCGTTCGGATGCGTTGGATGCCATGCTCAAGTCTTTCGGTTGGTGCAAAAATACGGGAATCCGGCGAAAGCGGGCCACCGGATTCCCGGGATGTTGGGTAATCAGTTTACCTATCTGATAAACAGCAGGTCGCGGTACTTGGCCAGGGGCCAGTGCGCATCGGATACCAACCGCTCCAGGCGGTCGCAGTGGCTGCGGATCTCATCAAAATACGGGAGCACCGACTCGCAGTAGGCCGCGGCCTTTTTATTCAGGTCTTTGAGGCCATTTGCCCGTTTGCGGGCCTCGGTCATGGCGTCGGTCTTCTTTTTGGCTTCCTGCAACTGCTCGGCCAATTGTTCGAGAATGCCCAGCTGGGCCTCGCACACCTTTTTGTGGGCAGCCCCGTAGATCTCCTTGAGGCCCAGGATATTTTCCAGCAAGCTGTTCTGGTAGGCCACCGTGGCCGGGATAATTTGGTTGTATACCAGTTCGCTCAGCACCCGGCCTTCGATCTGGGTCTGCAGGATGTAGGTTTCCAGCTCCACTTCCTTGCGGGCCTTGATCTCCTTCTCGGTGAGCACGCCCGTGGCCTTGAACAGCTCGAGGGTTTCAGGTGTGGTGAGTACCCCGATGGCCGAGGGGGTGCTGCGGTTGTGGCTCAGTTTGCGCCGGGCGGCCTCCTGTTCCCACTGCTCGCTGTAGCCGTCCCCGTCAAAGCGGATGCGCTTGCTCGATTTGATGTACTCGCGCAACACGTTGAAGATGGCCTCGTCTTTCTTGAGCTTTTTGCCGTCGATTAGCTTGTCTACCTCGGCCTTGAATTCGCGCAGTTGGTAGGCCACAATGGTATTGAGCACCGTCATCGGCTTGGCGCAGTTGGCCCGCGCCCCAACCCCGCGCATTTCGAATTTGTTGCCGGTAAAGGCAAAGGGGGAGGTGCGGTTGCGGTCGGTATTGTCGAGCAATATCTCCGGTATCTTGCCCACCACGTTGAGCTTGAGCTCCGTTTTTTCTTCGGGCGAAAGCTTGCCCTTCGACACGCCTTCCAACTCGTCCAGCACCTCGGTGAGCTGTTTACCTATAAAGATGGAAATGATGGCCGGCGGTGCTTCGTTGGCCCCAAGGCGGTGGTCGTTGCTGGCCGAGGCGATGGAGGCGCGCAGCAATTCTTCATACCGGTCTACGGCCTTAATGGTGTTGACGAAAAACGTGAGGAACTGCAGGTTTTTCATGGGGGTACTGCCGGGGCTCAGCAGGTTGGTGCCGGTATCGGTGCTGAGCGACCAGTTGTTGTGTTTGCCCGAGCCGTTTATGCCCGCAAAGGGCTTTTCGTGAAAGAGCACCTTGAGGCCGTGGCGCGATGCCACTTTTTCCATTACGTCCATCAGCAGCAGGTTGTGGTCTACCGCCAAATTGGCCTCTTCGAAAACTGGGGCCAGCTCGTACTGGTTCGGAGCCACCTCATTGTGGCGCGTTTTTACCGGGATGCCCAGCAGCAGGCACTCTCCTTCCAGGTCGCGCATAAACTGGAAAGCCCTGTCGGGGATCACCCCGAAATAATGGTCGTCCAGCTGTTGCCCCTTGGCCGCGGCCTGCCCGACCAGGGTGCGCCCGGCCAGCATGAGGTCGGGGCGCGTACGGGCCAGTTCGCGGTCGATCAGGAAGTATTCCTGTTCCCACCCCAGGGTGGCGTTTACCTTGTTCACGTTCTTGTCGAAATAGCGGGCCACAGCCGTGGCCGCCTCGTCGACCGCGTGCAGGGCGCGCAGCAGGGGCGCCTTGTTGTCGAGGGCCTCGCCCGTATACGAAACAAATATGGTTGGAATACAAAGGGTGCTGCCGTAGATAAAGGCTGGCGAGGTAGGATCCCAGGCTGTGTAACCGCGGGCCTCGAAGGTATTGCGGATACCGCCACTCGGAAAACTGGAGGCGTCGGGTTCCTGTTGCACGAGTTGGCCGCCGCCGAATTTTTCGATGGCCCGCCCGTCTGGCAACAGGTCAAAAAAAGCATCGTGCTTCTCGGCTGTGGCCCCGGTCAGGGGCTGGAACCAGTGCGTGTAGTGCGTGGCGCCCATCTCGATGGCCCAGGCCTTCATCGCCTCAGAAATCTGATCGGCCACTTTACGATCTATTTTCGAGCCCGAAAAAATAGCCCCCTTTACGCTGTCGTAGGCGTCTCGGGTAAGGTATTGCAGCATGCGCTGCTCATTGAAAACACGGCTCGCGTATCGCTCAGACCTGCGGCCCTGCCCGGCTGCGGAGGAGTTGTCAGGGGTAAATTCGGCCCGGTATGCGGGGTCGTTTCGGGTTGGCATGTACTCGTCTGTTAAGGTTGATGCAGGTAAAATTACGCATTTCGTAGTATAAACCCGAAAATTTATATTTTAGACAGCACACCCCTTCAAAAAAGGGGGTGTTCATAATTATATCGATTTTTTTGATAATTCACCCCTCCAATGTTATGGCTATGTGTCGATATTCTATATTTTTGACCGTCAAATTCTAATAATCAACAATTAATTAATTGGCATCATGAGCAAAGCAAAATTAGAGTACATCTGGTTGGATGGTCACACCCCCACCGCCAACATGAGAAGCAAGACCAAGATTGAGTCTGATTTCAGCGGGAAGCTGGAAGATTGTCCGATCTGGGCTTTCGACGGAAGTTCTACCGAGCAGGCCGAAGGAGGCTCATCTGACTGTCTGCTGAAACCCGTGGCTATCTATCCCGATCCTGCCCGCCTTGACGGCTACCTGGTCATGGCTGAGGTACTGAACCCCGACGGCACCCCCCACCCTACCAACTCCCGCGCCACCATCGATTCAGATGTGGACGACGATTTCTGGTTCGGCTTTGAACAGGAATACTTTATCATGGATACACACACCGACCTGCCGCTGGGCTTTCCTCCCGGAGGATACCCGGGCCCGCAGGGGTTGTACTACTGTTCGGTAGGCGGCAAGAACACCCACGGCCGCGAGCTGGTCGAGCGCCACGCCGACTACTGCCTGCAGGCCGGGCTGAACTTTGAAGGCATTAACCAGGAAGTTGCCTGCGGCCAGTGGGAATTCCAGATTTTCGCCAAAGGCGCCAAGAACGCAGGCGACCAGGTCTGGGTGGCCCGCTACCTGCTCGACCGCCTAACCGAAGAATACGGCTGGTACATCGAATACCACCCCAAACCCGTCAAGGGCGACTGGAACGGCAGCGGCATGCACGCCAACTTCTCCAATTCCCTGCTGCGCACCTGCGGCTCCAAGAAAACCTATGAGAAAGTATGCGAGGCCTTCCGTCCGGTAACCCAGGAACACATGGCCGTTTACGGTGCTTATAACGAACTGCGGCTCACCGGGAAACACGAGACCGCATCTATCCATGATTTCAAATACGGGGTTTCCGACCGGGGCGCATCGATCCGCATCCCGATTCTGACCGTAGAGCGCGGCTGGAAAGGATGGCTTGAAGACCGCCGTCCTGCCTCAAACGCCGACCCCTACAAAGTGGCCGCCCGTATCATCAAGACCGTGGAGAGTGCAAACATCCAGGTCGAAGCCTAGGCTCTGATCCCACAGTTAATAACTTGTTGGATGATTACCCCCGCCGATTGGCGGGGGTTTTTTTTTAGGAAAACGAAACGTACAAAAAAGCGGTGTATACGGCAAGAAGCACTATCCCGTCCCTCCAGCCCAGGCGCAGCCCCCGGGGAATAAACACCAGCGGCAAGACCAGCAGGGCTATGCCCAGCATCCAGTAAATGTCCTGCGAGAGCAGGCGTTCATCCAGTATTGCTATGGGGTGTACCAGGGCGGTGATGCCCAGCACGGCCAGGATGTTGAAAATATTGGAGCCGATCAGGTTGCCCACCGAAATGGACTTCTCCTGGCGGATCATGGCAATCACAGAGGCGGCCATTTCGGGGATGCTGGTGCCCACTGAAACCAGGGTGATCCCGATGATGCGGTCGCTCACGCCCAGGTAGCGCGCCAGGCCCTCTGCCCCGGATATCAAAAGTTCGGAACCTCCCCAAAGCGCTGCCCCGCCGGCGCCCAGAAAAAAGACCGTCTGATACAGCGGCAGGCGCGACGGCATGCGCAGGTCGTCTTCCTCCACCGCTGGTTTCTGGTATTTCAGCAAATAAATCAGGAAGAAGAACATGGTAACGACCAGTACGCCTCCCTCCCAGGCATCCAATCGCCTGTCGGCATACATAAACCCATAGAGCATGAGGGAAGCCAGCATCATCATGGGCCAGTCTGTGAAATAGAAGCTGCGCCTGACATTTATAGGGCCAATAAACAGGGTAATAGCCAGGATTAGCCCCAGGTTGGCCACATTCGACCCCACCACATTGCCCAGGGCCAGGTCAGGGTACCCCTCCACCGCCGCCTGGAGGCTTACGATCAGCTCGGGCGCCGAGGTGGCGAAAGACACCACCGTCATGCCGATGATGATCTTGGGAATGGCCAGCCGCAGGGAAAGGTCTACCGCGCCCCGCAACAACCAGCTCCCTCCCAGGATCAGCAGGCCCAGGCCCACCAGAAAAAAAAGAAAGTATGTCATACCGGCATGGGGATAAAGATTCGGCAAATATACTAGCCTGACGGCACTGAGCGGCATCTTTCTTTCAACCCTGTTTTAGTAGTTTTTTAACTATCCTTATAGTTGTTCAACTATTTTTTTAGTTATGTTTGTGGCATCATCAAAAAACGAACAGTCATTCTCAAACCCATTTGCCCATGCAAAAACTCACAAACCGCGAAGAAGAGGTCATGCAGCTGCTCTGGAAGCTGGAAAAAGCTTTTGTAAAAGACCTGCTGGACGCCTTTCCGGGCCGCCCCAAACCCCATTACAACACGCTTTCGACCATGGTGCGCAACCTGGAAGAGAAAGGATTTGTGGGCCACGAGGCCTTTGGGAACACCCACCGGTACTTTCCGACCGTAAGCCGGGAAACCTACCGGCAGAAATTCATCGGCGATACGGTGGCCAGCTATTTTGACCACAATTACAAAAACCTGGTTTCCTTCTTCGCGAAAGAAGAGAAAATTTCGGCCGACGAGCTTCGCGAAATCATTGATCTGATCGAGAAAAGAAGCAAGTAATATGGAATCGCTCGGCCTTTACCTACTCAAAGCGTCTGCCATCCTGGCGCTGTTTTTGTTCTCCTACGAGCTGCTGCTCAAACGCGAAACCCTGTTCCGCCTGAACCGCTTCTATTTACTGAGCGGCCTGTTGCTGGCCCCCCTGCTTCCGCTGCTCACCTTCCGGCGCGTGGTAGCCCTTCCGGCCAACGCCGCAACCCCCGTTTCGTCTGAAGCACTTACAGGCCTGCAGCATTCGGCTGCCCCCGGTTTTCCGTGGGAGTCGCTACTGTTGGCGGCCTACCTCCTGGGCGCCCTGTTTTGCGCCCTGGCGGTGGTAAGGCAGTTGTGGGCCCTCAGGCAGCTCATCGCTTCGCCGGAAACCGTGCGCAAAGACGGGTTCGTCTATATCGCCTCGCGCCAGGTATCGGCACCCTTCTCCTTTTTCCGCTATATTTTTTACAATCCCGACCGCCACTCAGCAGCCGAACTGCCCCTGATCCTGGAACACGAAAGGGCCCACGGTGCCCAGTACCATTCACTCGACATTTTACTCAGCCGCCTGGTCGCCACCCTGCTCTGGTTAAACCCGGCCAGCTGGTGGTACCAGAAAAGCGTGGCACAAAACCTGGAATACCTGGCAGACGCCCGGGCCGTAAAGTCTATCGCTTCGGTCAGGGAATACCAGTACACACTGCTCAGGGTCTCGGGCAACAGTCCGTCCCTGGCCAACGCCTTCTACAGTTCATTAATCAAAAAACGAATAGTCATGTTGCAAAAAACCCAATCCAAATCGACCCACATGCTCAAGCACTTGCTGATTTTGCCGGTGCTGGCAGCCTTTTTAATGGCCTTCAACACCGAAACCGTTTACCTGCCTGAAGACACCCCGGCCGACGCCCTGGCCGCGTTCGGCGGCAAGTCGGTAGAACTGGTCATCGATGCGAAAACCACCGACAAGGAGCTTTCAGACCTGAAGGCAGACCTGGCCAAGGACGGGATCGATTTCTCGTATACCACCGTGCGCAACGAGGCCGGTGAGATCGTTTCGCTAAACCTTAGCCTCTCTGGCAAAAACAGCGAAGGCAAATCGTTCAGTGGGTCGTACCAAACCGGCGACGACACGCCAATCGCCCCCGTCTTTGTAAACTTCGACGATGCGCGCAACAGCGTGTCTTTTTCCTCAGCCAAATCGGCAGACAATATCATGCACATTCGCTCCGCAGGCACAGGCAGTATGGTCTGGGTAACCGCTGATGAGGAAGCTGGAGACGGGAAGCCGCACAAGATCGTGGTTCGTTCGATAGGTGACGATGAAGATGGCCATACCACGCTGTGGCACGAAGACGGCGCCCAAACCCGCGAGATCGAGATCCGCCAGGTCGATGGAGACACCGTCATCACGGTAAACGGCGAACGGGTAGACCCGGCCAAATGGCAGGAAATGGAAGGATCGGGAGCTAAGGTCCACAAAATCAAGATAACCAAGACCGGGAACAGCGACGACAAACAAATCACCATCTTCAGCGATTCAGACGAGGAGGCCGACATCGAGGTCATCGAGGGCGGCTCGGGCAATTTTTTCTTCATCGATTCGGGAAAGGGCGAAAAACCGCTGTTCTTCATCGACGGGAAGAAAGCCAGTGAAAAGGAGGTGCAGGCCCTTGCCCCCAGTGCCATTGAAAAAATGGAGGTGCTAAAAGGCGACAAGGCTATCGAACAATACGGCAAAAAAGCCAAAGACGGGGTGGTGCTGATCACCACCAAAAAGAATTAGTTCACGTTCATAGCAACCCTCCAGCCCAGACTGGATAAACCGGGCCTGTGCGGCCCGGTTTTTTTATCCCAAAAAATCAAAACCGATCAAAAAGACCCGAAAAGGGGCATTTTCGGCCCTCAACTATTCGTTTGACCTGAAAATGCCCCTTGAAATCTTTCTGTTTTTCACTTAAATAACGTTTTTATATTTCTTTTTATAACACGTTTGAAGAGAACCTTATTACAAATGAAAAGCATAATTGACTTTATACTTTCGATATTGCAGGCCATTTAATTATTTCCTCCCCATTTCTTTGGCCGGTCGGCCGGGCTCTTTTATATTCGATACTTCATCAATGAAACGAACCCTAACAGTAACCTAAAACCTACCGTCATGATTGCCCTGGCCAAGTATCTCTTGTATCTGATAATAGCGCTGATCGCCGTGCTGTTCTGAGCTGGCACACCCCGATCTGACTCTCCCCATACAAGGCTGCCCGAAAGAGCGGCCTTTTTTTGGTATTAAGCATTGGCGGAAAAAATGAAATTTTAAATATTTATTTATCTTAAGGCCTGAATATCAAGGTCAGATGAAAAAAATGTTGCTGATAGGTTTTGCACTTATTTCAAGTGCGCCCGTTTGTGGTCAGAAATTAGTGGTCAGAACTTTTGAAAACGAAATCGAAGTGGGTGTAGACACCTTGTACATTGACGATTACGTCGTTTTAGGACATGGTGAAGAAGGCAAAAAAATACGTAATTTTCAGGGTAAGATCACCGGCATTTTCCCTGACCGAGGGCAGGTGCGCGTATTCGACTATGGCCGCACCACCAGAGCTGTGTCCATAGTGGGCAAAAAAATCGATGTTGACCGGATTGTAGCTGTTGAAATCCCCGATAGCGTAAAAATGAAACACCGCCAAAGGAGGGCTATTATACTTGGAGTGGCCCCCGGAGGCGTTGCAGCGGGGGCAAATGTTACCTCTGATTTTACTTCAAGAGTCAAAACCGGGGAGCAGACGATAAAAGTCGAAATTGTAGAATAAGGGCCGCACAGTTGAATCAATTGCTATTAATCCAGGCCTGAACCGATCGCAACAGTTTATACTTGTCGGCGGGTAACTCAAAATTTTTGCCTTATGCAAAAGACTATATTCCAGGTTTTGGCGCGGCTCAACAAATGGCTGCTCCCCTCCCTGAGCAAAAAGCGTGTCGAATTGTCGCGGGCCCCCAAGTGGCAGCTGGCGCTGATTGGGTGGCGCTATTACGTTACCACAAGGGCGCTTGATTAATACGTGATAAGCGACCTGAGGGCAAAGCCCTCCAGCTTTTCCCTTCCCTTCAGAAAACCCAGTTCAATCAAAAAATTGACCTGCACCACCTCCCCGCCCAGGGACTCAACCAGGTCGCACATGGCGCGGGCCGTGCCCCCGGTGGCCAGCACGTCGTCGTGGATGAGCACCCGGTCGCCCGGGGAAATGCTCTCGGCGTGAATTTCGAGGGAATCGGTGCCGTACTCGAGCTCGTACTCCATGCTTGAGGTACGGCGCGGGAGCTTGCCGGGCTTGCGCGCCGGGATAAAACCGGCCTGCAGGTGCTCGGCCAGCAGGGGGGCAAAGAAGAAGCCCCGGCTCTCGATGCCCACCACCTTATTGATCGCAAGCCCTTCGGTAAATGCCAGCAGGGCCATGCCGGCCTCCCTGAAGGCCGCAGGGTCTTCCAAAAGGGGCGTAATATCCTTGAATACAATACCCTTCGACGGAAAATCGGGCACCTCCCGTATATAGTCTTTAAAATTCATGGATTTGCGCTTGCGAATATTTTGCCTTAAATGTAAAAAGAAATATATTTGCATCCCCTTTCACAAGGGAAACCCAATCGGCCACGTGGCGCAACTGAATAGCGCATCTGATTACGGCTCAGAAGGTTCCAGGTTTGAATCCTGGCGTGGTCACTTAAGAATGAAAAGCTCGCCCCCAAGGCGGGCTTTTTTCGTCTGAGCGCGGCAACAAGCTTGCTTGATTGCCGAAGTGAGGGCGGAAAAAGAAGCCAAACGAAAGTTTGGCGAGCTTTTCATTTAGACTACGGAGCTTCACAGGATATGTAATCCTGGCGTGGTCACTTAAAGCGCAAACCCCGCTCGAACGAGCGGGGTTTTGTTTTTCGGACCCGCGTCAGGCGCTTGCGTCTGAAAGTGGGGACGGAAAACAAAACCGCACGGCCACA
>JAHECA010000015.1:0-2605 GCA_024642005.1 Robiginitalea sp. | reverse complement strand
AATCCTGGCGTGGTCACTTAAAGCGCAAACCCCGCTCGAACGAGCGGGGTTTTGTTTTTCGGACCCGCGTCAGGCGCTTGCGTCTGAAAGTGGGGACGGAAAACAAAACCGCACGGCCACAGGCCGTGAAGGGTTTGCATTTTCAGGCGGGAGCACAAAGGAAAACCGAGCGCAGCGAGGTACTCCTGGCGTGGTCACATCAAGCAGGAAACCCCGCTCTTCGAGCGGGGTTATTTTTTTGGACCCGGCGTCAAAAGTTTGCTTTTGTAAGGCGGGGACGAAAAAAGAACCGCAAAGCCGCATGGCTTTGCGAGGTTTCCTATTTGCAGGAGCGGCCGCATTCAGGATGTGCATCAGCAAATCCTGCCCATTTACAAGCTGTTGACCTCCGGTCAATAGGATAACCTAAATCTCATCAAAGCTAATTTCACAAAAATCTGCTTCCACAGATTCAGTGTAAGCCCTTTCGTCATACCTCTTTTCTACATTCAAACCCCTAATTCTGCATCCATGTACTTTCTCTTCGTGGAATTAAATGATTTTCATTGATTTACACCAAGTTGTGTATAAAACAAAACCACAACAAAAGCTTTAATCCATCGAAAAATTCGCAGACATGGCAAATACACTATTAATTAAGCTGGCCGTACTCCTGGTCTTTACGAATTGCGTACCTACCAAAACCGATCAACCCTCCCTGAATGAGTATACAATGGGAGAAATATGGGTTTGGAAATGGGAACGCTCCGTAGCAGGGGAGGTTCGCGCCTCAGGGGAAGACATTCAGGAAGTGGTAGCCTACAATGGGGAGTTAGGGCTGTGGAACGGCATTGACACCGTGTTACTTTCAAGCACTTTAAAACCAGAGCAAAGCGATACCCCCTTCCGCAATTGGCCCTTACAAGTCGGAAAAAAATGGAAGTACGTATCAGAATGGGAAAATAATGAAGGTACCAAAGGAAAAACCAGCCAGGACGTCCAAATTGTTGCCTTTGAAGAATTAAGCGTGGCAGCAGGAAAATACAAGGCTTATAAAATAGAATACAAAGGAATTGTAACAAATTCCAGGGGCTTTAAGGGAGAGATGACCGATATTTGGTGGTATTCACCTGATTTAAAAACATATATCAAACACCTTAACAATGATGGTTATGGGATATATGTAAACGAGTTAACCAGTTACTCAAAATCCAGGCAGGACTAATCACACAACAAAGGGAACGACTAATGGCCGGTACTGTGCTTAAGGAAAAAACAAACACAAGGCTGTCACTCTATTGGAAATGCCAAATCGTTGGCTGGGGGACCGTTTCGTTGTTGTGGCTGTACATTGCCCTGGTGCGGGACCAGTTTACGGTTTTCCAGGCCCTGACCAACTACGTGCTCGACGTTTCCATTTGTATTGGCCTGACCCATACATATAGGGCCATGGCATTAAAGTCGAAATGGAATCTGTTGGGCATCAAAAAGTTGATTAGAAGGGTTGTGCCATCCATATTGATTTTGTCCGTTTTGTTCATGATCATCATGAATCTAAAGACGTCAGCTTATATCTATTGGGTCAGGGATACCAATTCATTCCTGGAAAATTTATCTGTTTGGAACCCGGTTTTGATCACGGGATTAAGGCATATGGCCATTTGGGTACTGGCCTATCATGCGTACCATTTTTATGTGAGGGAGCTGAATACGACAAAGGTAAACGCAAAGCTTTCCGTCGATGCCAAACAAAGCCAGCTGGATAACTTATCGGCACAGCTTAATCCACATTTTTTGTTCAATTCATTGAACTCCATTAAAGCCTTGGTAATTGAAAACCCGAAAAGCGCGCGAAGGGCCATCGATTTATTGTCTGATCTGTTGCGTTCATCGCTGAATGAAAAAGAGCATATGACCATTTCCATTGCAGAAGAATTGGCCTTGGTCAGAGATTATGTGGAATTGGAACAATTGCGTTTTGAAGAACGGTTGCGTGTAATCTTTGATGTTGACCCGAATACGGATAGGTTGAAGATTCCCCCTTTGAGCATCCAACTTTTGGTAGAGAACGCCATTAAACATGGTGTGGATAAACAGTTGAAGGGTGGGGTCGTCGATATTTCGGTAAAAGAGCGGGATGGTTTTGTGAACATCGTCATCAAAAACCCGGGGACCCTTTCAGAGGGAGAACACAGGGGCCTGGGACTGAAAAATCTCAGAGAACGGCTTTGGTTGCAATACGAGGGTAAGGCGACTCTTAAGATTGAAACTCCTTCGGAAAATTGGGTCGAAGCAACACTAGTGGTTCCAATTGACAAGTTATGAGCACCTATAAAACTTTGATCATAGACGATGAGCGGTTGGCTCGCGAAGAGGTCCGCAGAGCACTTGACAGGTATCCTGAATTTGAAATAGTGGGCGAAGCGAACAATGTGGACGATGCTCTTGGCTTGATCGAAAAAGAACAACCTGATATCATCTTCTTAGACATTCATATGCCCGGCAAATCAGGGTTCGATTTATTGGAGGAGTTGGACGCTGTTCCCGAAGTTGTATTCACCACGGCCTATAACCAATATGCCGTTCAGGCCTTTGAAGTAAATGCCCTGGATTATTTGGTAAAACC
>JAHECA010000038.1 GCA_024642005.1 Robiginitalea sp. | reverse complement strand
CCTGCTTAGAAACTAGCCTGGATTACGCCTGCGGCGTGATCCAGAGAGGGGGAACGGTGCTCAAGCAAATCCAACACAGCCTGGCGGCCGTGCTGTCTTTTTTGTTTGCTCCAAGCTTGCAAACAAGTTTACGCTTTCCGCAAACAAAAAATCCAACGCTTTCGCGTTGGATTTTCTTGGTCGGGATGACTGGATTCGAACCAGCGACCACTTGCACCCCATGCAAGTACGCTACCAGACTGCGCCACATCCCGATATTATAGGATTAATTCAATATGTAAAGATCGTTTGAAGGCTTTTGCATTCTTCAAGCGACCATCCCGCCCACGGCGGGATACGCTACCAGACGCAGCCTGCCCCGAGTTTACCGAGGGGCCACATCCCGGAATCAGCGCTGCGCGCTGATTGCATAAATTCCAAATTCCAAAACCCAAATTCCAATTGCTGGTGGTGAGCATTTGGGGAGATTCCGGATTCGGCTTGCAAATATAAAACAATCTTGAGATTAACTTCCAACACTTTTTTGAAAAAGAGCATCTCAGGACCTATGGGCGCCCGGCATAACCCTATCTAATTTGTAGGTTTAAAATAATCTCGTAAATTTATTACCCGAAAGGCCGATTCCGGAGCCGATTCCACCACACGTTTCGTGTATAAAAAAATCAAAACACCTGATATTTATCATAAGAGGACTACCAATCCTCTGCTACTTTCGTTACATAAATTTCTATATCTATTATTAAAGACCGGCTTTATGAAAACACAAAGGTTATTTCAGTTACTGCTTATCCTTGCATCAGGATTCTTTATCCAATGTACCAGTGATCCAATTCCCGGCCCTCCCGGGGCCGACGGCACCGACGGCATCGACGGCATCGACGGGGTTGACGGGGTAGACGGAACAGCCTCCTGTGTTTCGTGCCACTCCAACACGAAACGGGAACCGCTGCTCGCCCAGTTTGAAATGTCAATACACGCCACCGGCTCTGCTTACGCCCGCGGCTCAAGCGCCAGCTGCGCCCAGTGCCACGGGGAGGAAGGGTTCATCGATTACGTGACTTTCGGAGCCGTCGATACTGCCGGCTACTCCAACGTATCGCCGATGTACTGCTCAACCTGCCACGACAAGCACGAGACTTTCGACTTCGAAACCGACGGCCAGGACTACGCCCTGCGCAACGAAGGGCCCCAAACCCTGGTGCTCGACGTAAACTACACCATCGACTTCGAAGGCCCGAGCAACAACTGCGTGACCTGCCACCAGCCGCGTAACTCTTATGAAATCCCGGCAGTGAACACCGCTGGAATCTACGTGGTGACCAGTACCCGCTTTGGACCTCACCACGGCCCGCAATCCACCCTGCTGGAAGGTATCCTCGGAGCTCAGGTTGCCGGGACCACAGCCTATCCGGGCGTAGGTTCGGCTACCCACCGCACCGGCTCGTCCTGCGTGAACTGCCACATGAGCGAAGGCGCTACAGAAGCGGAAGGCGGACACACCTGGGTGCCCACCGAAGAGGCCTGTATTACCTGCCACACCAGCGGCGCGCCCAGCGAGATCAACGGCTATACCGCCGGCATGGCAACCCTCAAAACGCTGTTGGAACAGGTGGTTGGTGAAATGTATGCTGTAGACTCCCTTGGAGACCCGGTTTACGACCTAGATGGCAATATAGTTGGATCAGGCGTTCCGGTGAACGGCATCGTGGTAAACGACCGTTCGCTTACAGGTATCTTCAGTACCGAAGAAGCTCAGGCCGCCTGGAACTACATGACCCTGCTGGAAGACAAAAGCAAGGGTATTCACAACCCGGGATACGCACGGGCCCTGCTGAATAACTCAATCGAAGCCCTGCAGAACTGATAATTCGGTTCCCCGGGGGGGCCACCCTATACGGGGGTTGTGTCGAAGGACACCACTGCCCGTATGCCCTCCCGGGAGCCGAACCGGTCGCCAACCAGGCTCATTCTAAAATCGAAACGATGAAAAACAGAAAACTCCTTCTGGCCGGCAGTGCCCTCCTGCTTTGCTTCTCCTGTTACTACGACGAAATTATTGAGGAAGAGGTGCCCGTTCTCCCGCCCGATCAGGAAATTTCCTTCCGGACAGATATAGAACCCCTGTTCTCTCAGTCGGGCAAGGATTGCACCGCCTGCCACAACAGCACCGTGGCCAACCCGGACCTGCGCACAGGCAACGCTTATAACGCTCTTGTCCCCGATTATGTAGTGGCCGGAGATGCCGAAGGCAGCGAATTTTACAACAAACTCCCCGGCAAAGGACACCCTTTTGACGTGGGGTTCGTGCTCTCGACAGACGAAATTGCTCTAATCAAGGCCTGGATAGACCGAGGCGCCGAGAACAACTAACCTAAAGAAACTGAAAGATGAAACGATTCTATCTTCTTCTGTTACTGCCCTTGTTGCTCCCCTGCATCGCCTCGGCTCAGGAAACAGACACCACCGCGGTGGTAGACAAACCCCAGCGCGCAGCCTTTGAAAGCTCTTTTATCATTGACAACCCTACCGATTTGCTTCCCATCCGCAACACGTTGGAAGTGACCATCGGCCACCGCTTCGGAACCATCAATGGAGGTACCAACGACCTGGTCGGTATTTGGGCGCCTTCGAACATCCGGTTAGGGCTCAATTACTCCATCCTGGATTTCGTTACCGTTGGGTACGGAACCACCAAATTTGACAGGCTCCAGGATTTCAACTGGAAGGTGGGGCTGGTCAAGCAGACCCGCTCTGACCGGATTCCGGTAAACGTGTCGTACTACGGCAACTTTACCATCGATGCCCGCTCGAAGGAAAACTTCGCGCTCGATCAACACCGGTATTCGTTCTACCACCAATTGATCATTTCCCGGCGATTTAACCAGAATTTCTCGCTCCAACTTGCCCCGAGCATCTCGCACTATAACGCGGTGCCCGAGCGCATGCGCAATGATGTGATAGCCCTCTCAGCCGGAGCGCGGTACAAAATCAGCCCGCAGACGGCCATCCTGGTGGATTATACGCATCCCTTCATTCACCACCTGGATAAGGAGGAACTCGCAACGGATCCTGAACCGGGCTTCAGTGCCGGTGTGGAATTCCGCACCTCGGCCCACGCCTTCCAGATCTTCCTGTCGAGCTACAACGGGATTGTTCCACAGAAGAATGTTATGTTCAACCAGAACAATTTCTTCGACGGGGACATCCTGATTGGCTTTACCATAACCCGTCTGTATAATTTCTGATACGACACCGATGAATAACGATCCGAAAAAACAAAAGGGGATGGGGCGCCGGCAGGTTCTGCCCATCCTGGGAAGCGGGCTCCTCCTCCCCTTTTTGCCGGCTGAGGCCCGCGCAGCTGAAGGGCCACAGCCTTCGGAAGAATACCAGACCCTGCTCAAACCGGACGGCACCACGGTGCGCGTCCGGGTGAGCAGCCTGCAAAAGTCGCAGGTAATCCGCGAGAACCTCAGCAACAGCGAGCTGCGCAAATGGCTGGATACCAACGGGGACCTCAACCAATAAGCACACCATGGAAGACAAGTCAAAAGAAACGAGGCGGAAATTCCTGGACACCGGTTTAAAAGTCGGATTGGCCACCGCCCTCGGAGGGGCAGCCCTTACCCAGTTCAAAGAGGGCTTCGCTTCAGAAGGGGATACCGGCGCCAAGATGCAACTCATGACCACCGACGGCACCCTGATCGAGGTAGACGCCTCGCAGGTGGAAGAGAACCTGGCCTCCCATATGGAGCGCGACCCGCGCGAGGGGTTTGAAAACACCAAGTTTGTAATGGTGGTAGACCTGGCCAAGTGCGAAAACGCCCTGGCCTGCCAGCGCTCCTGCAACAAGCACCACTACATTACCGGCGAAAATGCCTGGCTCAAGGTGTACAACATGCAGGACAACGAGACCTCCTCTCCGTACTGGATGCCCACCATGTGCCAGCACTGCGACAAGCCTGCCTGCGTTACGGTTTGCCCGGTTGACGCCACTTTTAAGCGTAAAGACGGGCTGGTGCTCATCGACAACGAGCGCTGCATCGGCTGCCGTTTCTGCATGGCCGCCTGCCCCTACTCGACCCGCGTATTCAACTGGAGCGAACCCCAGCAGCAATTTGAAATGAACATGGAGATGGTAGACCATCTGCATTCGCCTGAATACGCCGGGATGCCCAGTAAAATGGGTACCGTCGATAAATGCGACTTTTGCCCCCACCAAACAGCCAAAGGCGAATTGCCGCACTGTGTTACCGCCTGCCCGAACGGCGTCTTCTATTTCGGCAACAAATACGAAGACACCGTAACCAACGGGAATGAAACGGTGCGCCTGAGCAAACTGCTCGAGAAAAACTCCGGCTACCGCCTGTTCGAAGACCTGGGTACCGAACCCAGCGTGTATTACCTGCCCCCGAAGGACCGCATTACCCCCTTCGAAGACGGCCTGGAGAATTACAACGAATTCGAATCGGTCGAAAAACCGGGTGAACCTGTTGAAAACGCTGATAATCCTGAGGCATCATGAGCAGATTCGAACAACTTATCCAAGACCTGGGGCCCCGCAAATTCAGCCTGAAAGGGAAGCTCTGGATGGCCCTGCTGATCGTGATCTCCGTTGCGGGGATCGCCGCCTACGTCGATCAGCTCATCCGCGGGCAGGAAGTGACCAACATGCGCGACTACGTGCTTTGGGGCTTCTACATTTCGAACTTTGTCTTTTTCGTTGCAACGAGCTTTGTGGCGGCCATTGTGGTGGCCGTACTTCGGCTCACCAACAACGAATGGCGCCGGCCTTTCGTGCGCCTGGCCGAAATCGTGGCGGTGGCCTGCATCATCATGGCGGGCATTACCATCATGATCGACATGGCGCGGCCCGACCGCATCCTTAACCTTTTTGTGCACGCCCGCCTGCAATCGCCCATAACCTGGGACGTGATTATCATCCCCACCTTTATGGCGGTAAGCATTCTGCTGCTGTACTTCCCCATGCTGCCCGACCTGGCGATCCTTCGCGACCACTACCGGGACAAGCACCCGCGCCTGAGCAAGATCTACGGGATATTTGCCCTGAAATGGCAATGGACCAAACAGCAGTTGCGGTTGCAGCAAAAATCGATTCAGATCGTGGTGCTCCTGATCATTCCCCTGGGGCTTATCCTGGAATCCATCGACGCCTACCTGTTCTCGACCACCTACCGGGTGGGCTGGGACAGCTCCAACTTCGCGCCCTACTTTATATCAGGAGCCATGGTATCGGGCCTCGGTACCCTGGTGGCCCTGGTGTATGTGGTGCGCAAGAACAAAAAACTGGAAAACTACATAACCGACTACCACTTTGAAAAGATCGGCCGGCTCCTGGTGTTGGCCCTGATGATCTATATTTACTTCAACATCAACGAGTACCTCGTACCCCTTTTCACTTCCAAAGAAGCCGAATCGGAACACCTCAATACGCTCCTGGTCGGCGATTACGCCGTGCCTTTCTGGCTGGTGACCATAGGAGGCCTCGTGCTGCCGGCTCTGCTGCTGCTCTTCAAAAGGCTGCGCAAGCCCCGGCCCATGTTCTATATTTCGCTTTTGGTAGTTCTGGGGTCGTACTGGAAACGGTACCTGATCGTTACCCCAACCCTGCTGCACCCCTACCTGCCCATTCAGGGCGTACCGGAGTCGTGGAGGCATTATTTCCCAAGCCTGCACGAATGGGCTATAACCGGGGCCACCCTGGCCATGGCACTGCTGATCATTACCTTGCTGGTGCGTTACGTGCCGGTGATCTCCATCGACCGTCTGGCCGAGGAAGAAGGCCTTGAAGAAGCCAAACATAAAGAAGCTGCCGCATGAAAACGAAACAGATCTCCAATTTGGCAGTGCTCCGGTTCCTGTCGCTCGGCCTGGCACTGATGCTGGCCACGGGCGTCAGGGCCCAGGCAACCGAGAAACAACGGGTGCGCCTGTCGGCCAATTACACCAAGGTCATGAACGGCCCGGTGTACCTCGACCTCCAGGCCACGGCCCGCATCGACAACAGCAACGTAGACGTGGCGGGCATTGAGCTCGAAGTGTACTACGAACGAGACGGAGAAGAAATGGCCCTTGGTACCGTAAACACCAACGAATCGGGTAAGGCGCATTTTGAAATGGAGAGCCTTAAGGCAATCAAGCCCGATTCCACCGGCCTTTATACGCTGGGTGCTGCCTTCGGTGGCAACGATGCCTTCAGGGCAGCCAGCCGTACCGTCAGTTTCCGCGATGCTGCCATCAGCGCTAAGCTCGAAACCCGCGACAGCGTCTCTTACGTAAATGCTACCCTGAGCGATGCAGCTGCCGACAGCCTGATCGCCGACGCCCTGATACGGGTGCAGGTGGTGCGTCTGTTCCGCCCCCTGCGCATCAGTGAAGAATTTCTGAGTACCGACTCCGACGGGGCTATTTCCGTGGAAGTCCCTACAGACATCCCAGGCAAGGATGGCCTTCTGCAGCTGCAGGTGGTCATAGCAGACAACGACGATTACGGCACCGTAATTGCAGCCCTTGATGCACCGATTGGCACGCCTTTTGTAGAAGATACCACGTATTTCGAACGCACCCTTTGGGGGCCACGTGGCAGAACCCCCCTCTTCATCGTCCTGTTTACAGGAGTTTTGATTGTAGGATCGTGGGGAGTTATTGTATATTTAATCCGAAATCTATTTAAAATCGCTAAGAATAAACCATGAAAACGCTTCGCATTTTTATACCGCTTGGCCTGTTGGCCGTTGTATTGTATGCCTTCACCACCCCGCCCCAAGATGCCTGGGTAGTACCGGATAAATACAAAAACATGAAAAACCCCACCGATCCGAAGGTAGACCTGAATATCGGCAAGGCGCTCTATGCCAAGCATTGCCAGTCTTGCCACGGCAAGGAAGGCTATGGGGACGGACCCAAGGCCGATGGTCTGAAAGGTGACCTGGGCGATTTTTCATCGGCTGATTTCCACGCCCAAACCGATGGGGAATTGTTTTACAAAACCACTTTTGGCCGGGACGACATGCCTGAGTACACCAAGAAGATGCCAGACGACGAAGACCGCTGGCTGGTGATCAACTACATCAGGACACTAAAGGAATAACCCCTCCTTATTACAGCCCCACTCACCCTTCCTGAAGGGTGCTCGCAGCAATGCGACAGGTATAACTTTGCCCAAAAGTCATGAAATCTGAACTGCGATTCCTAAGCCTTTCACACCGGCAGGCCCCCGTGGCCCTGCGCCAGCGGTACTCCCTGCCCGAACAGGTCCAGGAGCCCCTGGCCCGGCAGATACAGGACGAATTCCCCGATATACGGGGCTTGCTGATCCTGACTACCTGCAACCGTTTCGAATGTTGGTTCGAGAGTGCAAGCACCAGGGCGGCTACGCTGCGCGACTACCTGATTTCGGCCCTGGAAGGTCCGTCTTCCCAACAGTCGTGCCGGGAGCGCTTCGAACTATCTGACCAAACACAGGCCACCGTAAACCACCTCTTCCGGGTGGCGGCTGGCCTGGAATCGGCCGTACTGGGCGATGCTGAAATTTTGCACCAGATCAAGCGGGCTTTCCTGAAGTCGGCCTCCTGGAAACTGCAGGGCTCCCTGCTGGAGCGCAGCCTGCAGTCGATCTTCCGGCTGCACAAACGTATCAGCAACGAAACCGCTTTTCGCGACGGTACTACCTCCACGGCCTACAAGGCCCTGAAAACCATTGCAGATGAATTCGGCCCTGATGCAGCCGCCGACAAAAAGATCTTGCTGGTTGGAGCAGGCGACATTATCGGGCAGGTGCTCAAGTACAACGACAAATTCGGGTTTTCAAACCTGTACCTAACCAACCGAACCGAAGCCAGGGCCCAGGCCATGGCCAGTACATACGGGATTCAGCCCTGGCCCTGGGCCAGGCTCAATGCCGGCGAGCTCGGATCATTCGATGCAATCATCAGCGCTGTAAGCCACGTGCCCGGCCTGATCAGTTCCGGTTGGGCCGGCGACCGCAAGGTGGTACTCATCGACCTGGCCGTACCCGGCAATATCGCCCCGCAGCAAAAGCTCGGGAAACTGGTATCGCTTTACGACCTGGACGCCATTGCAGCCCAGTTGCAGCACACCCGCGAAACCCGCCTGGAAGCTGCTGGACGCGTGGCCGAAATTCTGGCCGAAGAACAGGCCCTTTTCCAACAATGGTTTAACAAGCAGCCCCTGCGAAGCAAACTGGCTGCCTGGAAACCGCGTGTACGGGCTGCCGTGGCCATTTTACTGACAGACCGGGAGCAGGTGCGTCTGGAAACGGCCCGTATTATGCGATACCTGGCCCGAGACCCCGAACTGCTGGAATCGCCGGCTCGTATCGAAATGCTCATTGAAGAACACTGTGGACTTGCCCTGGTCGAAACACCTATCGCTTTATGAAATTGACGCCCCGAACCTTTCTTACCGCAACCTTCATACTTTCCTCCCTGCTGGCACTGGATGCCTGTAAAGGGGGGCCTGAACAGCACGATATAACCCCACTGGCCGGGCCGCATCATGAAGAGGCTGCCGATGCCGGTATTTTGATCGGCCTGAAAAAAGTAAAGGTCCTCAAGGTAAGCCCGGGGGTCCGCTACCAATACGCCGAGGTGCAGGAAGGGGACAAAACCTACTGGCTGGCCAGCGCCAAACAGGAGCTCAGGGCCGGGGAAACCTATTATTACAACGAAGCCCTGGTGCGCACGGCGTTCGAGAGCACCGACCTCCAAAAAGTCTTTGATACGCTGCTGCTGGTCACCCGCCTGGTGCCCGAAGACCAGCAAGACGAGCTCAAAGCGCCCCTGCACAAGGCACACCCCGGAGGCCAGCCCGGAGAAATCACCACTGATGGTCAGGGTGCTGCCCCCCAGTCGCTGGAACTAACCGAATTGCTGGAGAATTCCGAAGCCTACGAGAACCAGTGGGTGGAATTCAGTGGTACTTGCGTGAAGGTGAATGAGGGCATCATGGGCCGGAATTGGGTGCACCTGCAAGGCATGGGCGAAGCAGGGGGCGAAGTCGTGCTGACCACCCAGGAAACCATTCCGGTGGGCCAGGTGGTGCGTATGCAGGCCGTTGTGCGGCGCAACCGCGATTTCGGCTCGGGCTACACGTACGCCCTTCTGCTGGAAGAGGGCCGGCGAATCCGATAAGCAACCCTGAGACCGACCGCACAAAAAGGAACCGGCGCCCTACTGTTCTTCGGGCGCCGGCACCAACATGCTCCACTTATAATCGGTTACCTGTACAGGGTAAAATGCCCTACCCAGGTCTGCTTTTCGTTGTCATTTGCGTTTACCACGTACCAGTAATCGCCTGTGGGCACTTCCTTTCCGTCGTAGGTGCCGTCCCATTTCTTCACCTGGTCCAATATAGCGACCACCCGGCCGTAGCGGTCGTAGATCTTGATCTCGATATACGGGAAGTACTCCCGGTTTTCGGGGCCCCAGGTATCGTTCATGCCGTCGCCGTCGGGGGTGAAATAATTCGGTATCATCACACGCCCGTCAAAATCGAAGGGGAAGCGGATGGCCACTTCGCAGCCCTGCGCGTCCCTTACCATGATATCTACCATGGCATCCATGGAAATGTGGAAGACGTTCGCCGGGCCCTGTGACGAGCCGTTAAAGAAGTATTCGTACTCCCCAAATCCACCGCTGGCGGTAGCCGTGATTTCATCGGGACCGCTCTGGATGGCATCGAGGGTAAGGGGTTCGTAGGCCTCCACGGTAAATTCGACAAAAGTGGTACACCCGTTCTCGTGGTAGAGGTACACGATGTGGTCTCCGGCCGGCATGTCGCCCCAACTGTACGTATCGTTGGCCAGGGAGGTAACCGCATCGGTCGGGTCGGCCGGGTCAAGGGCGAAGAGCACCTCGGGCAGCACGCCGCTGTCCTGGAGTTCCACGTTAACGGTATTGTACGGGAAAATGCCGTTACAACCGTACAGGGGCGTTACCGATGCCGCCAGGTCAACCCCGATTTCAATGGGTATCACGATGTTGTCGGTACAGCCGTTGGCATCGCGCACAAATACCACATACGAGGTACCTCCCGACAGGTTGTCGTAAAACAGGGCGTCGTTGCGCACGTAGTCCAAGTCGGCCGAAGAATTCATGCTGGTTTCGTAATAAGGTACCCCGTTGGCGTCGACGAAAGGGGTTCCGCCCGCAATGCTGAGCTGGGCCGTGCCATCGGCAGCCCCAATGCAGGTTTCATCGGTAGCCGAGTAGCTGAGCGCCAGCGGCTCGGGCGCTATCACCGATACCGTGGTTAGCTCTGAGCACCCTTGCGCGTCCTGAATCAGGATGTCGTACTGGCGCCCTGGGAAGGGCGCCCCCTGCAGGTCGGTAAAGGTATAGCTCCCCGGGGTAGCCGGGTCGCTGAAAAATTCGCTGAAGTTCGGTTCGATGGCAAACTGCAACAGGCCTTCCCCCCCACTGGTCACATCAATGGTAATGCTGCCGTCGGCCTCCCCGGAACACGTGACGGGCGAAACCG
Organism: Robiginitalea sp.; assembly: GCA_024642005.1. Taxonomy (GTDB): domain Bacteria; phylum Bacteroidota; class Bacteroidia; order Flavobacteriales; family Flavobacteriaceae; genus Robiginitalea. The sequence goes on along the minus strand of JAHECA010000038.1, from coordinate 11,078 downwards.
TGGCCGTGAAGAGGATGGGAGCCGGCCGAACGATGGTGAACGGGCCTTCCACATCTGCACAGGTGTTGCCGCTGGTAACCGTAACGTAGTAATCGGCACCGGCGTCGAGGCCTTCAAAGGTGCCGTCGGCCTGCGGGCCCCGGATTACGGTGGCCGAAGGGTTGGGGCTGAAAGGGTCGCTGCCCGGGTCTCCGGCGTAAAGCATAAAGCTGTTGCTGCCCACACCCCCTGTGGCAAAGGATTCGATGCGGCCGTCGATTTCATTGGCGCAGGAAATGTCGTCGGGCAGGTTCACCACCAGGTCGAGGTTCTGGGCGTCAATCAGGGTAAGGCCGTTGGAGCGCACCACGTCGCAGGTGTTGGTGGCGTTAACCTTCCGCACCTCGAATTGGTAAAAGCCCGGCCCGCCGGTAATGAGCACGGAGGTTTGCCCGGCACCCAGGGAAATAAAGGGATCGGTGGGTGCCGCGCTAATCGGACGGTATTCGTACACGAAGCCCGGCTCGGGATTCTGGATGGTCAGCCGCATTTCGCCCAGGCCACCGCAACCGGGTGCCCGTACCTGTACCAGGGCCGGGATGATGGGCGGGGGCGGGTTTACGAAGTACGGCTGGGTTACCCCGACGCACTGATAGGTAGACGAAACCTCAATGGCATACCAACCCGTGCTGATATACCCTTCCCCGGAAGCCCCGGCAAAGGTGGGCGTATCTTGCAGGCCGCTGCGCGAGAGCTCGTCTGCTATGTTGTTGCTGCCCAGGTATATAAGCTGGTATTTATACCCCGATCCGGGTACCCCACCAGAGGCGCCGGCCACAGCCGATGCCGCATTGCCCGTGGCCGGGTCGAAAGCCTCCAGAACGGCATTGTTGCCACCCGGGCACACCAGGGCCTGGGGTTCGCGTATGCCCACCAGAATGGGGTCTATGGGCGCCAGGGTAATGGAGGCGATTTCGCTGCACCCCTCCACGTCGCGCACTTCTACCCGGTAGTCTCCGCTGCTCAGGTTTTCAAAGCGGTCGATGGCTGAGAAGGGCACCACTTCGACAAAAGTTCCGCTGCCATTGTCTCGCAAAAGACGATACTCGTATGGGGAAGCGTCCCACCCGCCGGTGGCGGTAACCACAATTACCCCCAGATTGTCATTACAGCTCACGTTGCCCTCTTCCACAGCGATGGGCAGCAGGGGGCCGTTGGGCGCCCGCACCGTGGCTACATTCGATTCGGCAGGGCAACCGGGTGCCGCCTGTGAAACGACATCGACGATGAAGTTGCCTCCGGGCAGGCCGTCAATACGGGCCGGGTCGCCGTTTACATCCGGGAAGTTGGCGGTGTCGAAACTGCCGCTGGTTACCGATGGCAATATCCGGTTGCCGCTGCTGTCTACCAGGTACACCTGGTAATCGTATACCCCGCTGTAATTTGATACGTCGATAAAAAGGGCACCGTCGTTGCCGGGCACGGCGCAGCGTACCGGGGCTGCCTCGCTGATGGTCACCAACGGGTAGATGGGCTCAAACACCTCGTGCAGGGGAAGCGGATAGGTACAGCCACCGATATTGTCGGTTACTTCCAGCAGGTAACCGCCTGCCACCGGCAGGTCTATGAGCACGAAGGTGTTGCCCGGGGTGTTGGTTACCGGTGCCACGGCTGCCGGGCCATTGGCTACCGACAGGGTAAAGCCGGTGGTGCCGACCACGTCTACCCGAATGCGCTCGGCCGAGGTACAGGTAAGGGCAGCCTGCAGGCTCAGGGTCGAGGTAACGTCGGTGGGCGGATTGAGCACCGGCAGGGTAAACTGGTCCTGGCACCCGTTGGCGTCGATGGCGTAGACCGTAATGGTCTGGGGCGAGCCGTTGTCGACGATTTCAAAGGTGTTGCCGCTCTGGTAGTTGCCAAAGCCTGTAAGACTGTATTGGTAGCCGGGGGTACCCGGATTGGTTACGGTTACCGTAACGATGGTGGAACTGTACCGGTTGGCCCCGGGCTCGCACGCAAAATCAGGGGCGCTCGCCGTAATCGCGAATACCTGGGGTTCGGCAATCTCAATGTCGTCTTGCCGCACCTCACAGTTGCGGGCGGTAACCACGGTGACGTCGTAGAATCCGGCGTTTAGGCCAGTAAAGGACCCGGAGCCGTTTTGCTGCACCACCGTGGCCGTGCCGGCCTGGTAAAGCGTGTAGGTCAGCGGGGCATCGGCGTCGGTCCCGGCCTGTAAGACCACATCTATAGACCCATCGCCGGCCCCATTACAAGAAATATCCGTATTGAGTATGGCACTGATAACCGGAGCAATGGCAGCACTGAGGGTAATGCCGTCGACCAGGAAGGTACAATTGCCACTCAGGTCGGATACCAGGTTGTCGGTAACCAGAACTTCGTAGTCACCGGGGCCATAGCCGCTGAAAACCCCTGTGAGGTTATCGGCGATATAAGCGCCCCCGCCGGTACGCAGCTCATAGGTGAAATCGCCACTACCTCCTGTGGTGGTAATGGTAATTTCCCCGTCGGTGGCGTTACAGGCAGGCTCGGTACTGAAACCGCCCGAGGCCGAAAGGAATTCATATACGGTGGCGGTTCCCTGGCTGGCACAGCCGTTGGCATCCACCACGTTTACAACATAGTCGCCCGGGGTTCCCACCGTGTAGGTGTATTCGTAAAAGCCGCCGTTAAGCACCCCGAACTGTTCATCTCCATTCAGGTTAAAGCGGGGCGTATCGAGGCTGGATGGCACGCGTACCAATATGTCGAAACTGGTCGCCAGCACATCGCACTGATTCTCGACGATAAAGGTCGGGACCGGCAGGGGCGGATCGAGGTTGATGATATTGGCTATGCCGAAGGATGTGCAGCCGCTGCTGTCCATCACGTATACGTCATAACTGCCGGCAGCCCCAACGTAGGTGGTAACTGTGCCGAAATCGCCCGGGGTGGGGGGCACGCCAACAGGCATAAAGGCATAGGTATACGGCCCGCCATCGCCCCCGTAACCCCGTACAGTAAACTGGCCCAGGGCATTACAGTTGGCTGGTTGCTCGGCCAACACGTCAATTCCGGGCAGGTTCTGGTCGATGGTGATAACCGTGGCGTCGGTACAAGCGTTGGTGAGGTCGGTAACAATCACCTGGTAATTGCCCGGCAGGGTTTCAAAGGAATTCGCATAGATCGGAGACACACCGGTAGGAGTATCGATGGTGATGCGGGCTCCCGTATCATTATTCAGCAATTCGATGAGCAGATTGGCACCAGGGGTAAAGCCGTCTACCTGATACAGAATCTGCCCAAAGCGGTTTACATCGCAATATCCCGGGGTGGAAGTAGCGGTTACATCCAACGGGTTGGGCCCGTCTTCTGGCGGAATTTCGTCGAGATAAATACATCCGGTACCCAGGTCGGTAACCTCAACCGTGTAGGTGACTCCAAATTGCAGACCGGTAAAGGTATGCCGTACCGGGGTAAGGTTGGGCGGCACAGGCGGGTTCGGGTCTGTAGCCAGGCGGATCAGGAAAGGTCCAACCCCGCCGACGATAGTGACGGTGTTGGTAAAGCCTCCCGGGGCACAGACAGGGGCCACCACCGGGTCGGGAACCACGTCGAGGGTGGTCTGGTCGACAGTTACCACGTCTTCGTCCCGACAACCCAGGGCGTCGAGGGTAACAACCGTATATATACCCGGTATTACGTTGGCGAATGTCTCGGAGGTGCTGGCCGTAGGGCCAATGCGATCCAGTTCATTGCCGAACTGATCTAACAGGATATAGGTGAAGTCTGAGGTTCCCCCGCTTACCGAGGTTACCTGTATGCTGCCTTCCACCACCCCGCTTGCGCAGGTGGCTGTTACCGGGGCAACCGTTGCATCGGGGGCCGGGGTAACGTCGAGGGGAACCGTTACGTTGGCCGGCAAGGTTTCGCATCCGCGTGCGTCACGCACCAGATATGAATAGGTCTGCCCGGCTATCAGGTTCGAAAAAACAGTTTGCGAGCCGAAGGGTCCGCCGTCAAAGCTCACCTCATAGGGGGGTACCCCGCTGGTAGCGTCGGGAATGATGGTTACCATCCCGTTGTTTGTCTGCCCGCAACTGGCCGGAGTTACATTGGCGGTTGCCGGGGCAATGTTCACAGGCGGATTCAGGATGAGGGGGGCCGAAACCGCCACACAACCCTGGTTATCGGTAACCCGGAATACGTAATCGCCGGGTATGTTGGTATTGTAAACGAAGGAACTTGTCGAAAGCGGAATGGGAGCCCCAAAACTACTGCCATTATCAATGCTCACTTCATACTGCTTGGTTCCTGCACCGGAGAGATAACCTCCGTTTACCTGAACCTGGATGCCGCCATCGGCACCGCCGCAGGGAATTTCGGCGTCGAGGCTCAGAGACACCCGTAATTGCGGATTGATGGTAGCGTTTACCACATCGGAACAATTGTTGCCGTCTACCACTTCAATACTGTAATTCCCGGGGCTCAGGCCCGAGAAAACCGGACTGGCTTGGAGGGCGCCCCCGTTAATCCGGTACTGGTGGGAGCCCAGAGGGGCCGATCCGGCCACGGAACTCACCTGCAATGTAGCGCCGGTTCCAGGCACATAGCAAAAATCGGAAGAAGCCGCATCAAGGCTGAGTACAGGCGCATTTATTGGAGTGAGGCTAAAATTGAAAGTAGTGGTACAGCCTTCCGCATCCGTCACGGAGAGTATATAATTTCCGCTTTGGGTCAGGTTCCCGAAGGTGCGCCCGGTTTTCGGGCCGCTCACAAAGCCATTGGGCATTTGCAGGCTGTAACGGTAGGTGCCCCAGCCGCCTGAGGCTGTAGCCACCACCCGGCCCGTATTGCCGTTGGCACAGGTCATGGCCGTAACGCTGCCCGTCAGGGCCAGCGGGGTGGCGGGCTCCTGAATCGTAATGCTGGCCGAATCGGTACAGCCGGTATCGGCATCGGCAACGGTAAGGGTATAGGTGCCGGCCCCGGATGGAGGAAGGGATACCTCGGCACCGGTCTGTACCGGGCTTTCGGGCCCTCCGTTAATGTTGTAGGTATAGCCGTTTTCGAAGCCGTCGATGATAAAGGTCCCTGAGCCGTCGGTAAGGCCCGGGCACACTTTGGTGTCTCCCCCTGATTTTACCCTGGCCCGTATGGTGCTGATCACAGCGGGGGTAAAGCTCTCCTCGTAACGGCAACCGTTGGCGTCCGTTATACGGAAGGTATAGGAGGTGTTTACGCTCAGCCCCGAAAAGGTATCGCTCGCGCCATTGTTGATGGCAACCGGGCTGATGACCTCATACTGTACGATGGGGAAGTTGCTGGTCGGTGTGAGCTGCACATCTGAGGTTCCCGCCACACAATTGATGGCGCTTTGGGCAAAGCCCAGGTTGGTTGGCGGGTCTACGTCGCCGATGGTGATGGGCGTAAGGGCCAGGCGGCAGCCTCCCGAATCGCGGATGATGGGGGTATAGATACCCGGGGCAAGGTTCGAATAGGTCTGCTGGGCGCTGAAATTCACCCCGTTAATACTGAAGGTATAGCCGCTTCCCGACCCGCCCGAGTAGGGGCCCTGGAATTGAATGATGCCACCGTCTACCCCGCCCGAGGCGTTGCAGAGGCGGTCCTGGATCTTCACCGCCGCCCCGGAGATGGCCCCCACATTAGTCACCGAAATGCTGGTAGGGATGGTATAAATACAGTTGAAGGCGGCCTGCTGGTAGCGCACCTGTATCTGGTTGTAGGTGCCTGTGGGCACGGTCAGCACCGGGTTAGTCGACCAGGGATCGGCCGGACTGGCCCTGAACTGCAGGTTATACCCCTTGGCATCCACAATCTGCAGGGTAATGCGGGCGCCCTGGCTGCAATCGCCGTTTGCCCCTGAGGCCGTAACCACCGGGGGGGTCAGTTCCTCCACGCTGGCGGTGGCCGAAATGGTACAGCCATTGGCGTCTGTAATGTAGAATTCGTATGTGCCGGCCGTAGTTACATTGTACGTGGTCTGCCCGGCATAGGTGCCACCCGAGTTGCCCCCGTCGCTCACCGTAAAGCTGTACGGAGGTGCCCCGCCCGAGGTTCGGACGATGATATCTGCATCGTTTGCGCCGCAAACCGGGTCGGCGCTCAGGCTTTCATTCACCTCGGTCGAGGCCGAAAGGGCCACCAGGCCGTTGCCGATAACGATAGGATTGCCATTCACGTCAAGCGGTTGCCGCGGGGGCGGAATGCCGTTGCCCGGGTCGCCTGTACACTGCTGGGTTTCGACCTGTACGCTGTAGGCGCCAAACCCTACGGCCGAGAAGGTGTAGGGGTTGTTCGGGATAAAGGTGGTAAACTCCTGGGGTACGCCGCTGGAATCCAGCAGGGTGTATTTATACGGGCCGGGCACATTGTTGACCGTTACCGTGATGCTGCCCGTTTCACCGAAGCACTGGGCGTCGTTGAAGGTAACCTCGATATCGATATCGAGCTGGTCGATGACGACGGGCTCATAGGGGTACTCGCAGGTGTTGGGCGTATTCTGGAGGCGGGCTTTTACCATGTAGGTACCCGGGTTCAGGTTGCCGAAAATGGGGCTGGCCTGCCAGGGGCCGAAACCGCTGCCACTGTTTATGCTGTATTCATAGGCACTGGAGAGGTTGGTCACCTGGATGCGACCCGGCACCCCACAGATGTAATCGCGCTTGACATAGGTCTGGGTGATGGTACTCTTCTTGACCTTGAAATAGTAGTATATGCCCCCGTCTACCCGTACCCGGAATTCGGCACCGCTCGAGGCCGATATCGCCGAGGCGTCGAGGGTAAGCGTAGCCGAGGAGGCCACGGTTTGCCAGTACGCGTTACAGGCGCCACCGATGATGGCCGGGCAGTCTTCGTTTACATCGAAGGTACAGCTGCCGCCGGGCACCAGTTGTTGCCATTGGTAGCTGCTGTGGCTGCCGCTCACCGAAATGATCCGGTCGTCAAAATCGCCACAAAGGTTGAAACGCGCCACGGTAAAACCGTTCGCGGCACAGGTTACTTCCTGGTCGGAATTCTGGATAATAGTCGCGAACAGCAGGGCAGAGTCGTCTGCGGAGAAGGTATTGGATGCACCGTCCGCCGCTGGGCGGGTGGCTCCGGCAGCAGCCTTATCGGTTGCGGTGTCCCGGAACGAAGTGAGTCCGGAAATCCACCGTTCGACCGAATCGCCTGCAAGGGCCGAAGTGCTGACAATAGTGGCCACTAGCATCAACAGGGCATACCAGGAATGCCTTGTATTTTTCGGGAGCATAGGTTAAGTGGTCTTGTGGCTGGAATACGCGAGATTTGGGATCCGAATATTCGCTGGCGTAGTTTTTTAATCGTATAAAATCTCTTTAACTTTAAGGCTGTTATGCCCGTTCAACCATAAAATATATACTTTAAACGATCGCCAATGAGGAATAGTATCGTCAAGCTGTGTGTTTTCGTTGTAATGACAACCTTTTCCTGTGCCCAGGACCCGGAAAACAAAGCGAATACCCCTTCAGAATTGGCAGTTCGGGCCGAACTGCTGGTTTCAGACCTCAGCATTCCGTGGGGCCTGGAGTTCCTGCCCGACGGCAGCCTGCTCATCAGTGAAAAATCAGGACGGCTCATCCGGTTCCAAAATGGAGTGAAGACCGAAATCAGTGGCCTTCCCGCTATTTTCGTGAACGGGCAGGGCGGCCTGCTCGACTTGAAACTACACCCGAACTTTGCCGACAATAGCTGGCTCTACCTGACCTATGCCTCAGAAGAAGGACCGGGAGAGGGTGGGCATACGGCCCTCGCCAGGGCGCGGCTGCAGGACGATTCCCTGACAGACCTGCAAGTGCTCTACAAATGCGGGCCCAATACCACCAGCGGGCAGCATTTCGGCTCCCGCATCGAATTTGACGACGAAGGCTACCTCTACTTTACCGTGGGGGAACGGGGCGCCCGCGACGTGAACCCCCAGGATATCAACCGCGACGGCGGCAAGGTGTACCGGCTGTTTGACGACGGTCGCATCCCCCCCGACAACCCTTTTGTGGGCGGGGATGGCCTGGAGGCGATTTATTCCTACGGGCACCGCAACCCACAGGGTATGGCAAAAAACCCGTCAACCGGGGCCATTTGGACCCACGAGCACGGCCCCCGGGGCGGGGATGAGATCAATATCATCCGCAAAGGCGCCAATTACGGCTGGCCGGTAATTTCCTACGGCATCAATTACGACGGTACCCCGATTACGGACAAAACCGAGATGCCGGGCATGGAACAGCCCCTGCATTACTGGGTACCCTCCATAGCCCCCAGCGGCATGGCCTTCGTTACCTCTGACCGCTACCCGGCCTGGCAGGGCAGCCTATTGGTCGGATCGCTTGCCTTCCAGTACCTCGAACGCCTGGAACTGGAAGGATCTCGGGTTACCTACAGGGAAAAATTGCTCGAGGGCACGGGGCGGGTACGCAACGTGCGACAGGCGCCCGACGGCTTTATCTATGTAGCTGTGGAAGGCAAGGGCATTTACCGCCTGGTCCCGTCAAAATAAGTGAACTCGGCCTGAATACAAGGGTAGGCCCCATGGTGAGCCCGGAAGAATCGGCCTTGACCGGGCCACGTCAGGCACCGTTCCTTAGCGCTTCCAGGGCGCGCTGCACCGAACCGTAGGTGGCAAGGGCCTCCCCGGCCTCTTCATACGACAGACCAAGGCTTTCCACCAGGTAGCGGGTGCCCCGGTCGACCAGTTTGTTGTTGGTGAGCTGCATGTGTACCATCTTGTTGCCCTGTACCCGACCTATGCGGATCATCAGGGCGGTGGAGATCATGTTCAGTACGAGTTTCTGGGAGGTACCGCTTTTCATACGCGTGCTGCCCGTTACGAATTCGGGACCCACCACTACAGCTATCGGGATCTCGGCAGCCTCAGCCAGGGGTGAACCCGGGTTATTGGTAAGCCCAGCTGTAAGCAGGCCCTCGGCCCGTGCCCGCCTGATGCCGCCAAGCACATAGGGCGTGGTGCCCGAGGCGGCAATGCCCACCAGCGTGTCGAGGGGGCCGATGCCGAAGGCCTCCAGATCTTTCCAGGCCTGGTCCGGGTCGTCTTCGGCGTGTTCCACCGCCTTTCGGATAGCCAGGTCGCCCCCCGCGATGAGGCCAATCACCCGGTCGTGGGGCATGCCGTAGGTGGGCGGAATTTCAGAGGCGTCCAGTATGCCCAGCCGCCCGCTGGTGCCGGCCCCGATGTAGAAAAGCCTCCCGCCGCTCAGGAACCTGGGTTCCAAAGCCTCGACCAGGCGCGTTATGGCGGGGATACATGCCCCCACGGCCGGGGCTACTTTCCGGTCTTCTTCGTTGATCTTATGCAGGAGTGACGCCACGTCGAGCTCCTCGAGCTTATCGTGGAGGGAAGGCGATTCGGTTATTTTCTTGAAATCGGGCATATCAGAGCAAATGGATGTCGCGGTCCCGGAACGGATTGAGGAGGTTGTGGTCCGGGGGCAGTTCGGTTATGAGGGTGTTGATGGCACTTATATCGCAGGTGCGGTAGCGGTGCTGGGAATTCAGCTTTTCGGAAATACAGAGCAGGACGGCTTTGCGCGAGGCATGCACCACCGATTTCTTGACCTGCACCACCTCCCAGTCGAATTCGGTGAGCCCGTGCAGGGCATCGACATAGCCCGTGCCGATAAAGCCGTAGTCTACCCTGATATCGGCCAGGGCGTGCACGGCGCTGGCCCCCGTGCAAATCTGAGACTCCCGTGAAACCTGGCCGCCGATCATAATAACGTCAACCCGGGGCTTGCCCAGCAATTGCAGGGCTACGGGCAGGCTCAGTGTAAAACAGGTAAGGGAGCGGTTTTCGGGAATCATCCGGGCCAGTTCGAGGCAGGTGGTGCCCCCGTCGATGAAAATAACGGCCCCGTCGCGCAGCAGGCGCACCGCCTTGGCGGCAATGGCCCGCTTCTCTTCCAGGGCATAGGTATGCCCCCCTGTGGCGGCCGGGCTTACAAACCCCAGGGATACGGCGCCCCCGTGTACTTTCCGGAGCTTCTCTTCCGCGTCGAGTTCCTTCACGTCGCGCCGCACCGTGTCTACGGAAACATCGAGGATATCGGCCAGGTCGGTAAGCAAGACGCGGTTGTGGAGTTCTACCTCCCCCAGGATAATCCGCTGGCGTTCTTCTTTGAGCATGCGGGCGCAATTTGAAGCAAAGATAACAAAAACCTCTGCTTGCCGTTTCCTGACATATTATTTTATTAAAAAGTTAATTATTGCAATTTATTGCATTGTACTTTGCAAAAAACGGCAAACAAATAAAAATCTTATTATATTTGTCCCCAGAAACATAAACCGTACACCTCCATGTCAGCAATTGCCTCCCCTACCCCCCTTGCCGGGATTCCGATCGAAGATGAATCGCGCCGTTTCGAAAAGATCAAGACCCAGATTTACGACAGCTCTGAAACCGCCTCCTTCCACGTGGCCAACGAAATCGCCGAACTGATCAGACAGCGCCAGAAACAGGGCAAAAAAGCCGTTCTAGGCCTGGCTACTGGTTCTACCCCTATCAAGGTATACGATTTTCTGGTGCGCTTCCACAAGGAGGAAGGGCTCAGCTTCAAGAATGTGATCACCTTCAACCTGGACGAATACTACCCGATGCAGCCCGATTCGATTCACAGCTACGTGCGTTTTATGCGGGAGCACCTTTTTGACCATATCGATATCAAGAAGGAGAATATGCACATCCCGGACGGCCGCCTGGACAAAGAAGACGTACGCGATTTCTGCAAAGAATACGAGCAAAAAATCCGCAAGGCCGGAGGCCTCGACATACAGGTGTTGGGAATCGGCCGAACCGGCCACATCGGTTTCAACGAACCGGGCTCCTCCCTGAGCAGCGCTACCCGCATGGTGCGCCTCGACCGGGTAACCCGCCTCGACGCAGCCAGTGATTTCTTCGGCCTGGAAAACGTGCCCAACAAAGCCATAACCATGGGTGTCGGCTCCATTCTGGCTGCCAAGCGCATCATTTTGATGGCCTGGGGCGAAGGCAAGGCGGAAATCATCAGGCAGGCCGTGGAAGGCGAGATTCGGGAAACGGTACC
>JAHECA010000057.1 GCA_024642005.1 Robiginitalea sp. | reverse complement strand
GGGGTATTCCCGAGAGCCCCCTGCACGCCGACCGTTTTCCGGCCGGGGCGGTAGACCACTACCTGGCTGAGCAGTGGAGCATCGAATCCAACCTGACCATCGGTTCGTTTCGGGCGCCCCGTTCCAACTTTATGGCCAGTGCCGAGCAGGCCTTCCTCGACGAGGTGGCCGAAGCCGCGGGGAAAGACCCCGTCGATTTTCGCCTTGAGTTGCTGCGCCGCGCCCAAACCAGCCCGGTGGGCACCAACAATGATTACGATGCGGCCCGCTATGCCGGGGTGCTGGAACTGGTGCGCGACAAAGCCGGGTGGGGAAGCCCGCAGCATGGGGCACATCGGGGCGTTTCGGCCTACTTCTGCCACAACTCCTACGCGGCCCTGGTGCTCGACCTGGCGGTCGAAAACGGACAGCCACGGGTAGAGCATGTGACCTGTGCCCTCGATTGCGGGATTGTCATAAACCCAGACGCCGCCCGGAACCTGGCCGAGGGGGGTATTACCGACGGCATCGGCAACGCCCTGTTCGGGCAAATAACCGTTACCGACGGGGCCACCCACCAGACCAATTTTGACACCTACCGCATGATCCGGATGGGGGAGGCCCCCCGTGAAATCGACGTGCACTTCGTGGAGAACAAGATTGATCCCACCGGCCTGGGAGAACCCATGTTCCCACCCGTTTTCGCGGCAGTGGCCAACGCCCTGTACCGGGCTACCGGCACCCGGTATTACGACCAGCCGTTTCTTTGAACCGGACAAACGATTTAATTCTAGCAGACTGATAATCAGCTAAAACCTGACATTTATCATAAGTGTCGCAGGCAAATTGCACTACTTTGGCCCCAGATCGCGTCCCGATCGGGTTAAAGCAGACAATTTGGGGGTTTTGTTTAACCTAAAATCCTGCGATCATGAAAAAACACCTGCTTCTTGGCCTGGGCGCAATGGCCCTTGTATTTCCCCTGTCCTGTACCTCCGACTACATGCATCAAGAGGATAACCTCTTTGAACAGTCGGGGCCCGATGCCGATTCCGAAAACTCCGACAACCCTACAGACGACACCTCCCCCCAGAATGATGACCCATTGACAGACCCGGGTACTCCCGGCGACTCGACCGCCATCGACCCCTTTGCGGGCCTGGTTACCTACCTTGGCGACGTGCAGCCCATCCTGAACCAGCTGTGTGTGTCTTGCCACAATGCCTCTGTGCACGAAGACGGGGTAGACGTTTCGACCTATCCGCTCGCCCGGCTTAACCTGGATGAAATCCTGGAGTCGATGACCGAAGACGAAGACGATATTATGCCACCCAGTGGCCGGGTCGACAACAGTATTTTGCAAACCCTGGCGGCCTGGCGGGCCGATGGCCTGTTAGAAGGTGTGGCACCTGCCGAAGACCCGACCCCCCTGCCTCCTGACGGTACCCTAACTTTCACGGCCAACATCCAGACACTGTTTGATAACAACTGCAATATGTGCCACGGGGCCAATGCCCCGGCCGGCGGGTTCAACATGTCGACTTACCAGCTGGCGGTCGACCAGATTGACCTGATTGTGGCGCGTATGGAACTCCAGACCGGGCAGGCAGGCGTCATGCCCCCGGCCGGGCAACTTTCTGCCACCCAGCTGCAAATGCTCCGTGACTGGATTGACCAGGGTATGCCCGAATAACTGCGATTAATTGTTTCGGAACTCAGAAAGAAAGGGTGCTTCGGCACCCTTTTTTGATTCCCGGGCGTGCCGGTAAAACAGTATCTTTAAGAAACTAAAACCGGTTGGTTATCTCGCCTGCCTGCGCGGGGTACCCAACGTATCCCTGCCGGGTATGATCCTGCTCAGCGCCTTCGAGGTTACCCTGCCCATCACCAACCCGGTGGTGCGGTTCCTGCTGATTTTGATGATCATTTTGTTCGCCCCCATCTTGCTGAACCGGTTTCGTGTTCCGCACCTGCTGGGGCTCATCATTGCCGGGGCCGTAATCGGGCCCAACGGCTTCCACCTGATGGACCGCGACAGCGGCATCATCCTCTCTGGCACAGCCGGCCTGCTCTATATCATGTTTTTGGCCGGCCTGGAAATCAATTTGGAAGACTTCAAGAAAAATAGCCGGAAGAGCCTGGTCTTCGGCATGTACACCTTTTTAATCCCTATGGCGCTGGGTACGGTAACCGGGCTCTATGTACTCGGATTTACCACGGCCACCTCCATCTTACTGGCCAGTATGTTTGCCTCCCACACCCTGATCGCCTACCCCCTGGTAAGCAAACTGGGCATCGCCAAGAACAGGGCCGTAAACGTTACCGTTGGGGGTACCCTGATTACCGATACCCTGGCCCTGCTGGTGCTGGCCGTAATCGTAGGCCAGGCAACCGGCACCACCGGCACCGGCTTCTGGGTACGGCTTAGCCTGTCGATTTTGGCCTTCGGGGCAATTGTGATGTTGCTTTTCCCACTGATCGGCCGGTGGTTTTTCAGGCGGTTCGACGACAAGGTATCCCAGTACATCTTTGTGCTGGTTATGGTTTTTTTGGGGGCGGTTTTGGCCGAGTCTGCCGGGATCGAGGCGATTATAGGCGCCTTCTTGTCAGGGCTGGCACTCAATCGCCTCATTCCGCATACTTCCCCCCTGATGAACCGGATCGAATTTGTGGGCAATGCCATCTTTATCCCCTTCTTTTTGATCGGGGTGGGCATGCTGATCGACTACCGCGCGTTTTTCGCCGACTGGGCCACCCTCGAAGTAGCGGCGGTGATGGTGGTGGTGGCTACCCTGGCCAAGTTCCTGGCGGCTTGGTTTACCCAAAAAACCTTCGGATTTTCTTCAGACGAACGCCGCCTCATTTTCGGGCTGAGCAACGCCCAGGCGGCCGCCACCCTGGCAGCCGTGCTGGTGGGGTATAAGACGGTGGTGGGCTATACCGGCAGCGGGGAGGCAATCCGCCTGTTTGACGATACGGTGTTGAATGGTACTATTTTGATGATCCTGGTCACTTGTACCATCGCCTCCTTTGCCGCCCAGAAAGGGGCCCATAACATTGCCCTCTCAGGCGCCTCAGTCCCCACGGGGCCTGAGGCTTCGGGACAGGAGCGGCTGTTGATTTCGCTGAACAACCCCGAAACCACCGAGGAGCTTGTGAACCTCGGGGTTTCCCTCCAATCGGGCAGGAGCCGTGATGCCTTATACGCCTTGTGTATTGTAGATACCAACCGCTCTGAAGGCGCCGCCTACGACCAGGCCCGGAAGCTGCTGACCCAGGCGGCCCAGGCGGCATCGGCCACCGACAACCTGCTGCGGGAGCTGCTCCGGTACGACCTCAATATTGTGAATGGCATTACCGGGGTGGTGCGGGAACACGGCATCAGCGACCTGATCCTGGGCCTGCACAAGAAAAAGGGTTTGGCCGATTCCATGCTGGGGAACCTGACCGAGGGGATCCTTTCGCGCAGCCCGGTTACCACCCTGATATACAATCCGGTGAGGCCCCTGGCCACCCTCAGTCGCCACCTGGTGGTGGTTCCTCCCCTGGCCGAGAAGGAGGTGGGTTTTTCGACCTGGCTGGTCAAGGTCTGGAACCTCTCGAAGAATACCGGAAAAAAGGTGGTGTATTTTGCCCGGGCCGAAACACTGCTTCGCCTGAGGGGGCTGCATGCCAGGCGGGACGGGGTTTTTGAATTCCGGGAATTCGGCCCCTGGGACGATTTTCAGCAACTCGAAGGAGAGGTTCAGAAGAACGACCACCTGGTCATTGTGATGAGCCGGAAGGAGAATTTGTCGTATCAACCCTTTATGGATCGTATCCCGGCCTATATGAACACCCATTACCGTACCAGCAGCTACCTGCTGATCTACCCCATGCAGCTGAGGCTGGCAGACAACACCGCCATTGACTTTACCGACCCGACCTTTGTGGAGCCCGTTGAAAAGCTGGATAAACTGGGACGAATTATCGGCCGGGTTTTGAAGCGGAAATAAACAAAAAGCCCCTTGCGGTTTTCAGTTGGAACCCGGGCTAATTCAGCATCCGGTATTCATAGGGGGAATGCCCGACCTTCTTCTTGAAGAGCCGCGTGAAGTGCTGGGGATACCGGAACCCCAAATCGTAGGCGATTTCACTGATTGACTTGTCATTGTTAAGGACCTGCTCCTTGGCATGTTCGATCATCTTCACCTGTATGAATTCCTGGGCAGACTTTCCGGTCTCCTTTTTGATCAAATCCCCGAAATAATTGGGGGATAGGTGTTGCTCATCCGCAAAATAGGATACCGAGGGGGTTCCCAGTTCTCTGGCTTTCGAGGATTTCAGGTACTTCTTCAGGGAGGCTTCAAAGTTTTCGATCACGCTCAGATTTACCGTATCTCTGGTGATGAATTGCCGGTCGTAAAAGCGGGTGCAGTAATTCAGGAACAGTTCGATGTTCGATAGGATCAACGCCTTACTGTGTTTGTCTATCCCCTGGGAAAGCTCATATTTGATTTTGTCGAAGCAGTCCAACACGATCCCGCGTTCCTTTTCGGAAATATGCAGGGCTTCGCTCAAATCATAGGAAAAGAACGAATAGGAATCCACAATCTGCCCCAGATGGCTGCCGCGTAGCAGGTCCGGGTGGAACAGCAGGGCGTACCCGGTAGGGGGGGAATCGTGGTTGAGGCTGGAAATGTCCACGGTTTGCCCGGGACCTACAAAGACCAGGGTCCCGTCCTGGTAATCGTAATTCTGCCGCCCGTACCGGATGGTGCAGTCCTGGCCCTGTTTCAGGAATACCCCGTAGAAATGGTACCGCACCGACAAGGTGCCCGTAAGGGAAGGGTATCTGCCGTTGGACAGGTCAGCCATGCTGACCAGGGGATGCAGCGTTGTCAAGCCGAGACCCTTGCAGTAATCATTAACCGTAAACAGATCTACCATTTCGCCCATCGTGGTAAATTATCTATCATTCTTTGAGCTAAAATTACTAAGAGATTCTGGAAATGCCTCAGTGTGGCTGTGAAATCCGTAAAATGGGTAACTAACAACCGTAATGCGGGTAAGTTAAATGAAATGAGTGGTTTATATCTTTGATAAGCCGGGATTTAAGAGCGCCTTATTAATCCAAATAAATAACAAAACAAAAGAACATGAAATCGTATTTAAGAGTATTGACGCTAATTTGTCTGGGATGCATCACGCAATGGACATTCGCCCAGGAGGCTTCTACTGAACAGGCCATTAAAGAGCTCTCCAAAGCCAAATGGGAGTGGATGGCGGAAAAAAATGTGACCGAACTGGCCAAACTTTTCCACGATAAATCCAAGTTCGTCCATATGAGCGGCACCTGGAAAAAGGACCGGGAACTCGAAATCATCGAAAGCGGCAGTATTTGGTACAAGCAGGCCGACGTACACGACGTGGCGGTCGAGGTGTTCGGCGACACGGCCATCCTCTGGAACCGGATAACCCTTTTGGCCCACGTACGCGGGAATGACGTCACTACGGAATTCACGGTGACCGAGGCCTATAAAAAGGTAGGGAATAGCTGGCAAATGCTGGCCCTGACCTTCAGCAGCGTACGGGATACCCATGAAATCGCCCATTGATTTAACCTGAAAGAAAAGCCGAATTA
>JAHECA010000056.1 GCA_024642005.1 Robiginitalea sp. | reverse complement strand
GTCACCTCCTTTAAAATCTCCTTCAACTCTTCCCTTTGTTTTTCCCTGATTTTTTCTTCGATAATCCGTTCAACTTCACGTTGCTTGGCAGGGGGTAGATTCTCAAAGTCGAGTATTTCTTCATCCATCTGCGACTTGAGCATCGAACCATCGCCCGTTAACAGCCATACAACATTCAAGTCGGGGTAGGTTCGCAAAATGGTTTCAATAACATCGCTCCCGATAGAAGCCCTGTTTTTGCTCATGCGTAGGGTATAACCGTTGCTGGCGCCGATTGATATGTCGAATTGCCTGGCACTGAGCCCAGCGTGCTTAATAAATTGCATCAGCCGGTCAATGGTTTTAATCATGGTACTGAGAATTAGTTGCAGCAATATACTCATTTGCTCTGTAAAAAGAAAATAATCTCAATATATTAAATAAATATCGAATATAGTTTGCATATTGAGAATATATACTATATATTATGCTTCTTAATGGTCGCCCCATGAGTCTTTCTTCAAACCTTTAAAACTGCTTCTATGAAAAACATCAAGCACATCGAAAAATTACAGCGGTTGCACAACCTGATCTGCCTGGAATGCACGGGTTCCCCACCCGAATTGGCCGACCGCCTAAGCGTGAGCGATCGCACGATCTACTACCTCTTGGAGCAACTGAAAGATTTTGAGGCGCAGATTGGTTACGACCGCCGCCGGAAAACCTATTACTACAAGGAGGATTTTATCTTGGAGGTAAATTTTTCGATTTGCATTGGCAACCAGGACCAGGTCATGGAAATCCTGGATGGGAGTTACCTCAGGGGCGGCACTTCATGATTGAGCCTGCAGGCCTTGTATGACTTTACCGGGGCCGTAATACCACAAACGGAATCACCATCTCCTCCAGCGACACCCCTCCATGCTGGTAGGTGTTGCGGTAATAGCTGACATAGTGGTTGTAGTTGTTGGGGTAGGCAAAAAACAGATCATTTTTGGCAAAAATATACGAGCTGCTCATGTTGATGCTGGGCAGCTGCAGGTCAGAGGGTCGTTTGCAGGCCATCACCTCCTTTTCTTCGTAGGTCAGGCTGCGGCCTGTCTTGTAGCGCAGGTTTAGGCTGGTTTCCTTGTCGCCGATAACGCGGGAAGCCTGTTTGACGTTTATCGTGCCGTGGTCGGTGGTAAGGATTAGCTGAAACCCCAGGGTCTGGGCTTCCTGAATAAGCTCCAGCAATGGCGAATTGCGGAACCAGCTCAGGGTAAGGGAGCGGTAGGCCTTGTCGTTGGAGGCCAATTCCTTGATCACCTCCATTTCGGTCCGTGAATGGGAGAGCATGTCTACGAAATTGTAAACCACGGCCACCAGGTCTTTGTCTTTGAGCGAGCGGAACTGCTGGGCCAACTGCTTGCCCTGTTTCAGGCTGCTGATCTTGTGGTATTCCCAATTCAGGTCCAGGCCCAGGCGCTTGATCTGGTCCCCTAAAAAGTTGGCTTCGTGCAGGTTCTTGCCGCCCTCGTCGGTATCATTCTTCCACCACTGTGGGTGGCGCTTTTCCATTTCGAGCGGCATTAGGCCCGAAAAGATGGCGTTTCGCGCGTATTGTGTCGCGGTAGGGAGAATACTGAAATAGGGCCTTTCCCGTACCTTCCGGTAATAGGGGGCCAGGGCATCTTCGAAGGCAAACCACTGGTCGTACCGCAGGTTGTCTATCACCACCAGCAGGGTAGGGCCGTCTGCCAGGGCAGGTCTGATGAGTTCGCGGAATAGGGTATGGGACATCACGGGCCCCTGCCCGTTTGAGAACCAGGTCGGGTATTCCTTTTCGATGAACCGCCCGAAAAGTTGGTTGGCCTCGGTTTTCTGCGATTCCAGTATTTCGAACATGCCACTGTCTTCGATGGACTCCAGGCGAAGTTCCCAAAAGATGAGCTTGCGGTACAGGTCGGCCCATCCTTCGCAGCTGTTCACCTCCATGAGCTCCATGGCGATCTTGCGAAATTCCTGCTGATATCCGGCCGTGGTTTTTTCAGATACCAGACGGGAATGGTCGAGGTTTTTTTTGAGTGACAGCAGAATCTGGTTCGGGTTTACCGGTTTTATGAGGTAGTCGGCAATCTGCGAGCCAATGGCCTCTTCCATGATCGATTCCTCTTCATTCTTGGTAATCATGACCACCGGCACCGAGGCGTCGAGCTGCCTGAGCTCCGTAAGGGTTTCAAGGCCCGAGAGGCCCGGCATGTTCTCATCGAGGAAAACGATGTCAAAATGGCGATCGCGCATGGCTTCGAGGGCGTCCTGCCCGCTGTTGCAGGTAACCACCTCGTAGTTTCGGTCTTCCAGGAAGAGCTGGTGCGATTTGAGCAGGTCAATTTCGTCGTCTACCCAGAGAATAGTAAATATCTTCATGTGTTGCAGCTTCATTTGGGGCGTTGGCAATGGGCTCAGGGCCTTTATTCAGGCCGAATTGCTACCTTTGAAGCGACTAATGCCACTGGCCTTGAAACGACCGCCCAAGCTCAACATTTTCAACGATCCAATTTACGGATTTATACGCATTCCGGAAGGCCTGGTTTACGAGCTTATCGCGCATCCGTATTTTCAGCGGCTCCGGCGCATTTCCCAAATGGGTCTCAGCTTCCTGGTCTATCCTGGCGCCCACCACACCCGATTCCATCACGCCCTGGGGGCCATGCACCTGGTGCAACAGGCGGTAGCTCTGCTTCGCGAAAAGGGGTTTGAGATTAGCGCTAAGGAGGAAGAAGGCGTTTTGTGCGCCATCCTGCTTCACGATATCGGACACGGTCCTTTTTCGCATGCCCTGGAAAATGAACTCGTACGGGGCGAATCGCACGAAACACTTTCCCTGCGCATCATGGAAGACCTGAACCGGAGCCATGCGGGCGCCCTCGATACGGCCCTTGAGGTCTTCAGGGGGAGCCACCCGAAAAAATTCCTGAACCAGCTGGTTTCGAGCCAGCTCGATATGGACCGGCTCGATTACCTGAAACGGGATAGTTTTTATACCGGGGTGGCCGAAGGCAATATCAACTCGGAGCGTCTCATTACCATGCTTTCGGTGCACGAGGGGAATCTGGCTGTCGAGGAAAAGGGCCTCTACTCGGTTGAAAAATTCCTGATGGCCAGGCGTTTCATGTACTGGCAGGTATACCTCCATAAAACCAGCCTTGCAGCAGAGGCCCTGCTGGTTCGCGTTATTCGCAGGGCCCGGGAGCTCAGGGAGCTGGAAATGCTGCAATCGTACAGCCCAAGCCTGCGGTATTTTTTGTTTGAACGCAAGCCAACGGCTCCTTTCGATTCGCGCGATCTGGACGCTTTTATTCAGTTAGACGATATCGACATTCTAGCGGCATTGAAACAGTGGACATCGTTAGCCGACCCGGTGATGTCGCGCTTGTGCCGCATGCTGCTCGAAAGGCGTCTGCCTTCGATTAAATTGCAGGAAGAACCCTTCCCGGAAGCGGAACTTATTCGCCGGCGTGAAAGGGTCCAGCAGCAATGGGCGCTTTCAGAGGAAGAAGCCCGCTATTTTGTTTTCACCGGGGAGATTTCTAACCGGGCCTACAACCGCGACCGGCAGAACATCAACATCTTGATGAAAAACGGACGCGTGCTCGATTTGGCCAGCCGATCTGACCAGTTGAATTCCGCGGCCCTGTTAGGCCCGGAAGTGAAACACTTTATCTGTTATCCCAAGAAAGGGGTATATTAATTTTTCTTACTTTTGTGACCACCTAAAATCAATTAGCGAGAGTAGTCTTGGAATTCACAGCCAGTCAGATTGCGGGTATACTGGAAGGCGAGGTGGTGGGAAACCCCGAGATCGCGGTACACAAGCTGTCCAAGATCGAAGAGGGAATGGCCGGCTCGCTAACCTTTCTGGCCAACCCGAAGTACACGCCCTACGTGTACAGCACCAAGGCCTCCATTATCATCGTTAACCGCGACTTTACCCCGGAACAGCGCCTGAACCCCACCCTGATTAAGGTTGACGACGCCTATAAGTCATTTTCGAAGCTCCTCTCGTATTACAACCAGGTTAAATTCAACAAAACCGGCGTGGAATCGCCTGTGTTTATTTCGGAAAGCGCTCGTTACGGCGATAATTTCTACATGGGCGCCTTTTCATACCTGGGTAACAATGTTACCATCGGGCATGACGTAAAGATCTACCCGAACGTGTATATAGGCGACAATGTGACCATTGGCGACAGGACCGTCGTATTTGCCGGGGCAAAAATCTATTCCGAATCAGTTATCGGAAAAGACTGCGTGGTGCACAGCGGGGCCATTATCGGAGCCGACGGTTTTGGCTTCGCCCCCAATGAAAACGGAGAATTCTCCAAAGTGCCCCAGACGGGAAATGTGGTTTTGGAAGACCATGTAGACGTGGGGGCCGGCACAACCATAGACCGCGCTACCCTGGGGTCTACCATCCTGCGACGCGGTGTAAAGCTCGACAACCAGATTCAGATCGCCCATAATGTTGAGATCGGTGAGCACACGGTAATTGCCGCCCAGACGGGCATTGCCGGGTCTACCAAAATTGGCAGGCGCTGCATGATCGGCGGGCAGGTCGGCATCGTGGGGCATATTGTAATCGGTGACCGGGTTAAGATCCAGGCACAATCAGGTATTTCCCGCAACATAAAAGACGACGAGGTCTTGCAGGGTTCTCCTGCCCTGGGCTACGCAGATTACAACAAGTCGTACGTGCATTTCAAGAATTTACCGAAACTGGTGAACCGGATCGAAAATCTGGAAAAACAAAAAGGCAGTTAAATCAATGGCCAAACAAAGAACCATTGCCAAAGAGGTCACCCTCAAAGGGGTTGGATTGCATACAGGTGCGAATGTGACCATGAAATTTGTCCCGGCCCCCGAAAACCACGGTTACGCCTTCAAACGGGTAGACCTGGAGGGGGAGCCCATCATTGAGGCAGACGCCAATTATGTTATAAATACCCAGCGGGGCACGAACCTGGAGAAAAGGGGCGTCAAAATCCAGACATCGGAGCATGTGCTGGCCGCCCTGGTGGGTCTGGAAATCGACAATGTACTGATCGAGCTCGATTCCCCGGAACCCCCAATTATGGATGGTTCTTCCAAATTTTTCGTAGAGGCCCTGGAGTCTGCCGGCCTGGTGGATCAGGATGCCGAACGTGAAATCTACGAGGTTAAAGATGTGATTTCGTATAAGGACGAAACCACCGGCAGCGAAATAACGATCATTCCGGCAGATGAGTACCAGGTAACTACCATGGTCGACTTCGGCACCAAGGTACTCGGCACCCAGAATGCCACCCTGGAGCATTTGTCCGATTTCAAGAAAGAAATATCCGAATCGCGCACCTTCAGTTTTTTGCACGAATTGGAAATGCTGCTGGAAAATGGCCTGATCAAAGGCGGAGACCTGAACAACGCCATTGTTTACGTCGACAAAGAAATCTCACCCGAAACCATGAAAAAGCTCGAGAGGGCTTTCAACAAGAAGAAGCTTTCGGTTAAGCCCAACGGTATTCTCGATAACCTGACCCTGCACTACCCAAACGAGGCGGCCCGCCACAAACTGCTCGATGTAATCGGCGATCTGGCACTCATCGGAACACGCCTTAAAGGTAAGGTTATCGCTAACAAACCGGGCCATTACGTCAATACACAGTTTGCCAAGAAACTCTCCAAAAGTATCAAA
>JAHECA010000002.1:2755-194400 GCA_024642005.1 Robiginitalea sp. | reverse complement strand
CAAGGATTGCAAGGACCCACTGGACCTGCCGGACCTGCTGGTGCTACAGGAGCTCAGGGGCCTGCCGGGCCAGAGAAAAACCTGGCTACAGACAACCTGGTGCAAGATCCTGAAAATCGGTCGTACGACATGAATAGCCGTAACCTCACCTTTACCAACGGACAGATGGGGGTTGGTACGAGCAGTCCGACCTCTACCCTGCAATCTGGGGGTTCCTTTGCCGCTTCAATCAGAAGTACCAGTACGAATACCACACTTACGGCCGCCGATTTCACCCTGATCATGTACAACCAGAACCTGCTGATCACTCTTCCGGCGCCATCGAGTTGTCCGGGCAGGATTTATATCCTTAAAAACCTGAGCACAGGAGAGAACAATACCTCGGTATCTTTCATCACCGACAACGGCAGTACGGACAACCGCATTCGAAACAATCGAATATACTGGCTTCAGAGCGACGGCACCAACTGGCAACAAATCGTCAAGGACTAACCCGAATAGGACATGTGCAGAATTGGTATCTTAACCGCCTTGCTATTGTTCCCAATCCCCCAGGCGATTTGGGCCCAGGAAGGCATCGCCAATCACGGGGCCATGCAGCTGCACGGACAGGGAGTTGCTGGTTTCCACGCCGATTTCGCCAATCTCGGGCCCTTCGAAAGCTCGCAGGGGCTGGTGGGTTTTTACAGCGATTCTGGCTCGCTTCTGGTTAGCGGTACCGATGCGCCCATCCTGTACGATGTGGAGTTTTCGTCCCTGAAAGGCATCTGGCTTCAGATTCCACTGCAAATTGACAATAACGGCAACCTCATACAGGGCGACCTGATCACCTCCCGCAAGGCAGCCAACGGCTATCCCCTTTTTACCTATGATTCTTTCTATACAGGGGAAAGCAGCGTTTCCAAGGTAGACGGCTATGCCGGCATGGAACACAAGCAGGACTTTACCTTTCCAGTAGGCGACGAAGCCCGCCTGCGCTGGCTCCGGCTTGAGTCGCAGGCCCTGAATGCGCGAGTGCGCTGCGCCTATTTTTCCGAAGACCCGGCCGACTCTCCTACCCTGGGGCTGAGCTTTAAATCAGACCCGGATGCCACCGGCCTGCGGATAAGCAACTCGGAATTCTGGAAACTCGACGGGGATATCCCCTCGCGGGTAACCCTGAGCTGGGACGAGCAAAGCAATGTGAGTGGATTGGCCCGTTTCCTGGCCGATTTGCGCGTGGTGGGCTGGAACCGCAGCAGCGGCACCTGGGAAGATCTCGGCAACACCCAGGTAGACGGGGGCCGCGACTACGGAACCCTGACCTCAGACACCTTTATCCCAGGCCAGTATGAAATCATCACCTTTGGCGGCAGCACCGAAACCGATGCATTCCAGGTAGTAGAACTCGACAACTACTACCTTTCCCCAAACGGGGACGGGCGGAACGAAACCCTGGAAATTCCCGCAGCAAAAGAGTACGCCGACAATACCATCCAGATCTACAACCGCTACGGGCAACTGGTCTTCCAACAAGACCATTATACGGGCGGGTTCGACGGCCAGGCCAATGTGGATCTCACAGTCAAACGGGAAAATGGCCTCGAGCCAGGGGTATATTTTTACATCATCACCTTCAATGAATTGCGCCAGCAGCACCAGGGATACTTCTATCTCACCAACTAGAGGCCACCTGAATTGCCGGGATTTTCATACCTTCGGAAGGTAGCATTGCCACCTATGGAAAGAAGATCGTTTATCAGTCGTACCGGTTTAGCCGGGCTTTCACTGGGACTGCCCCACTGGGCTTTTTCGGCCCAGAAAGACGAATACAGCGTTGAAGAGCTCATGGGGAAAGCCAACATTGAGCTGGTAGGGAAAGACATCAATCTGCGCCCCGAGGCCCACGAAGCCTTCGTGCGGATGAAACGGGCCGCCTACCAGGACGGGATCGACATTAAGGTGGTGAGCAGTTACCGCGGCTACGACCGGCAACGGACCATCTTTGAACAGAAATATATCCAGTATACAGACGATGGGATGGAACCCCTGGAGGCCATCGACAAAATCATTGAATATTCTACCATTCCGGGCACCAGCCGCCACCATTGGGGTACCGATGCCGACCTGATTGACGGCTCCAAACCTGCTGAGGGCGACGTGCTCGATCCGGCCAAATTTACAGAAGGCCAGCCATTCTATGATTTCAAGCAGTGGATGGACGCCCACAGCCAGGAATATGGATTTTACCTGGTCTACACCGACCACCCCCGCCGGCGCGGCTTCAAATACGAGCCCTGGCACTATTCCTATGCACCCCTGTCGCGGCCCATGCTCAAAGATTTCCGCATGCTCAACCTGGTCAGGCTGCTTGAAAAGGAAGATTTCCTGGGGGCCGAACACCTCACCGCTGGCTTCTTAAGAAGCTACATCACCGACAACATCCTCGACATCAACCCCGGCCTGTTGTAGCTTTTTTTGTACCTTTTCCAGGTAACTCATAGCCCTTATGCGCAGAAGCAGCTGGAAGATCCGCATCCTCATCGGGCTGGCCATAGTGGCCTTTGCCTTTGTGCAGCGTTGCAACAATCAGGAGCAGAATCCCTATACGGGGCGTGTTCAGAACATCAACATGACGGCCGATCAGGAAATCGCCATAGGCCTGCAGGCAGCCCCAGAGATGGCCCAGCAGCACGGGGGGCTCCACCCCGACCAACGGATGCAGGCCTTAGTGGATGCCGTGGGCAACCGCCTGGTGCAGGGCAGCATCGCCCGCGAAACACCCTATACTTATGAATTCCACCTGTTGGCCGACGACCAGACCATCAACGCCTTTGCCCTTCCGGGCGGGCAGGTCTTCATTACATATGCCCTGTTTTCACGCCTGAACGAGGCGCAGCTCGCCGGGGTGCTCGGCCATGAGATCGGGCACGTAATCGGAAGGCATTCGGCCGAGCGCATCGCCGATAGCAATTTCTGGAAAACGGTATCCATGGGCGCTTCTGTGGGAGCCGACATGGGCGACATGGTTGCCGGAATCGGCCAGAATACCCTGCTCACCAATGGCCGGGGCGACGAACTGGAGAGTGACGAGCTGGGCGTGTTGTTCATGATCCAGTCGGGCTACGACCCCGAAGAGATGATCCGGGTTATGGAAATCCTCAAGGAGGCGGCAGGCCCCAATCGGGTTCCCGAATTTCAAAGCACCCACCCTGACCCAGACAACCGGATTGAAAAAATCCGGGCGGCCATCGAGAAATACCGCAGTTGATCGAATTATCTGCATACCCCGCCAGCCCGACCCTCTTTTTTGTATATTTGAGCATTCCCAAATTTTCTTGAGCTCCTTTGCTTCGGCAAGCCTTATCGGAGAAGCTCAAAGCCCCAATTTAACCCTTGTAGCTGTGTTTTAACTCGATTAGAACAACTATATGGGAACACTATTACATTTCAAAAATTTGTACATGCACGCTTTTGACGACTGCCACCCGGCTTATGTGGTGGTGCTGTTGAAGGCTTATTCCATCTTTTGCGCTCTGATGCTGACCATGGCGATTTACGCCTTGCTGTACAGGGCATTTACCGGCTTCGAATTCTGAACCGGATACCCGGGCCCTTTTGCGAGAACACGAGACGTCCCACATGGAAATGAAAAAAACCCCGGCCTAGGCCGGGGTTTTTCCTTTGATTGATGCCTAAACTCCTGCGATTTCAGGCTTTCATAGCAATTCTTATCAGGTTTGCCGACTCGACAGCTTGCGACAGTTCGGCGTGTTGCAGGGGCGTATACCCCTTGTCGCAGCGCAGGTTCGGATCGGCCCCGCTCTCGAGCAACAGCGCGACAATCTCGGCCCGGTTGTAACGGGCTGCAAAAATCAGGGGTGTTTTACCCAGCGATTTGCGATTCACATCTTCCCCGAGGGCGATCATTTTCTTCACGGTTTCAAACTCTCCCTGCATAATTGCCTTGCAGAAAGGGCTGATTTCCATTAATGAGCGAGTCTTTTCCATTCCCAGGGGGAGGGCTGGCGCGGGGTCTTTCATGGCAGCGGCGGGCAGGGCCAGCAACAGGGCCATAACCACCGTGTAAACGGAACAAGTTTTCATAACGCGTCGATTTTAGATTGATGATGAATGCTGGCATGTGCTATGCTATTAAAGACGAAACGTTGTTGTAAGTGTTTCAGGATGAAGCGTTAAATAAGATATATTTAACACCCCCCGGCCTGGGCAGGCCTTTCCAAAAAGAATCCCAAAAGTGTGGCAGGGCTGCCGAATTCATGCTATTTTTGAAGTCTTAAACCGCCGCAAGCACCCATGAACCACAAAGCCATTCTCATGATACTCGACGGGTGGGGCATTTCTCCCGACCCGAAGGTATCTGCCATAGACCAGGCCCAGACCCCATTTGTCGACTCCCTCTATACCAAATATCCGCATGCCACCCTGCTTACAGACGGTATGAACGTGGGCCTGCCCGAAGGTCAGATGGGCAATTCGGAAGTGGGCCACATGAACCTTGGCGCCGGACGCATCGTTTATCAAGACCTGGCCAAGATTAACCTGGCCGTAAAAAATGATACCCTCAAAGACGAGCCGGCCCTGCAAGAGGCTTTTGCCTACGCCAGAACCAATGGCAAGCCCGTTCATTTCCTGGGCCTGCTCAGCGATGGGGGCGTGCACAGCCACATAGACCACCTCAAGGGCCTGGTCAAAGCTGCTGCCAATGCCGGGGTGCAGTCCTCCTTCGTTCACGCCTTTACCGATGGCCGCGATGTAGACCCCAAAAGCGGCGTGGGCTTCGTGCGCGATTTGCTGGCTTCCCTTAAGGGCAGCCCGACCCGCCTGGCTTCTGTGGTGGGCCGCTACTACGCCATGGACCGCGACAAACGATGGGAGCGCGTCAAGGAAGCCTACGACCTGCTGGTGCATGGTACCGGCACTGCTTCGCACGATGCCGTGGCCTCTCTTGAGGCGAGCTATAAGGCCGGGGTAACCGATGAGTTCATCAAGCCGATTGTTATGACCGATGGGCAGGGAGCGCCTGTGGCCTCGCTTGCCGAAGACGATGTGGTGGTTTTCTTCAACTTCCGAACCGACCGGGGGCGCGAACTCACCCAGGCCCTGAGCCAGGTGGCCTTCCACGAGCAAAACATGCACCCCCTGAAGCTCTACTACGTAACCCTGACCAATTACGACGACACCTTCAATGGGGTGCACGTGGTCTACGACAAAGACAATATCGAGAGCACCCTGGGCGAAGTGCTTGCCAGTGCCGGCAAAAAGCAGATCCGCATTGCCGAGACCGAAAAATACCCCCACGTTACCTTCTTCTTCAACGGGGGGCGCGAAACGCCCTTCGATGGGGAAAAGCGCATTCTCTGCCCCTCGCCAAAAGTGGCTACCTACGATCTGAAACCGGAGATGAGCGCCTATGAAATACGCGATGCCATTGTCCCCGAATTGCAAAAGGGAGAAGCCGACTTCGTTTGCCTGAATTTTGCCAATCCCGACATGGTGGGCCATACGGGCGACATGCAGGCCGCTATAAAGGCCTGTGAGACGGTAGACAGCTGCGCCCGCACAGTTATCACCGCCGGGCTGGAAAACGGCTATAGCACCATTGTTATCGCCGACCACGGCAATTGCGACACTATGGTGAACCCCGACGGAAGTCCCAACACGGCCCATACCACCAACCCTGTGCCCCTGATCCTGGTCGACCCCGACCGCAAAAACATTCGTTCGGGCGTGTTGGGCGATGTGGCCCCTACCCTGCTCGAAATCCTGGGTGTGCCCCAACCCGGGCTCATGACCCAAAAATCATTGCTCTGACATGTCCATGACCCTTAGATACCTGCTGCTGGCCCTGGCCCTGGCCGCCTGTAAGGCCAACCCACCCCACACAGCCGTCCGGGTGCCCGACGAGGGTTCCGTGATGCTGGTGGGCACCGCCTCCCTCGACTCCCTCAAAGTAACGCCGTTTGCCCAATGGTACGGGGCCAACCTGGATGCCTACCAGCCCAATGCGGAAAAGGTAACCGAGCTCAAACCCTTGCTGGAAGATGTCCACATCGTGCTGTTGCTGGGCACCTGGTGCAAAGACAGCCGGCGCGAGGTGCCCCGTTTTGTGAAAATTCTGGAGCAGGCCGGATACAACCCTGATGACGTCGAAGTTATTGCCGTAGACCGCGACAAGACCACCCCCGGGCAGTTCGAAGAAGGGCTGGAACTCATACAGGTCCCCACTTTTATCTTTTACCGCAATGGGGAAGAGATGGGGCGCATTGTGGAATTCCCCATCGAGGAACTGGAAACCGATATGCAAAAAATCTTAAGCGGGCAGCCCTACCGCCACGCTTACGACTGGGACTAACCCTCAGGATTCCCCTTTCGTGCAACTGTATTATCTTTGCACCCATGATTCACGCCAAAACCACTGAAGAGATTGAGTTGATGCGGGAAAGCGCCCTGGTGGTGTCTCGAACACTGGGCATGCTGGCGGCCGAGATCAAACCAGGGATTACCGGCCTGCAGCTCGACCGTCTCGCAGAAGACTTTATACGCGAACAGGGGGCCAAGCCCGGCTTTCTGGGCATGTACGGATTCCCGAATACACTGAATATCAGCCCCAACGCCCAGGTGGTACACGGCATCCCCACCGACCAGCCCTTTAAGGAGGGCGATGTGGTCTCGGTAGACTGCGGGGCCCTGAAGAACGGGTTTTACGGCGACCACGCCTATACCTTTGAGGTGGGCGAAGTAGCCCCTGAAACGCGCCAGTTGCTGCAGGTTACCAAGGAATCACTCTATCTGGGTATTCGCGAATTCCGGCTCGGTAACCGCGTGGGCGATGTGGCCTATGCCATCCAGCAACACTGCGAAGGCCACGGCTACGGCGTGGTACGCGAACTGGTGGGCCACGGCCTGGGCCGCAAATTGCACGAAGCCCCCGAAATGCCCAATTACGGCAAGCGGGGTCGTGGCAAGAAATTCGTTGAGGGCATGGTGGTGGCCATAGAGCCGATGATCAACATGGGCACACACCGCATCCGCCAGCTGAAAGACGGGTGGACGATCCTCACCGCCGATAACAAGCCCAGCGCCCATTTCGAACACAATGTGGCTTTGGTAAACGGCAAACCCGAGCTCCTTTCCACCTTCTCCTATATTTACGAGGCCCTCGGCATCCGGTCTGAAGAAGAAGACGAATTCCGCAGCAGCCCGCTAGCCCCAAGTCGCCCTTGAAATCGGTTTTCAAATGGGTGCTCAGGCGCTTTCCGCGGCCGTTGCTGATCCGCCTGAGCTATGCGGCCAGGCCGCTGCTCGCCCTCTGGCTGAAGGGCCGGCGCTACACGGACCCCATTGATGGCAGGCAGTTCAGGGCTTTTTTGCCCTACGGGTACGAAAAACCCCGGGAAAATGTGCTCTCCCCTTCCACCCTTTCCCTGGAACGGCACAGGCTGCTCTGGCTGTACCTTCAAAATGAGACCGATTTTTTCACCCGGCCCGCCCGCCTGCTGCATTTTGCACCCGAACAGGCCTTTTTCAGCCGGTTTAAACGGCTCGGGCACCTCGACTATGTTACCACCGACCTGAATTCGCCTCTGGCCACGGTAAAAGCGGATATCTGCCACCTGCCCTTCGCCTCCGACAGCTTCGATGTCGTGCTCTGCAACCACGTTCTGGAACACATCCCCGATCACCGGAAAGCCCTCGCTGAATTGTACCGGGTTATGAAACCTGGCGGATGGGGCATCTTCCAGGTTCCGCAAGACTTACGACGCAAAACCACTTACGAAGACCCTTCGGTAACCGATCCGCAAGAGCGGCGGCGCCTGTTCGGACAGTACGACCACGTGCGCGTCTACGGGCGCGATTATTTCGATTTGCTGCGCCAGGCAGGCTTTGATACAGAGGCTGTCGATTATACCGCCCGCTTCACCCCTGAGCTAAAAGACCGGTACCGGCTGGCCGACGGGGAGCTCATTCCGCTGGTACGTAAGCCTGCAGGGGCTTAGTTTCCATTTTGCAGGTCATGTGGCAGGGTGGGCTTGTTTCGCCTTGCAGGCGCAACTCGCTTTTATCGCCACTTTTTTTAAGCGATAAAAAAGTGGCCAAAAAATCGCTGCGGCTGAACTTTTTGCGCTTGAAATCCAACGCAAAACTTGGACCTCGCCGCGTAACCTACGCAGCAATGCTGCTCCGACGCGGCTCCCTTTATTCTGCGGCAAGATTTGCTGCATTTACTACGCGCAAAAAATTAGGCCGGTTGCGGACTACGCCCAATGCAACCACCAAAGGAGGATGATACCGGCATCACTTCTGAACCGTAGTAAATCGAGGAAGGGTGTGCGGTAAACGCAGTTTAGCCGGTTCTGAGCGACCGTAGGTCGCGTAGGTTAAGCGGCGGCCGCAGCCCTGACATAGATTTCAAGGGGCAGAAGTTCGCCGGAAACACCCTTTTCTTTGCCTCCTTCTTTTGGGTGGGCAAAAGAAAAAGGAGAAAAAGCGAGTCAGGCCAGCCGGCCTGACGAGCAAAACCTTCCCTGCTTTGCTGCGCTTAACGCAGCAAAGCCTCAAACCCCGGCGTCATGAATTCGGCCACCTGCCCTTCTGCATCCAGATAGATAATATAGGCGTCCAGGTCGTCATCGGCTTCCAGGAGTTTCTGGGAATCTTCCAAAGACATGGCCATAAGGGTGGTTGCATAGCCGTCGGCTACCATGCATGTGGGGGCCAGCACAGAGGCTGCAAGTATATTTGAAGCCCGGGTATAGCCGGTATGCGGATCTATGGTATGCACATATTTGCTGCCGGTTTCGGGGTCGACCCGGAATTTGCGGTAATTCCCCGACGAAGCCATGGAGCGGTTTTCCAGGGCGATTACCCGCTTGATGGCCCTGCCATCTAGTACCTGCGGATCGTCTATGCCGATGCGCCAGGGCTCTTTTTTTTCGGGGTTCCCGCCCCGGGCGCGCACCTCGCCCCCCACCTCAATGAGGTAATGCGAAACGCCTTCCGCATCGAACAGGGCAGCCAGGCGGTCGATGGAATAACCCTTGGCAATGGCATTGAAATCGAGCCGGAGCTGGGGAACCGCTTTGCGGAGGCGGCCGTCGGGGCCCAGGCTAACTTTTTCAAACCCCACGTAGGCGAGCAGGCTGTCTACCTTGAGGCTGTCCATCTCCAGGGCCTGGCCCGGGCCAAAGCCCCAGGCATCAACCAGTACCCCTACGGTCGGGTCGAAGGCGCCTTTGCTGGTTTTCCAAATGTCGCGAGAAGCCTCGAAGACTTCCCGGAACATGGCATCCACCACCACTGCGGTATCGCCCGCGTTGCTGCGGCTGATGTCGGAATCGGGCAGGTAGGTAGACATGGAGCGGTTCATCACGGCGAATACCGAGTCGATCTGTCCGGTAAAGTCGTGTTCCCCATCGGCATAAACGATAATAGCATAGGAAGTGCCCAGGGCTCCGCCCTGGTATTGCTGCCGCTGCAGGGGACCTGCCGGGCCGCAACCCAGCGCCAGCAGCAGGGTCATCAGGGTAACTCCCGCAAATCGGCTAAAGTTCAATAAGGCCTTCATAATCTACGATATAAGGTTCGTTCAAACAGACCGGGGCATTGCGGTTGTCGGCAGGCGACAGGCCTACTCCGGCGTAATAGGTTCGCGCCTCAAAGGTAAGGGCATGTGTTTTTATTTTCTCCATCAGGGCCGAATCGTACACCCGCGGATCTGCCGGGAAAGGCACGGGCCGCACCACGATAAAGTGCAGGTTGCCGTCTTTCAGGCACACAAACTGGGGATTCTTTCCCAGTTTGCTGTTAACCCCCAAAAATTCAAACCCGGCGGCTTCCAGCTCATGGCCCACCAGGTTCATGGCCAGGTTGTGCAATTCTTGTTCGGAGAGTGGCTTCATGGCAGGAGCTATAAAAAAACCGATATGGGGTCATATCGGTTTTTTAAATGCATTGAGTGGCTTAGCCTCCGAAGTCGTCGAAACGTATGTTCTCGTCCGGAATGCCGAAGTCTTCTCCCATTTTCTGAACCGCCTTGTTCATCAGGGGCGGCCCGCAGAAATACAATTCGATATCTTCGGGCGAATCGTGGTGGTTCAGGTAGTGCTCGATCACACAATTGTGGATGAAGCCCACAAAACCGTCGCCCGGGGCATCCAGGTTTTCCTTCACCTTCCAGTTGTCTTCCGGCAGGGGTTCGGAAAGGGCCATAAAGAAGCGGAAATTCGGGAACTCCTGCTCCAGTTTCTTGAAGTGGTCGATGTAGAACAGCTCGCGCTTGGAGCGTCCTCCGTACCAATACGTCACCTTCCGGTTGGTCTTCAGGGTTTTGAACAGGTGGTAGAGGTGCGAACGCATGGGCGCCATGCCGGCCCCACCGCCCACATAGAGCATTTCGGCTTCTGATTCGTTGATGAAGAATTCGCCGTAAGGTCCTGAAATGGTCACCTTGTCGCCCGGTTTGCGCGCAAAGATGTACGAAGAGGCAACCCCCGGGTTTACGTCCATCCAGCCGTTCTTGGCGCGGTCCCAGGGCGGGGTGGCGATACGTACGTTCAGCATGACCTCGCGCCCTTCAGCCGGGTAAGAGGCCATGGAATAGGCGCGCTCCACGGTTTCCGGGTTTTTCATCACCAGGGGCCATAGGTTGAACTTGTCCCATTCGTTCTGGAATTTATCGGGTGTTTCGTGCTCTTCGGGGTGGGCCGTAATGTCGATGTCCTTATAGGGCACCTCGCAGGGTGGAATCTCGATCTGGATGTAGCCCCCGGCCTTGTAATTCATGTCTTCCGGGATTTCCACCACGAACTCCTTGATAAAGGAGGCCACGTTGTAATTCCGCACCACGGTGGCTTCCCACTTTTTAATACCGAACACCTCTTCGGGAATGGTAATCTCCATATCCTGCTTCACCTTAACCTGACAGGCCAGGCGTGCCCCGGAATTGAGCTCCCTCTTGGAGAAATGGGGGGTCTCGGTGGGCAGCGGTTCCCCGCCTCCCGATAGCACATGGCACTCACACTGGATGCAGGTTCCCCCGCCTCCGCAGGCCGAAGGCAGGAATATTTTCTGGTTCCCCAGGGTCGAGAGCAGCGAACTGCCCGAAGGCACCTGTATCTCCTTTTCCCCATTGATGGTTATGGTTACCGGCCCCGAGGGTGATAGTTTCTCCTTGGTTACCAGCAGCAGTGCCACCAAAAGCAGCAGGAGGATCAGAAAGGCGATTACCGTGATGACGATGGTTCCTACGGTACTTGCAGCTAAAATCATTGCGGTTTCTTTACAAGGTCGTTATACGAGACGGTGGTTTCCTTTTTCAGGGACTCCTCCTCTTTTTTGTCTTGGTCTGTAGCTTCTTCGGGTTGAGCGGCCATCTCCTTGCCCGCTTCTTCCTTGTCGCCCCCTCCCTCATCACCTCCGGTGAGCATGCCTCCGAAGCTTTGGAAGCCGATGCCCATCAGGCCGGTGATTATAAAGGTGATACCCAGCCCGCGCAGGGGCGCAGGCACATTGGAGTAGCGTATTTTCTCGCGGATGGCGGCAATAGCCACAATGGCCAGGAACCAGCCGATACCTGAAGCCACCCCATAGTTCAGGGCCAGGCCCAGGGTTTCGATCTCGCGGCTCTGCATGAATAGCGACCCTCCCAGAATGGCGCAGTTCACAGCGATCAGCGGCAGGAAGATCCCCAGGGAGTTGTACAGGGCCGGGGTGAATTTCTCCACCACGATTTCCACCAATTGCACCATGGTGGCAATGGTGGCGATAAACAAAATGAAAGAGAGGAAACTCAGGTCGTAATCGGCGTATTCAGGCCCCAGCCAGGAAAGGGCGCCGGGCTGCAGCAGGTACTGGTCAAGCAGCCAGTTTAGGGGTACGGTAACGGCCAGTACAAAGATAACGGCAGCCCCCAGGCCCACGGCGGTGGAAACTTTTTTGGATACCGCCAGGAAGGAACACATCCCCAGAAAGACGGCAAACACCATATTGTCGATGAATATGGACTTGAAGAATAATTCTACATGCTCTAACATACGTTCTTCATTTTAATTCGGCGGCGCTTAGTTTTCTTCGATCAGGGCCGGGTTGCGCGAGCGTTGTACCCAGATGATTATCCCCACTACGATCAGAGCGGCAGGCGGGATAATCATGAAGCCATTGTTTTCGTAACCCAGGGCATACACGCCGGTCTTGGCGATGGGGTCGCCCAGCACCTTGATGCCGAACAGCGTGCCGGAGCCCAGCAGTTCGCGTAAAAAGGCCACAATAACCAGGATGATGCCATACCCGAGGGCGTTGCCGATGCCGTCCAAAAAGGAGCGCCAGGGGGTGTTGCCAAGGGCGAAGGCCTCAAAACGGCCCATGATGATACAGTTGGTGATGATTAGCCCCACAAACACCGAAAGGGTCTTGCTGAGCTCGTAGGCAAAGGCCTTGAGCACCTGGTCCACAATAATTACCAGGGCCGCCACCACCACAAGCTGGGCGATGATCCGGATCTTTGAGGGGATAATATTGCGCATCAGGGAGATTACCACGTTGCCCATGCCCAACACAAACATGACCGAAATGGCCATTACCACAGCTGCCTGCAGCTGGGCGGTAATCGCAAGGGCTGAACAGATGCCCAGTACCTGAATGGTAATCGGGTTGTTGTCGGCCAGCGGGTCCAGTACGAGTTTTGCGTCTTTTTTACTGAGTAGTGCCATATTAGTTAGCGCTTACGGTTTTGAGATAGTCCTGGTAGAGGCGGAAGGTGTCGGCGATCATGGCCGTTACCCCGTTCCCGGTAATGGTGGCGCCGGCCAGGGCGTCTACCTGATTGTCCTGTTTGTCTTTATTCAAAGGGTCGTTGTTCCCTTTGGCCACCTGCACGCCCACATAGCGGGTACCGTCCATCACGGTTTCCCCCTGGAAGTCATCCATGAAATACCGCTCCTTGATATTGGCCCCCAGGCCCGGGGTTTCGCCTTTGTGGTCAAAATACACCCCCTGCACCACCATTTGCTCGTCCAGGGCCAGATAGCCCCAGATGGCATCCCAGAGCCCCTTCCCGTACATGGGCAGGATGTAATAGGTCTTGCCGTCTTTCTCGCCGATTAACACCGGGAGTTTGGCGGGCTGTCCCTTCTTGGCCGCGGCAACCTGTTTCTTCATGTCGATCAGGTAGGCCTCGGGGTCTTCGGTTATTTTATCCCCTTCCACCACGAGTTGTTTCTTGATGTACTGGGCAAAGGTCTGTTCCACCGTCTTGGTGGGAACGAAATTCACAGAACCCTCATCCGAATTTTCATTCACGCCCATGGCGTAGAGAATGTTCTGCTGTTTCTCGAACCGCTCGTTTTCTTTAATGGTGGGCTTCAGGGCCGACGAAACGAAGGCCAGCAACGCCCCCACCACCAGCACCATGCCGGCAGAGAAAAGAAGGGTATAGGAATTCTTTTGGGTGTCGATTGCCATAACTATACGGTTTCAGCTTTCAGTTGTTCGGCTTTGCCCCCTGCCTCCCCGGCCAGGATGGTAGCCGATGTCAGGCGTTTCAGGCGTTTTTTGATATTGCCGCGCACCACGTAGTGATCAATGGTCGGGGCAAACACGTTCATCAGCAATATGGCCAGGAAGACGCCTTCCGGGTAGGCCGGGTTAAACACCCGGATCATGACCGAAATGAAGCCGATCAAAAAGCCATAAATCCACTTGCCGCGGTTGGTCTGCGACCCGGTTACCGGGTCGGTGGCCATATAAACGATCCCGAAGGCCAGTCCCCCGACAAGCAGGTGTTCCCAGAAGGGGAAACTCATCAGGCTGTAAAAGCGGCTGCCCTCTGCTATCCATCCCTGGTCTACAATACCGTTGAAAACAAGCCCCATCACCAGGGCCCCGATTACGGAGCTCAGCATGATGCGCCAGCTGGCGATCCTGGAAAAAACCAGGAACAGCCCGCCGAGCAAAATCAGAAACGTAGAGGTTTCCCCGACAGAGCCCGGGATAAAACCGAAGAACATGTCGGAAATGCTATAGTGGTACGGGGCATTCTGTGCCAGGGCCCCGAGGATGGTCTCGCCGGAGATGGCGTCGGGTGTGCCCGCCAGCCGCACGGCGTCGTGCACCCAGACCTTGTCGCCGCTCATCCATGTAGGATAGGCGAAGAAGAGGAAGGCCCTGATGGTCAGGGCAGGGTTCAGGATATTCATCCCGGTACCGCCGAATACTTCCTTTCCGATCACCACGCCAAAGGCAACGGCCACAGCCAGCATCCACAGGGGGGTGTCCACGGGGATGATCAGCGGTACCAGCATACCGGTAACCAGATACCCCTCTTCCACCTCGTGTCCTTTGATCACGGCAAAGAGGAATTCGATCCCCAGGCCAATGGCATAGGAAACGATGACCAGGGGAAGAACCTGGGTGAAGCCCAGCCAAAAGTTTTCCCAGGTCAGGAAATTGCCCATCAGATCGAGTTGGCGCGGGGTACCGGCTGCCGCGTCAAGAGCTGCGAAATGCTGGTA
Organism: Robiginitalea sp.; assembly: GCA_024642005.1. Taxonomy (GTDB): domain Bacteria; phylum Bacteroidota; class Bacteroidia; order Flavobacteriales; family Flavobacteriaceae; genus Robiginitalea. The sequence goes on along the minus strand of JAHECA010000002.1, from coordinate 179,890 downwards.
TCCCGTGTTGAAGAAAGAGAAAATCAGGACCGGAATCAGGGCCAGGATTACCGTGTTCATCGTTCGCTTAAGGTCGTCGGCTACCCGCACGTGCGCGCCCGAATGGGTGGTTTCGTCAGGGGTGAACAGGAAGGTGTGCAGGGCGCTGAAGGCCGGAGCCAGCTTCTTGCCGCGCAGGCCATGCTTGATTATGTGCAACCTTTTCTTGAAGGTCAGTCTTTTGTCACTCATGTCGTTTCGTTATCCAATTTCAGAATGCAACAGGTCGAGGCCCTTGCGGATGATCTCCTGGTGGGGTTGTTTGGAAATACAGACAAATTCAGTCAGGGAGAAGTCCTCCGGGATCACCTCGTAGAGCCCCAGTTGCTCCATCTCGTCCAGGTCTCCCACCATGCAGGCCTTGAGCAGCTGCAGCGGGTAGATGTCCAGGGGGAATACCTGCTCGTACTGCCCGGTAACCACGAAGGCCCGGTGTTCGCCATTGGTGTTGGTATTCAGGTTGTATTTCTTGTTCGGGTGGAGCCATGAAAAGGTCAGGGCCCGGGTGGTTGATATTTTGTTGAAGACGGGTTTGGTCCATCCGAAAAACTCGTAGTCGTCACCCTCCGGAATGGCCGTTACCGTGTTGTTGTAAAAACCGAGGTACCCATCGGGCCGGGTTTTCCTGCCGGTGAGCACATCCCCGTTGATGACCCTGAAGTTCTTTTCATTTACCCCGCTGGCATACAGGAAAGTCGAGATTTCGGCACCGATCCGGGTGGTGTAATACTTCGGGTTTTTGATGCTGCCTCCGGCCAGGGCCACCACGCGCTCCGCGTTATAGATGCCGGTGAGCAGGGCTTCCCCGATGATCACCAGGTCCTGGGGCGAAACGGTCCATACCCGTTCCCCCTTGTTGATGGGGTCGATGTGGTTAATCTGGGTGCCTACCAGGCCGGCCGGGTGGGGCCCGCTGATACGGTGCAGTTCAATGCCCTGCAATCCTGCAAAGGGCGAATCGGCCCCGGCGCCTATGCTCACATGTACTTTCCCGGGGGTGAGCTTGGCCAGGGCGCTTAAGGCCGCCTGGAGCTCCTTCTCTTTCCCTTTCAGGGTGTAGTTGATGTCGGCAGCCAGGGGCGCCGTTATGCAGGCCGACACAAAGATCGCCTTGGGCCGTGAATCCGGATCGGCAATCAGGTCGTAGGGCCGCTGCTTCAGAAAGGGCCAGCAGCCGGTTTTCAGCAAGAACTCCCGCACGGCCGCTGCATCGGCCTTTTTCAGGTCGAGCGGCTGGTGCGCCAGGGGCTTCTGCTCCTTGTCGGCCAAAATCCGCAGGGAGAGGATGCGCCGCCGGGGGCCCCGCTGTATCTCCACCACTTCCCCGCTAACCGGGGAGGCAAAGACCATGGGTCGGTAATCCTTATTGTAGAAGAGCGCCTCGCCCGCCTTTACTTCGGCCCCTTCACGCACGATCAACTTGGGTGTAAGCCCGTGAAAATCGAGTAGGTTGAGGGAGTAAACATTGCTGGGTACAGCTTTGGAGGTGGTGGGTTCTGCAGCGCCGATAAGATTGATGTTCAATCCTTTTTTGATTCGGATCTCAGTTGGCATAGGAACGTAGCCTTAGTTTACAAAATTACGGCCCAAAAATAGCACATCTGAGCGTGCAATCATAATTATTACCCCCTTTTTTTGACCGTACATCGGTGGCAAATTCGGGGGGTACGGTTTTTGTTTACCTTTGCCTCAAACAGCGGCTCCCCATGCGATTTTTGCTTTGCTTACTGCCCATTTTCCTCTGGGCCCTGTCCCTGCCGGCCCAGGTGCTCACCGAAGCTCCCCCGCCCCCGAACATCAAGTCGATCGTCTTCAAGGGCCCAACAGACGACCAGTTTCCGATCGTGCAGCTCGGAGAACCCATCATCCTGGAGTTCGACGACCTCACGGCACGGGAACAGGACTATTATTACCGCATCGTTCACTGCAACTACGACTGGACCCCCTCGGCCCTGCTCAAATCGCAATACCTGAGCGGGATGGACAACCAGCGGATCGTGGATTACGGGAACAGCTTTACCACCCTGCAGTCCTTTTCGAACTACCGCCTCAGGTTGCCGAACCAGCAGGTGGCCCCCCGGGTAAGCGGGAACTATATGCTTGAAATTTATAATACCGCCGGGGAATTGCAGTTTTCGCGACGGTTTGTGATCTTCCAGGACCTGGTGAATGTGCCCGCCAGTGTGCGCCGGTCGCGGCAATTCGCCTCCATGAATACCATGCAGTCGGTTCAGTTTGGCATCAAGCCGGCAGGCATACAGCTGATCAATCCGAAGCAGATGGTGAAGGTGGCCATTTTGCAAAATTTCCATTGGCCCACGGCCCGTTACAACATCCCGCCCCAATTTACCCTGGGTTCCGAACTGGTCTATAAATACGACCAGGAAACCGCCTTTTACGGGGGCAACGAATACGAATATTTTGATACGAGCGACCTGAGGGCTCCCACCGCGGCCATCTCGAGCATTTCGATCGAAGACCTGTACCACCACTACCTTTTCCCGAACAGGTATCGCTTCGACCTGGCCTATACCTATTACCCCGACATCAATGGCGACTACATGATCCGCACCCTGCAGGGCAGCGACCCCTCCCGGGAAGCCGAGTACACCCTGGTGCACTTCTTCCTCCCCTATACCCCCCTGCTGGGCCTCGACAAGGTGTATATCTTCGGCAAATACAACAACTACGAGCTGTCTGAAGAAAACCTGATGACCTACAATAGCGATACCGGCAACATGGAAGCCACCCTGCTGCTCAAGCAGGGATTCTACAATTATAAGTATGTGATTGAGCGCGAAGACGGCACCGTGGAGCTGAATGCTGTGGTCGGGAATTTCCACGTAACCGAAAACACCTACACCATATTGGTTTATTACAGGAATTTTGGGGATATTTACGATAGCGTCATCGGGGTAGGTACTGCCAACTCGAGCACGATCACCAACTGATTCCCATGGGCGAAGAATTGAGCAAACCGGCCCGCAAGGCCGTTCGATACCAGCTAAAATTCCGGGGCAACAAATGCCTGAACTGCGGGCACCCCCTGGAGCTGAGCGACCGCTATTGTCCCTACTGCTCGCAGCTGAACAGCACCAAGAGCCTGGGCATGCGCGATTTCTTGGAGGAATTCCTGGGCAGCATAATCGACTACGATTCCCGCCTGCTGAAAACCGTGAAGTCACTGATTTTAAGCCCGGGCCGCATTTCCCTCGACTATGTGGCGGGCAAACGGGTCTCTTACACCAACCCCTTCCGCTTTTTGCTTAGCCTGGCCATCATCTATTTCCTGCTGCTCAACATGGGGGGCGATTTTAAATCGCTGGACCGGCAGCATTTGGACCAGAAGCTCGATGAGGTGCCGCAGATCCCGAAAATTGAAATCGCCATAAATGAACCCGAAAAGCAAATGGCGCTTCAGGCCCTGGATTCCTTACAACTCGGGGGAGATATCAAAGAGGCCAGGAAGGCGCTCGAGGCGCTCGATTCGATTCCGCTCGGAGAGCAGATCATGGAGGCCAAGCACAGCAAGGACTCCGCACTGATTGCCGACCCAAAAGGATTCCTGACAAAAGTGGAGGGGGGCTACATCGGGCGCATTGCCGAAAAAACAGGGGCCTTTATTACCCTGATCCGCAACGATACCCTGTACGAATACGAAGAAGCAGTAGCCCGCTATGGCCTCGCCGAGAATGCCGAAGACCGGCTGAGCTTTGACACGGCACAATCGGTGCTGCGGCTTTTGCGGCAGCCCGGGAGCTTTATCAGCGATCAAATTTCAAAGCTTCCGCTGGCCACTTTCTTTTTCCTGCCGGTGTTTTCGATCTTCCTTTGGCTGGTGTACATCAGGAAAAGTTACACCTACACCGATAATCTGGTGTTTAGCTTTCACATTCAGTCCCTCTTTTTTATCTTGCTCATTATTGGGCTTTTGGCAGGTCGCCTTATTGGGAAGGATACCAATCTGACCTGGTTGTCGTTTGCCGTCTTCGCTGTGTACCTCTATGTGGCGATGCGCAAATTTTACAAACAGGGTCATTTTAAAACCATCATAAAGTATCTGCTGTTGAACACTGTATTTGTTATCTTGGCCTGGATTGCCATTGTGGTGCTCTTTGTTGGCAGCGCGGTAACGTATTAGAAAATGATCACACAAGTAACCAAGGGTATAAAGATCTCGGTAGATACCAGTTTTGAAGGAACTTTCTTCAAAAACTACAAAATGCACTTCGCTTTCGGATATACCATCACCATCGAAAACCAGAGCAAGGATGCCGTGCAGCTCACCTCGCGGCACTGGAAGATATACGATGCCCTGAAAGACATCGAGGTGCTCGACGGGGAAGGGGTGATCGGCAAAAAACCGGTAATCAGGCCCGGCGAGTCTCACACCTACAGCTCGGGCTGCCTGCTGGCCTCTCCCATCGGGGCCATGAAGGGCTATTTCAACATGGTTAATTTCACCTCGACCGAAAAATTCCGGGTCTATGTACCCATTTTCCGCCTCTGTGCTCCTTTCGCCCTCAATTAAGGGCGCCACATCCCCTTATCTCTTTTTTAAGGCCCGTGCTTTTCGTACCTTTGCATCGCATTTATTAACCGCGAAAACCACACAACATGGGCAACGGATTTTTTCAAGTCCCGCCGGCCACTAACGAGCCGGTCAAGAGCTACGCACCTGGGTCACCCGAACGCGAAGCCGTATTGAAACAGTACAAGGCATATTACGCAGGCACAGCCGACATCCCGATGACCATCGGCGGACGGGAAGTGCGCACGGGCAACACACGCCGCATGGCCCCTCCCCACGAGCACGGCCATACCCTCGGGCAGTACCACCTGGCCGGGAAAAAGGATGTGGAAGCAGCCATTGCCTCCTCCCTGCAGGCCCGCCAGGCCTGGGCGGCCCTGCCCTGGGAACATCGGGCAGCCGTCTTCCTGAAGGCGGCCGACCTGATAGCCGGCCCCTACCGCGCCCGCATCAACGCAGCCACCATGCTGGCCCAGTCCAAGACCGTTCACCAGGCCGAGATTGACGCGGCTTGCGAGCTTATCGATTTTCTGCGCTACAACGTGGAATTCATGGCGGGGATCTACCGCGAGCAGCCCGAGTCGTCAGATGGCATTTGGAACAGGGTGGAATACCGCCCCCTGGAAGGCTTCATTTACGCCATTACCCCCTTCAATTTCACAGCCATCGCCGGAAACCTGCCCGCCAGTGCTGCCATGATGGGGAACGTAGTGGTCTGGAAACCCAGCGACCACCAGATCTTCTCAGCGCAGGTAATCGTGGAGGTATTCAAAGAAGCCGGCCTGCCCGACGGGGTGATCAACACCGTCTTCGGCGACCCGGTAATGATTACCGATACCCTGCTGACCCACCCCGACTTTTCGGGCATCCACTTCACCGGCTCAACCGAAGTATTCAAGGCCATTTGGAAAAAGATTGGCGAAAACATCGGCACGTACAAAACCTATCCGCGCATTGTGGGGGAAACCGGGGGCAAAGACTTCATTGTCGCACACCCGAGCGCCGACCCCCAGCAGGTGGCCACGGCCATTACCCGGGGCGCCTTTGAGCTGCAGGGGCAAAAATGCAGCGCCGCCTCGCGGGTATACCTGCCCAAATCGACGGCTAACACCATTCTGGAACGGGTTAAGAAAGACATCGCCTCGTTCCGCAAGCCAGGATCGCCGGCCGACATGGGCAACTTTATCACTGCGGTTATACATGAGGGTTCATTCGACAAGCTGGCCGGGTTTATCGACCGGGCCAAAGCCGACAAGAAAGCCCAGATTATCGCCGGTGGCCACTACGACAAGTCTGTGGGCTATTTTATAGAACCCACGGTGATTCTGACTACCGACCCGCATTACGTGACCATGGAAACCGAATTGTTTGGCCCCGTAGTTACCGTATATATTTACGAAGATGCTCAGTGGGATGCCACCCTGGAGCTTATCGACAAGACCTCCGAATACGCCCTTACCGGGGCCGTGCTTTCGACCGACCGCTACGCCATTGACCAGGCCACCCGTGCCCTGGAGAATTGCGCCGGCAACTTTTACATCAACGACAAGCCCACAGGAGCTGTGGTCGGGCAACAACCATTTGGCGGAGCCCGGGCCTCAGGCACCAACGACAAGGCCGGTTCGGCTCAGAACCTGCTGCGCTGGGTGTCGCCCAGGCTCATCAAGGAGACTTTTGTGAGCCCTACCGATTACCGCTACCCCTTCCTGGGATAGCCATCCTTAAGACGACAAAGACCAGAAACCCCGGAAGCCTCCGGGGTTTTTTTGGTCCCAATATAATTTTCTATGTAAACTTATCGTTAATTTTATGTAAATTTACCGTAATTACAAGATTCATGGAAAACTCCTCACATAGCACAGCCTTTCCAAAAAGGAATTCATATTCTTTAGACGGCCTTCTCAACACCTTCCGGCGCTTCGCCAAGAGATGCCGGGAAGCCGACCAAATGATCCGCACGCTGTAATTTCAGCGGCCGGCAGGCAAGTAGACTACTTTTTTGGTTTCAAAGAACGAATCCGTGAAATATTCGGATAAGGGGAAGATTTGTGCCTGCGGAAAATCGGCCAGCTCTTCGCTCAGATCGCCGCCCTTGAGGTAAAGGATGCCGTTGGGCAGGCTGGCAGCGGTGCCCGGCCTCAGCCTGCCATTGGTCCAGTGAACAAAGGTGGGCATGGCGGCCACGGCCCGGCTAACGATAAAATCGTACTGCTCCTTCAGGCTTTCGACCCGGACCTGCCGCGCCCTGGCATTGCGAAGCCCCAGGCCCTGTATCACCTCTTCGACCACCCTGATTTTTTTGCCGATGGCGTCGACAAGGGTGAATTGGGTATCGGGAAATAAGACTGCCAGCGGGATACCCGGAAAGCCACCGCCCGTGCCCACATCGAGCACCCGTTGCCCGGGCGCGAAGCGCACAACCCTGGCAATCCCCAGCGAATGCAACACATGGCGCAGGTAGAGTTCGTCTACATCTTTGCGCGACACCACGTTGATTTTCCGGTTCCAGTCGTGATACAAATCGCCCATGGCGCGGAACTGTTCTTTTTGGCGATCGGATAAATTGGGAAAATTTTCGAAGACGATTTCGGCTGTCATTGGTATCTTTGTCAACGGCTGCAAAAATACATAATATGCAGCTGACGATTATTTTAAGAATAAGTCGCCCTTGAGGCGCGTTATAGAATATACAGAATTTACTTTCATGAAGCAGTCCACTATCCGCTTTCCCCGCACCGAATCCACCCAGTTCTTCAAGACCTTAAACCAGCGCGTTAATGCCTATTTTAGGGATAACGACCTGAAGAAAACCGGCAACTGGAAACTCTACCTGAAATCTGCCGTGATGTTCAGCCTGCTGTTGACGCCCTACTTCCTGATCCTTACCCTTGGCCTACCGGGCTGGGCCAACCTGTTGCTGGCCATGCTGATGGGCGTGGGGATGGCCGGCGTGGGCATGAACGTGATGCACGACGGCAACCACGGGAGCTTCTCTTCCCGACCCTGGGTTAACAAGATCATGGGCGGCAGCATTTACATTCTGGCGGGCAACGTGTACAACTGGCAGGTACAGCACAACGTACTGCACCACACCTACACCAATATCCACAACCACGATGAAGACCTGGAGGCCAAAGGCGTCCTGCGCTTCTCGGAGCACGCCAAATGGCGCCGCTTTCACCGCTTCCAGCATTACTACTCCATTTTCCTGTACGGGCTGCTGACCTTTAACTGGGCCATAACCTCCGATTTCTTGCAGATGTACCGCTATACGAAAAGGCGCCTTTCTTACGGAAAACTGCCCAATCCTTTCCTGAACTGGAGTGTTCTGGTGGCGACCAAACTCATATACATCGTTGTATGGATCATCGTTCCCATAATGGTGCTAGACATCGCCTGGTGGCAGGTACTGCTCGGCTTCTTTGTGATGCATTATGTGGCCGGGGTTATTCTGAGTGTCGTTTTCCAGCTGGCGCATGTGGTCGACCACGCCGATATGCCCCTGCCTCAGGAAGACGGGCAGATGAAAAACAGCTGGGCCATTCACCAGCTCAACACCACCGTAAATTTCGGCACCCGCAATCGGGTGGTGAACTGGTTTACCGGCGGGCTCAACCACCAGGTAGAGCACCATATATTTCCGAACATCTCGCACATCCACTACACAAAAATTTCCAAAATTGTGAAAGAGACTGCCGCTGAGTTCAATTTGCCCTACCACGAATACAAAACAACCCGAAAAGCGATAATTTCGCATTTCAAACACCTGAAGGAGCTCGGGAAAAGGCCGGCCCTTCAACTCCAGTAAACCGAGTCACTAACTTATGAACCAGTTTCTCTCCGAGCGGATCATCAACATGGAAACGTCGGCCACCCTCGCTATGGCGGCCAAAGCACGCGAACTCAAACAGGCAGGAAAAGACGTCATTGGCCTGAGCCTGGGAGAGCCCGATTTCAACATCCCCGACTTTATCAAGGAGTCGGCCAAAAAAGCCATTGACGAGAACTACAGCAGCTACTCCCCTGTAGACGGGTACGGCGACCTGAAGCAGGCGATATCCCGGAAGTTCCTCAGAGACAACAACCTGCAATACGGAACCGACCAGATAGTGGTTTCCACCGGGGCCAAGCAATCCCTCGCCAATGTGGCCATGGTAATGATCAATCAGGGCGACGAAGTTATTCTGCCCGCGCCCTATTGGGTGAGCTACCGCGACATCGTAAAACTGGCCGACGGCGTGCCGGTCGAAGTGCCTACCAGCATCGATACCGACTTCAAAATGACTGCCGCCCAGCTTCGGGCCGTCATTACCCCCAAAACCAAGATGCTCTGGTTTTCATCCCCCTGCAACCCGAGCGGTTCGGTCTACAGCGCAGAAGAGCTGGAAAACCTGGCTGCCGTGCTGCGGGAACACCCGGGCATTTTCGTGGTGTCTGACGAGATTTACGAACACATCAACTTCCGCGGGGGCCATGTCAGCATGGCCGCCCTGCCCGGCATGTACGAGCGGTGCATTACCGTAAACGGAGTTTCTAAGGCCTATGCCATGACCGGTTGGCGCATCGGCTTTATCGGCGCACCGGCCTGGATCGCCAAGGCCTGCACGAAATTCCAGGGCCAGATTACCAGCGGGGCCAATGCCATCGCCCAGCGGGCGACCATAACCGCCCTGGACGCCCCCCTGAGCAAGATCCAGTTCATGATCGACAAATTCCACCAGCGCCGCGACCTCATCCTGTCCCTGCTGGGGGAAATCCCCGGGTTTAAGCTGAACGTGCCGGAAGGGGCCTTTTATGTGTTCCCTGATATTTCTTCCTTCTTCGGCAAGACCCTGCACGGGCACCACATCGGCAATGCCGCCGACTTTGCCATGTACCTGCTGGAAGTGGCAGGGGTGGCCACGGTTACCGGGGAGGCTTTCGGAAATGCCGACTGCATCCGTATTTCCTACGCGGCTTCTGAAGATGAAATCCGCCAGGCCGTAGCCCGCATCAAAGCGGCTCTGACCTAGCCCAATAACTTTAGAAAAGGGCACGAATACCCGAAACCAATAAGGGCTTCCCGCATAAAACCAAGATCCTGCTATCCTGAAACGGAAAGCAGGATTTTTTGTAGAATGAACGTATTCCCAGGCGCCATTTTCGGGCCCAGGGCCCGTTTATCCGAAATGGAAAGCAGGATTTTTTATTGATTTTTTTTCCTGTCAAGGCGTTTTTCGCAAAGCATAGCAGCGCTACGCTTAAGAAAAACAACGACGAAAGGGGGTAAAAGAACAAAAAAGACCAGTTTCGGCTTCGGGTAAACGAGCCCTAATAAATCAGACGCGCTTCCAGAAGTAGGGCGTCAGTAAAATCAATACAGTAAAGAGTTCGAGGCGGCCGGCCAGCATCAGAAAGCTGCACCACCACTTGCCCAGGGCAGGCAGGCCGTTGAAGTTGCTCAAGGGGTCGAGGGTGCCGAAGGCCGGCCCCACATTCCCCAAAGAAGAAGCGGCTCCCCCAATGGCCGAAACGAAATCGAGCCCGAGCAGGCCAAGCACCAATGCCCCGATAATAAACAACAACATATACAGCACAAAAAAGGCAATGATGTTGTAGACGATGTGCTCGTTAACCGTTTTGTTGTTGTAGCGTACCGGGATAATGGCATTGGGGTGCAGGGTGCGCTTGAATTCCAGGATGCCGTTCTTGATGATCAGGATGTGCCGCATGACCTTGATGCCCCCGGCCGTTGAACCGGCAGACCCGCCGGCGAACATGAGCCCGAAGAAAAAGACGGTTAAGAACGGGGTCCAGCCCGTAAAATCGGCTGTCACAAAACCCGTGGTAGTCACTACGGCCACCACCTGGAACAGGCCATGCCTGAAGGCGCTCTCGGCCGGGCCCCAGACCATGGGGTGGTAATCAGATACAGCTACCCCGGCCTGGAAATAGACCACCGCGGCCGCCAGGATGGCCAGCAAAAGGATAAAAATGCTGTAGTAGCGGAATTCCTCGTCGCGAAGCACCTTCTGCACCCTGCCCTTGAAGGCGAAATAACTCAATACGAAATTGGAGCCAGCCAAAAACATGAACAGGATAATAATGTACTGGATCAGGGGTTGGTTGCTCCAGTAGGCAATGCTTGCATTCTTGGTGGAAAAGCCGCCCGTCGAGAGGGTGGCCATGGAATGGTTAAGGGCGTCGAACAGCGACATCCCCGCCAGGTTGAGCAGCAGGGTTTCGGCCGCCGTATACCCCACATAAATGAGCCAGAGGCGCTTGGCTGTGTCGGTGATGCGCGGGTGCAGCTTGTCGCCCGTTGGGCCGGGGGCCTCAGCGGAGAAGAGCTGCATGCCGCCTATCCCAAGCAAGGGTAAAATGGCGATGGCCAGCACGATAATACCCATGCCCCCTATCCAGTGGGTAAGGCTGCGCCAAAACAGGATACCGTTGGGCAGGCTTTCGATATCGTCCAGAATGGAGGCCCCGGTGGTGGTATAGCCCGAAACGGTTTCAAAAAAGGCGTTGGTCACCGAAGGGATGGCCCCTGAGAACAGGTAGGGCAGCATGCCGGAAGCCGACATGACCAGCCAGCCGAAGGTTACCACGATATACCCTTCCTTGCGTTTGACCTCCTTCTTGTGCCCCCGGGTCAGGAACATGGCAGCTATGCCCGTGAAGAGGGTCGCCAGGGCCGCCAGGGTAATGTGAAAGGTGGCCCCGTCTTTATAAAGTCCGCTCACCAGGGCCGCCAATAGCATGAACCCTCCGTTGCAGAGCAACAGCAGGCCCATGAGGTGGATGATGATTCGGGTATTCAGGCGCATCTCAGAGGAATAGCTTTTCGACTTTCGGGATGGCGCTGGGCAGACAGCAAACCACCACCCGGTCGCCTTCCCGGATACGGAAATCGCCCAGGGCGATAATGCCTTCGCCATCGCGTATTACCCCTCCGATAATGGCCGATCTCGGGAAATCGAGCTCGCGGATGAGTTCCCCGTTAACGATGGAGGTAGGCTTAACCACGAATTCCAGTATTTCCGCATTCAGGTTGTTGAGTCGGGTCAGGGCCACCACTTCCCCTTTGCGAAGGTGGCGGAAGATGTTGTTGGCGGCCAGCAGTTTTTTGTTGATCAGGGTATCGACCCCGATAGACTGGGAAATCTGGAAATAGTCCATGTTTTCGACCAGGGCGATGGTTTTTTTCAGGTGCCGCGACTTGGCCACCAGGCAGCTCATGATATTGGTTTCCGAATTCCCGGTTACGGCGATAAAGGCGTCCATGGAATCGAGCGATTCCTCTTCGAGCAGCTCCACATTGCGGCAGTCTCCGTTTATGACCAGGGCATTGGGCAGGGAGTCGGCCACTTCGAAGGCTTTATTCTTGTCTTTCTCGATCAGTTTTACATTAAACCGCTTGTCGCAGAGGTCGCGGGCTGTCTTGATCCCGATTTTGCTCCCCCCAAGGATCATGACATTGCGGATCTCTTCCCGCTTTTTACCGGACAGGTTGTAAAGCTCCTCCATCCCCTTGTGGTCGGTAATGAAATAGACCTGGTCTTCTTCCATGAATACCGTATCGCCGCGCGGGATGACCGTGAACTGCGTGCCCCGCCGCTGCATGGCGATGGGCATGAAGTGCAGGCCTGGATATACATCGGCAGCCTGCTTCACCATCAGGCCGATAAAGGGCGCGCTCTTGGGCAGGGTAATGCCCACCATGATGAGCAGCCCGTCTTCGAACTCATAGGTATCGTTAAAGGCCGACTGGTCGAGCAGCAGCTGGATCTCCTCGGCAGCCAGTTCTTCGGGCGAAATGAGCTCGTCAATGCCGAGCTCTGAAAAATTGATCGTATCGCGGTGTTCCAGAAATTCGATGTTGCTGATCCGGGCGATGGTGCGCTTGCAGCCCAGTTGCTTGGCCAGCATGCAGAGGGTGATATTGGTGGTCTCTGAAGAGGTTACCCCGATTACCAGGTCGGAGCCCGCCACCTGGGCATCTTTTAAAAGCGAAAGGCTGGTGGCGTCGCCCCGGAGCACCCTGATGTCGAGGTGGCTTTCGGCATAAGACAGGCTTTCCTTGTTCGTGTCGATCAGCGTAATATCCTGGGATTCGTAAGACAGCAGTTTGGCAAGATGAAAGCCCACTTCTCCGGCTCCGGCAATAATGATCTTCATTCAGTATGGCATTGGTGCGGGAGAGGGCTTCGGGCCCCAAAGGCCCCGCCTGGCAAAACTACGCAATTTTATCATTTTCAAAGCACTCCAGGGCATATGGTATTGCAATTGTGGACATGCACCCCGGGTCTGCCGAATCCGGCCTATTGTAGTATCTTTGGGCCCAAACACGCCAAGGGCATGAGCAAGGAAATTGTCCCCTACCAGGAATCGGGGCTGGGTAAAAAAGATCAGGTACGCCGGATGTTCGACACCATCTCCGGGAAGTACGACGGGCTGAACCGGCTCATCTCCCTGGGAATCGACCAGCGCTGGCGCAGGCGCCTGGTGCGCCTGGTCGCCGCCGAGAAACCTGCAGACATCCTCGATGTGGCTACCGGCACGGGCGACCTGGCCCTGGCCCTTGTCAGCACCGGCGCACCCCGCATCGTGGGCCTCGACCTGGCCGAGGGCATGCTGGAGGTGGGTCGGAAAAAAGTGGCCGGCCGTGCACTGGATGGAAAAATTGAAATGGTACAGGGCGACAGCGAAGCCCTGCCCTTCCCCGATGCCAGCTTCGATGCCGTAACGGTGGCCTTCGGGGTGCGAAACTTCGAAGACCTGGAACTCGGACTCTCTGAGATTTACCGGGTGCTGCGCCCGGGGGGCATCCTGGCGGTACTGGAAACCTCCGTTCCCGAAAAACAACCCTTCAAATGGGGCTACCACCTGTATTGCAACACGCTGCTGCCGGTGATGGGCCGCCTCTTCTCGAGCGACGCCTCGGCCTACCGATACCTCTCCCAATCGGCCGCTGCCTTTCCTTACGGGCAGCGGTTCAACAATATTTTGGGCAAAATCGGGTTTATAGGAATGAATCACCTGCCGCAGACCTTCGGGGCCGCCGCGATTTACACCGCCACAAAATAAGGGTATGAGGAAGTTTCTGACGCTATGTACTGCCCTGGCCGCATGCCAGGTAGCTTTGGCACAGTTCAACGAAGACCCCATTCCGAACCTGGAGAACGAAGACAAAAAACTGCTGAACTGGGGGTATTACCTCGGGTTTAACCAATACGATTTCAAGTTTGTATACCGCAATGACCTACCCGAGATCGGTGTCGACAAATCGTTCGGATTTAATGTGGGGCTAATCGGGGAACTGCGGCTGAATGAATTCCTGGACCTCCGCTTCGAACCGGGACTCTATCACAGCAAGCGCCTGCTTGGCTTCCCGGGCCTGACACCCCCCGATGCCTTCCGCGATGTCAAGTCTACGTATATCTCCTTTCCGCTGCTGCTGAAAGCCAGCGCACGGCGTATAGGGAACTGGAAGCCCTTTGTGATAGGCGGAGTCGGCGCTGCACTGAACCTGGGCTCAAACGAAGATGCCCTGGACGACAACAGCAGCGGTACGTTTCGGATGAAAAAACAGGTGTTTAACTACGAACTCGGCTTCGGCATCGATTTCTACCTGGAGTACTTCAAGTTTTCGCCTTCGATCAGGGGCGTATTTGCCCTTACTGACGAGCTGGTGCCCGACAACGACCCGAACAGTCCCTGGACCGGGAATATCGAGTCGCTCAAATCGCGGGGCATCTTTATCAACTTCACCTTTGAGTAGGCCCGCCGCCCCGGCGGCGCACCTCGTAGAGTAAAATGGCGGCCGCAGTGGCCACATTAAGGCTTTCGGCCTTGCCATAGGCCGGGATGGAAACCGTGGCCGTGAGCAGGTCGCGAACCCCCGGCCCCAACCCGTGCGATTCACTTCCCATGACCAGCACTCCGGCAGCAGGCAGGGTTTCGGCCCCGACCGCCCCCCCTTCCATGCTGGCCCCGTAGACCGGCACGCCACATCCCTGCAGGGCCTCGGGCAGTGGGGCATACACCAGGCGCACCCGGGCGATGGAGCCCATGGTGGCCTGCAATACCTTGGGGTTATAGGCGTCTACCGTGTCGGGGGAGCATAGCAGTTGCCCGATCCCGAACCAGTCGCACAACCTGATGAGGGTACCCAGGTTGCCCGGGTCGCGCACCCCGTCGAGGGCCAGCACCCAGTCAGAAAAGTGCAGGGGCTCCGGCTGCGGCATGTGGAATACCCCAAGTACCTTGTTGGGCTGCACCAGGCTGCTTACCGCCTCCAGCTCCCGCTCTGATATGGTGGTGGCCCCGGGGAAGAGTCCGGCATCGGTGGCGTAGATCGCTTGCAGGGGCAGGGCCGAATCGAGTAATTCTGTGACGAGCTTTACCCCTTCGGCAACAAAAAGTCCGTGCCGCTGACGGTGCTTTTTTTGCTGTAGACTCCGTATAAACTTCAATTCACTTTTTGCAACCATCCAAATAACTTAATTTTGACGGGTATGAAGGTCGACGTGCGCCTGGAAACGCTGCCCGCTAAAATAGGATTATTCTTGCTGGGGATCGGCATTTGCTCCTGTAATGCCCTCAAAAGAGTAGACGACGACCAATTGTTGCTCACCGATTACAGTATTCTTGCCGACGGGGAAAAAGTTACCGACGCCGACATCAACAGCCTGGTGATGCAAAAGCCCAACAGCCGACTGCTGGGAACCCCGCTGCGCCTGCACCTCTACAACCTGGCCAAAAAGGACGCCGATTCTTCCTACCAGGCCTGGCTGGCGCGCAAACCCGAACGGGTCGAGCACCTCGAGAAGCTGCTGTCCAAAAAACAGGTCGACCGGCTGGGCCAATCGTTTGTGGTGAGCGGTTTTAGTCAATGGCTCAAACGCGTGGGAGAGGGACCGGTGGTTATCGATTCGGCACGCACCGACAAAACCCTGCAACGGCTTAGCGCCTACTACGACAGCAAGGGGTATTTTGACAATACAGGTGCCTACCTGGTCGACAGCACGGGCCGCCAACGGGCCGCCCTGCAGTACCAACTGGACCTGGGAAGCCCCTATACGGTCGATACCCTGAGCCGCAAGATTGCCTCTCCGGCCCTCGATTCGCTCTACGAGCTGCACAGCCAGCGCTCCCTGGTGAAACAGGGCGATGTGTTCGACCTGGCCAAGTTCACCCAGGAGCGCGAAAGGCTCACCGCCCTTTTCCGCAATTCGGGCGTCTGGAATTTTCAGGAGAGCTCCATAGCCTATGACATCCTTCGCGATACGCTCAATCCGGCAGACCAGGCGATGGAGGTGGAACTCAACATCCAGAATATCAGAACCCGGGGTGACACTTTAAGCACTCCGGCCGAATATCGGATTCACCACCTGGGGGCCGTGAACCTCTACGCCGACCACAACTTCCAGTACACCTCAGACGACCTGGAATCGGTGACCTACGGCAACTACCGAATCTTCTACAAAGACCGGCTCCGCTATAAACCCAAGGCCCTTACCGATGCCGTGTTCCTGCAAAAAGACAGCATTTACCGCGATATTGACCGGCTGCGCACCTACCGGCAGATCAACAACCTGAACACCTTCCGCTACCCGACCATCGAATTCCTGCCCAATGCCGGCGACCGGCTCGACGCCAACATTTACCTGACAGCCCGCCCGAAGAATTCGCTGAACCTCGATTTTGATCTCACCCACTCGAATATACAGCTGCTCGGGGTGGGGGCCGGCGCCTCTCTGCTCACCCGGAACGTCTTTAACGGGGCCGAGACCCTGAGCCTGTCGGGCCGTACTTCCTTCGGCCTGCTCAGTGAAGAGGTGGGGGGTGAGAAATTCTTTACCGAGATTCGCGGCGACATTAACCTGACCTTCCCGCGCATCTGGATTCCACCCCTGAATTCGCCACGCGTTATCCCTTTTTATATGTTGCCCCAGACCCGGGCAACCATTGGGACCAGCTTCCAGAAAAACGTGGGGCTCGACAAGCAGACCTTCAACGCCATTCTGGGCTTTAACTGGTCGCCCACCGATTTCAAGAAACACCTGGTGGAACTGCTGAACATACAATTTGTGCGCAACCTGAACCCCGACCGGTTCTTTAATGTATACCGCAGCACCTACGGCAACCTCGACGACATTGCCGACAAGTACGAATCCGATCCGCTGACGGCCGACTTCTACGAACCAACGGGCGACCCGTCCAACCCGCTGCAACTGTCGATCCCAGACGGGACCACCGGCTTCACAGGCGTGGTTTTAAACCGCGACCTGTCCCTGGTAGACCAACAAGATTACGTAGACGTCTTCCGCATCGAAGAAAGGCGGCAGCGCCTTACCGAGAATGACCTGATTTTCACCACAAACTACACCTTTACCAAGAATTCGAAAACCGGCATCAACGACAAGAGTTTTTACCAGATTCGCTGGAAGGTGGAAAGCGCCGGCAACTTCTTGTCGGGCATCTCAAACATCATCCCGTTCAATAAGAATGAATCGGGCAAGAAATTGGTGTTCGGCGTGCCCTTTTCGCAATATCTGAAGACGGAGTTTGAATTCATCCGCCACTGGGAGCTCTCTGCTACCGACGTGCTTGCCTTCCGGAGCTTCACTGGTATCGCAATCCCCTATGGCAATTCCACCGACATCCCTTTTGTGCGTTCCTATTTTGCAGGGGGCTCTAACGATAACCGGGCCTGGTTTCCATATTCCCTGGGACCGGGCAGCACCCAGAACCTGAATGACTTCAACGAGGCCAATTTCAAGATTGCCCTGAACCTGGAATACCGCTTCCCCGTGGTGGGCGACTTGAAAGGCGCGCTGTTCAGCGACCTGGGGAATATCTGGAACGTCTGGGACAGCCAGGTAGACCCGGCTGCCATCTTCACCGGCCTGGAGTCCTTCAAGGAAATCGCCTGGGGCACCGGCTTCGGGCTGCGCTACGATTTCACCTATTTCGTCTTCCGCGCCGACCTGGGCTTCAAGACGTATAACCCGGGGGACCCACCCGGAAAAAGATGGTTCCGTGACTACAACTTCGCCAATTCAGTCTTGCAGATCGGTATTAATTATCCCTTCTAATCCGGCTTTAATTATTACTTTTGTCGCGAGAATCTGACCAACACTTAAGAAACAAAAACATGGCGCATTCAATAAAACCGGGGGTTGCCACCGGTGATGAAGTACAACAGATCTTCAAATATGCCAAGCAGAAAAGCTTCGCCCTGCCGGCGGTAAACGTGATCGGATCCGATACCGTGAACGGGGTTTTGGAAACCGCCGCCGCCCTGAAGGCACCCGTAATCATACAGTTTTCCAATGGCGGCGCCCAGTTCAATGCCGGCAAAGGGCTTTCGAATGAAAATCAGCGTGCAGCCGTGCTGGGTGCCATTGCCGGCGCCAAGCACGTTCACCAGTTGGCCGAGGCCTACGGGGCCACGGTGATTTTGCACACCGACCATTGCGCCAAAAAGCTGCTTCCCTGGATCGACGGCCTGCTCGACGCCAGCGAGGCCCATTACAACGCCACCGGCAAGTCGCTGTTCAGCTCGCACATGATCGACCTCTCGGAAGAACCTCTTAAGGAGAACATCGAGATATGCAAGCAGTATCTGGCCCGCATGAGTAAAATGGATATGACCCTGGAGATCGAACTCGGCATTACCGGGGGAGAGGAAGACGGGGTGGACAATACCGGGGTAGACGACTCCAAGCTCTACACCCAGCCCGAAGAGGTGGCCTACGCCTACGAGGAGCTCTCTAAGGTGAGCCATCGCTTTACCATAGCGGCGGCCTTCGGGAACGTTCACGGGGTTTACAAGCCCGGCAATGTGAAACTTACGCCTAAAATCCTCCGCAATTCGCAAGAGTATATTACGCAGAAATACAAGCTGGGCCACAACCACATCGATTTTGTGTTCCACGGCGGCTCGGGTTCTACCCTGGAGGAAATCAGGGAAGCCATCGGGTACGGGGTTATCAAGATGAACATCGATACCGACCTGCAGTACGCCTTCACGGCCGGGGTACGCGACTACATGCACGACAAGAGCGCCTACCTGCAATCTCAGATCGGCAACCCCGAGGGCTCCGACCAGCCTAACAAGAAATACTACGACCCCCGGGTCTGGCTTCGCGAAGGCGAGAAGACCTTTGTGGCCAGACTGAAAAAGGCCTTTGAAGACCTGAACAACATAAATACCCTGTAGCGCAGGAAGCTATAACCTTCTAAAGAGTACATCGCATGTCGTCCTGGTTTAAAAGAAAAGAAAAAGGCATACAAACGGCTACCGAGGAGAAGAAAGACACTCCCCGGGGCCTGTGGTACAAATCCCCTACCGGGAAGATCGTGGAGTCGGAAGAACTCGCCCGAAATTTCTATGTGAGCCCCGAGGACGATTACCACGTCCGCATCGGCAGCAAGGAGTACTTCCAGATCCTGTTCGACGACAACAAATTCACCGAACTGGACCCCGGCCTGCGCTCTAAAGACCCGCTGAAATTCGTCGATACGAAGAAGTATTCTGAGCGCCTGGTGGCTGCTGAGAAGAAAACGGGGCTGAACGATGCCGTGCGTACCGCAGTGGGCAAATCTATGGGGCGCGACATGGTGGTGGCCTGTATGGACTTCGCCTTTATCGGCGGCTCCATGGGAAGCGTGGTGGGCGAGAAGATAGCCCGGGCCATCGACTATGCCATCAAAAATCGCCTGCCCTTCCTGATGATCTCCAAGTCGGGGGGCGCCCGCATGATGGAAGCAGCCCTTTCGCTGATGCAGCTTGCCAAAACCTCGGCCAAACTGGCCCAGCTATCTGATGCCGGCCTGCCCTATATATCGCTCTGTACCGACCCCACTACGGGAGGCACCACGGCCTCTTACGCCATGCTTGGCGACATCAACATCGCAGAGCCAGGCGCCCTGATCGGTTTTGCCGGCCCGAGGGTGGTCAAGGAAGCGACAGGCAAGGAATTGCCGCCCGATTTCCAAACCTCCGAATTCGTGCTGGAGCACGGCTTCCTCGATTTTATTGTACACCGCCGCGACCTGAAAAAGCAAGTGAACCGCTACCTGGACCTGATCCAGAACCAGCCCTTGCGCGGGGAGGATGCCGACGAATAGGGCTGAATCTCCAGGGGCAGCGGAATTCCGGGGTGTAAATTTCGGCAGACGCTGGCCAGGGTATCCAAAAAATAGTACTATCTTTGCGCCCTGATTGACCGTCAATCAGATACATAATAATCATTTACAACAATATTGGCATGTATTTAACCAAAGAAATCAAGTCGGAAATCTTCAAGCAACACGGAGGTTCCGAAACCAACACAGGAGCAACCGAAGGGCAGATCGCCTTGTTCACGCACCGGATCAACCACCTAACCGAGCACCTGAAAAAGAACAAAAAGGATTTCAACACCGAGCGCGCCCTGGTGAAACTGGTAGGAAAGCGCCGCAGCCTGTTGGATTACCTTAAAAACAAGGATATCGAAAAGTACCGCGAACTGATCAAGGAACTCAATATCCGTAAATAAAAGACGCAGGGGAGCCTTTCGGTTCCCCTGTTTCTATTTATGGCAGCCCTGGCCGCCAGCCCATTAAGCCCCCGCCCCGGCGGGGCGACATAAAAAGCTTACTCCTCGGTTTTTCATGGGTCGACCCACACAACACACACCCTGACCGTCCGGTAAGACGGGAGACCATGTTTAACCTTTTCCTGCAAGACAGGGACTTAATTACAACGTATGATTCCAACTCCTATTAAAGAGGTCATCAGCCTCGGGGACGGTAGGGAAATCTCTATCGAAACCGGCAAACTGGCCAAACAAGCGCACGGCTCCGTAGTCGTGCAATCGGGCAAGTGCATGCTGCTTTGCACGGTAGTGTCCAATTACGAAGCTGCAGATGTAGACTTTCTGCCCCTCACCGTAGATTATCGTGAGAAATTCCACGCATCGGGTCGGTATCCCGGTGGTTTCTTCAAGCGCGAGGCAAGGCCGAGCAACGGGGAAATCCTGGTGATGCGCCTGGTAGACCGGGTACTGCGCCCGCTCTTCCCGAAAGATTACCACGCTGAGACCCAGGTCATGATCCAGCTCATGTCTCACGACGAAGATGTGATGCCAGACGCCATGGCCGGCCTGGCCGCCTCTGCAGCCATCCAGCTGTCTGACTTCCCCTTTGAATGCGCCATTTCTGAAGTACGGGTGGGCCGCGTAGACGGGCAGTTCGTTATCAACCCGACCCGCACCCAGCTCGCGTCTTCCGATATCGACATGATTGTGGGTGCTTCCATCGATTCGGTCATGATGGTGGAAGGCGAGATGAATGAGGTATCTGAAGAGGATATGACCGAAGCCATCAAATTCGCCCACGAAGCCATCAAGGCACAAATCGAGGCCCAGCAGCGCCTGGCCGACAGGGTGGGCCGCAAAGCGGTTCGCGAATACAAACAGGCCGAAGAAAACGAAACCCTTGCCGAGAAAGTGCGCAGCCTGGCTTACGACAAGGCATACGCCATTGCCAAGGGTGGCTCTTCCAAGCAGGAGCGCAGCAGCGCTTTCTCTGAACTCAAAGAGGCGGTAAAGTCATCCTTCACCGAGGAGGAACTGGAAGAAGCCGGCGACCTGATCAAGAAATATTACTACAAGACCGAAAAGGAAGCCGTCCGGAACCTGACCCTCGACGAGGGCAAGCGCCTGGACGGGCGTAAGACCGACGAGATTCGCCCGATTTGGTGCGAGGTAGACTACCTGCCTTCCACCCACGGCTCGGCTCTCTTTACCCGGGGCGAAACCCAGGCCCTGGCCACAGTGACCCTGGGAACCTCCCGCGAGGCCAACATTATCGACATGCCTTCGTTCGAAGGGGAAGAGCGCTTCTACCTGCACTACAACTTCCCGCCTTTCTCCACCGGAGAAGCGCGCCGCATCATGGGCACCTCACGCCGGGAAATCGGGCACGGCAACCTGGCCCAGCGGGCCCTGACCCGCATGGTGCCCGCCGACTGCCCGTATACCGTACGGGTGGTATCTGAAGTACTGGAAAGCAACGGTTCTTCGTCGATGGCTACCGTCTGTGCCGGTACCATGGCCCTGATGGATGCCGGGGTACAGTTGAAAAAACCGGTTTCCGGGATCGCCATGGGGCTTATCTCCGATGCCGAGACCGGCAAGTACGCCGTCCTGTCTGACATCCTTGGGGACGAAGACCACCTGGGCGATATGGACTTCAAGGTAACCGGTACGGCCGACGGGATAACCGCCTGCCAGATGGATATCAAGATCAAGGGCCTGGCCTATGAAATCCTCATCAAAGCCCTGAAGCAGGCCCGGGAGGGACGCATGCACATTCTGGAGAAACTCAACGATACCATTGCAGCGCCCAATGCGGAAGTGAAACCGCACGCCCCGAAGATGGTTACACGCATTATCCCGAACGAGTATATCGGTGCCGTGATCGGCAAGGGAGGCGAGGTAATCCAGGAACTGCAGAAGACCACCAAGACCACCATCGTTATCAACGAAGACCCGGTTACCGGGGAAGGCATCGTGGAAATCCTCGGCACCGACCAAAGCGGTATCGACGCGGTATTGGCCAAAATCGACTCCATCATGTTTGTGCCTGAGGAAGGAAGCATCTATGAGGTGAAGGTGATTAAGATCCTCGAATTCGGAGCCGTGGTGGAATACAGCGAAGCCCCTGGCAACGAAACGCTGCTGCACGTATCTGAGATCGACTGGAAACGGACCGAGCATGTTGAAGACGTACTCAGCATTGGCGACGTATTCGACGTTAAACACCTGGGAATTGACGCACGCACCAAGAAAGACCGGGTTTCCCGCAAGGTGTTGCTTCCCAAGCCGGAAGGCTGGGAAGAACGCCCCCCGCGCCGTGAAGGCGACCGGGGAGGAGACCGGCGTGGCGGTGACCGTCGTGGCGGAGATCGCCGCGGGGGCGATCGCGGACGCGACCGGGATCGCGGTGGACGCCCACCGCGTCGTGACCGCGACTGATCCTGATCAGAACTGAATAAGCAAAACCCCTGGCAACAGGGGTTTTTTTATGCAGCTGCCCGTAGGCTGCAGGGTGCCGGGCCGCGACCAATTACCCGCTATGCATTGATTTTACGCCAGGATTTTGCACTTCGGGCGGCTATCTTTTTCCCGGGGATTTGGGGGCGTTTGCCTTTGCCCCCTGCATCGATCAATCGACGCCAGAAGGCTTGCCCAAGTACAACGAAAGCGCCGGTTCTGAAGATTGGCCGCAGCGAAACAATAAAGTTCATGGGCATTAGCCCATTTTCAGGGCATTTTGCAGAAAATGTTAAATTTTTGCAAACCAGGTGTAACCTTTACACGTTTCATACGTATAACTAAATGCAGCAATGCATGAACCCCCAAACAGGATATCTTTAGATGAGACAATTAAAGATCACAAAACAGGTTACCAACCGCGAAACGGCTTCGCTGGACAAATACCTACAGGAAATTGGCAAGGTAGACCTGATCACGGCAGATGAGGAAGTAGAACTGGCACAGCGGATCAAGGCTGGCGACCAGGCCGCTTTGGAAAAGCTCACCAAGGCCAACCTCCGCTTTGTGGTATCGGTAGCCAAGCAATACCAGAACCAGGGGCTTACCCTCCCCGACCTCATTAACGAAGGGAACCTCGGCCTGATCAAAGCCGCTCAACGCTTTGACGAAACCCGCGGTTTCAAATTCATTTCCTACGCAGTTTGGTGGATTCGCCAGTCCATTCTGCAGGCGCTGGCCGAACAGTCGCGCATCGTGCGGCTGCCGCTGAACAAGATCGGCTCCATCAACAAGATCAACAAGACCTTTGCCTTCCTGGAGCAGGCACACGAGCGCGTGCCTTCTGCCGAAGAGATCGCCAAGGAACTCGACATGACCGTGGAAGACGTGAAGCAGTCCCTGAAGAACTCGGGCCGCCACGTATCCATGGACGCCCCCCTCATTGACGGGGAAGATTCCAACCTGTACGACGTACTGCGCAGCGGGGAATCGCCCAACCCCGACAAGGAGCTGCTGCACGAATCGCTGCGCACCGAAATTGAACGGGCCCTGGAAACCCTGACCCCCCGCGAGGCCGATGTAATCCGCCTTTACTTTGGTCTGGCAGGCCAGCATTCGATGACCCTTGAAGAAATAGGCGAAACCTTTGACCTGACCCGCGAACGCGTGCGCCAGATCAAGGAGAAGGCCATTCGCCGCCTGAAACATACCTCCCGTTCCAAGATCCTGAAGACTTATCTCGGATAGGGAAATGCAAAATGCACGTTAAATTCCAACCTGATTGGAATTTTGGTATAAAGTTTGTATTTTGTACACCGCAACAGCAGTTTATCATGACTGTTCGTTTTTTGATTGATGAATAAACTCCGGCTGATTACCGGAGTTTTTTCATTTATGCAAAGTCCTGTTGATTATCTCCCTATGAGCGAAGCAGCCCACAACGACCCCTATCGCGCCCCTGCCGGCATCCGCGTGGGGCACATTCACCTGAAGGTGGCCGACCTGGCACGCGCACTGAAGTTTTACCGCGATTTGCTGGGCTTTGAGGTAACCCAACGGTATGGGCAGGAGGCTGTTTTTTTGGCAACGGGAGGGTACCACCACCACATCGGCTTGAATATCTGGTACAGCAAGGACGCCCCGCCGGCCCCGCGCAACTCGGCCGGGCTTTTCCACACCGCCTTCCTGTATCCGAGCCGCAGCGACCTGGCCGTCATTTACCGGCGGCTGCTTCAGGCCGACTACCCACTCAGCGGGGCAGCCGACCACGGGGTGTCGGAGGCCCTGTACCTGGACGATCCGGACGGCAACGGAGTGGAGCTTTACTGGGACAGGCCCATGGCTCAATGGCCCCGTCAGGCCGATGGCAGCCTGCAGATGTACACCCAACCCCTCGACCTGGCTGACCTGTTGGGCACCCTGGAGGAAGACTGAGGCTTCCTTCGGAAAATATGTACCTTTACGGCACCAGAATTTCGCATTTATGAAACACCCCATTATAGCCCCTTCCCTGCTGGCTGCCGATTTCGGAAATCTGCAACAGGCCGTCGAAATGGTTAACCAAAGCGCCGCCGGATGGCACCACATCGATGTGATGGACGGGCTGTTTGTGCCCAACATTTCTTATGGGATGCCCGTGATCAAAGCAATCCAGCGCCACGCCACCAAACCCCTCGATGTACATCTGATGATTGTCGACCCCGACCGCTATGTGGAAACCTTTGCCAATTTGGGTGCCTACAACCTCACCGTCCACTACGAGGCCTGCACGCACCTGCACCGGACCCTGGAACACATCCATCAGGCCGGAATGAAGGCTGGGGTAGCCCTGAACCCGCATACCCCGGTGCAGCTGCTTTCGGAAGTGCTGGAACACATAGACGTGGTTTGTATGATGGGCGTAAACCCCGGGTTCGGGGGACAGACCTTTATCGAACGAACCTACGACAAAATAAAAGCTTTGAAGGCACTGATCGCACAGCGCGGCTGTGAGACACTTATTGAAGTAGACGGGGGAGTAAACCTCGAGAACGCCCAGGCCCTTTTGGATGCCGGAACGGATGTGCTGGTTGCCGGGAGCCTTGTTTTCGGTTCACGGGAGCCCGTGCAAACCATTGACAGGCTGGCCACCCTGCAACGCGCCTAATATTGCCTGAGCAGGTAACGGATCAAGTCGGTGGTGGTTACGATACCTACGAGTTCTCCGTTTTCCTCTACCGGCAGAGCGTGAAATTCTTCCCTGGACAATAATTCGGCCACTTCCTTGATGGTGGTTTCGGGCTTGACGGTCTTGATTTTTTTGGCCATCACCTGGGGAAGGGTGAACATTTCATAAATAACGGTTTCCACTTCCTCTTCCTCTTCGTAAGCCCCGTCTGCGAAGCTGATGCGCAACAGGTCGGTCAGGCTGAGCATACCGACGATTTTTTTGCCTTGAATAACGGGTATGTGCCTGATATGGTGTTTCTTAAATAACCTTTCTGCCTTCTCCAGGCTGTCGGTGGTATTGAGCACCACGAGCTGGGTGCTCATAATGGTTGAAACCGGAACGCGCTCCTGGATGCTCATAACTCGCAGTTTAGTATTGGATGTTTTAAAGTTCACTTTTCCACCCGCCAAAAAGTATGACAATTGTCAGGCGGCGGTGTCATTTCGGCTTTGGATGTGCGCATTCGGCAGGGATTGGCTAATTTTGCACATACCCCACCCGTAACGACATGGATTTAATCATCATAGGAGGAGGGCCCATCGGCATTGCCTGCGGCCTGGAAGCACAGAAACAGGGCCTTACCTATCTGATTCTGGAAAAAGGGCCCATTGTGAATTCGCTGTTCAACTACCCGGTAAACATGCAGTTCTTCTCTTCTTCGGAGCGGCTGGAAATCGACAACATTCCCTTTATCAGCAAGGAGGCCAAGCCCAAACGGAGCGAATCCCTGGAATATTACCGCCGCATCGTTACAGCCAACCAGCTCCACATCAGGCTGTTCGAGGAAGTGACTGCCGTGTTGCATGAAGAAGCCGCTTTCCGGGTCGAAACCGATAAAGACACCTACCTGGCCGGCCAGGTGATTATCGCCACCGGCTTTTACGACCTGCCCAACCTGCTGGGAGTACCCGGCGAAGGGCTTCCCAAGGTTTCTCATTACTACAAAGACCCGCACTTTTATGCCAGCCAGAAGCTGGCCGTGGTGGGAGCAAGCAATTCGGCCGTGGATGCAGCCCTGGAATGCTGGCGCAAAGGGGCCGAGGTCACCATGATCGTTCGCGGGCACGAGATCGGGCAGCGTGTAAAATACTGGGTGCGCCCCGATATCATCAACCGTATTTCCGAAGGGAGCATTACCGCCTATTACAACAGTTCGGTGCGGGAGATACGGGAGCGGGAACTGGTTGTAGACACCCCTGAAGGCAGCCTAACCCTGCCCAACGACTTCGTGCTGGCCCTGACCGGGTACCGGCCCAATTTCGCTTTCCTCGAAAAGGCCGGCATCCGCCTTTCCAGGGATGAAAAGCGGTTGCCCGAATACGACCCGGAAACCATGGAAACCAATGTGTCCGGGCTTTACCTGGCAGGGGTGATCTGCGGCGGGATGGAAACCCATAAATGGTTTATCGAGAATTCCCGCGAACACGCCAAACGCATTGTAGACCACATCGTCTTGAAAACCAGCAACCGCAGCCCCGTAGCCTGACAAATGGAAAAAATTCAAAACCCCTACACTGAGCTTTTCCAATTTCAATTGGCCAATTTTCCACAGGCCGGAAAAAGCACTGCCCGGGAGCGGCGCGAGAAACTGTCACGGCTGGCCCGTGCCCTGGAAGTTACATTCCGGGATGAAATCAGGGAAGCCCTGTTCAGCGATTTCCGCAAGCCGGTTACCGAAACCGACCTAACTGAAATTTACCCGGTACTGGCCGAAATAAGGCACGCCAGACGCAACCTCAAAGAGTGGATGCGCCCAAGGCGGGTTGCCACCCCGACGGCCCTGGCCGGCTCAAGCTCCCGCATCAGGTACGAATCCAAAGGCGTCTGCCTGATTTTGTCGCCCTGGAACTACCCGCTGAACCTGGCCCTGGTGCCACTGGTCTCAGCTCTGGCAGCGGGCAACTGCTGCATTTTAAAGCCTTCCGAGCACAGCCCGGCCACCAGCAGGGTATTAAAACGCATCTTAGAGGCCGTATTTGACCCCCGGGAGGTTGCCCTGGTCGAAGGCGGCCCCGAGGCAGCCACTGCCCTGCTGGGCCTGCCCTTCCACCATATCTTTTTTACGGGCTCGCCCCGGGTCGGGAAAATCGTCATGCAGGCCGCCGCAGCCAACCTGACTTCGTGCACCCTGGAGCTCGGGGGCAAATCGCCGGCCTATGTCGGCAAATCGGCTTCCCTGAAAACAGCGGCACGCCGCATTGCCTGGGGCAAGTGTACCAACGCCGGCCAAACCTGTATCGCCCCCGATTACGTGCTGGTAGCCGAAAGCGTGAAGGAAGCCTTTGTCGAGGAACTTTGCGCGCAATGGGCAGCCTTTTATCCGGAAGGCGCGGAGAAGAGCAACAGCCTGGCCCGCATTATCAATGATGCCCACTTCCAGCGCCTCGACACAGCACTTCAGGAAGCAAAAGCCCATGGAGCGCAAATCAGATACGGGGGGGTAACGCGAGGCGAGGACCGCTATGTGGAGCCGACCCTGGTCGAAGGGGCGCCACCCGACAGCACCCTGCTACAGGAAGAAATATTCGGGCCCATTTTACCACTGGTACCCGTATCAGGTCCGGAAGAGGCCCTGGAATTCATCAATGGCCGTGAAAGGCCCCTGGCGATGTACATTTTCAGCAGCGACAAGCGCGAGATACAATTCCTGGAAGCAAATACCCGGGCCGGGGGCAGTTGTGTGAATCACACCCTGATACACTACGCCAACCTGGAGTTGCCCTTTGGGGGGGTCAACAACAGCGGTATGGGCAAGTCGCACGGCTATGCCGGCTTTTTGGAATTCTCCAATCAGCGGCCCGTTCTCAGACAATACCTACCCAGCAGCTCGGAACTGGTGCGCCCGCCCTATACCCGCCTGCGGCAGCGCCTGGCTGAATTCACCCTGCGCTGGCTGTAAATCCCTTTAGGGTAGTTGGGCCAGAATTTCTACCTTGTAGAGGTCCAAAGTTTAAGAAGATGAAAAAACAGTTCTACACCGGATTACTGGCCTGCTTGTGCCTGCTTACATCCCCTGCGCTGTCGGCCCAGGAATCTCAGGCGGCCAAAGACGCCCGAATGGGCTGGTGGCGCGATGCCACCTTCGGCATGTTCATCCACTGGGGGCTGTACGCCCTCCCTGCCGGAACCTGGGAAGGTCAGACCCTGGACAAAGGGCGTATCGGGGAGTGGATCATGCACGATTTGAACATACCGGTCGCCGATTATGAAAAACTGGCCGGGCAGTTCAACCCCGTATACTTCGATGCCGCCCAATGGGTCTCGATTGCCAAAAATGCCGGGATGAAATACATCGTGATAACTTCCAAACACCACGACGGTTTTTCCCTTTGGGATTCACAGGTATCCGATTATGACGTTATGGACGCCTCTCCATTTAAAAGGGATATTCTGATGGAACTCAAACTGGCCTGTGATGCTGCTGGCATAAAACTGTGTTTCTACCACTCCATCATGGACTGGCACCAGGCCGATGCCGAATCGCCTAAAGACTATGCACACCAACACAACCCCGGGGCCCGGTGGGAACGCTACAGGGAAGCCTATCTGAAACCCCAGCTCACCGAGCTGGTAACCAAATACCATCCTGCCGTTTTGTGGTTCGACGGGGAATGGATCCCGGAATGGACCGAAGAGCAGGGGCAGGAGCTCTATAGGTACCTGATGCAGCTGGACCCCAGCCTGATCATCAACAACCGCATCAGCAAGGCCCGGCAGGGCATGTCGGGCATGAACGAGTACGAAAATGCGGCCGGTGATTTCGGCACCCCCGAGCAGGAAATCCTGGAATCGACCGCAACCATGGACTGGGAATCGTGCATGACCATGAACGACACCTGGGGGTACCGCAGCGACGATTTTAACTGGAAATCTTCAGAAACCCTGATCGAAAACCTCATCGACGTGTCTGCCAAGGGTGGGAATTACCTGCTGAACATCGGCCCCATGGCCAGCGGCAAATTTCCCCAGGCCTCCATAGACCGGCTCTACGATTTGGGCGCGTGGCTTGCCGTGAACGGAGAAGCCATATATGCCACCAGAAGCTGGACCTGTTTTAAAGAAGGGTCTACCTACTTTACTCTGGATGGTTCGGGAAAATACGTATATGCCATTCTGACCGAAGCCCCTACAAGCCCGTTGACACTATCTTGCGTGACCCCTACGGAAGGGGGCAAAATAGTGCACCTGGCCACCGGAGGGGGCGTTTCCTGGAAAACCCTTCCGGAAGGCGGCATACGGGTCGACTTTCCGCAGGGCGATGCTTTCGGGGTGGCGCAAACCCTGAAAATCCCGATAGACTAGCACGGGCTTTTGAATTTGGATGCTTTGGGCCGTCTTTGCCAGCCGGGGCTTCAGGCGCGTTTCCCCTTACCCCAAAATCAAGGCATTTGACAACAAAATGGGGCCCGGCAGGCTAAAAAGGTAGTTTTTGCGTTTTATACAAACCTAAAACCACCTCAATGAAACCTATTTACCTCGCAATCCTGGCCGTTTTACTGGCGGGCAGCCTTAGGGCCCAACAGGGCTTCAAACTCGGCATACACGGTTCCCTGCCGGTAACCAGCGATGCAAACGATGCCGTGAGCCTGGTCGTAGGCGCCGATGTTGGCTACATGCGCGCCCTGGGCGAAGTAGTAGATTTAGGGGCCATGGTAAGTATCATTCACGGCTTCCCGGAAAAATACGGCAACCAGGGGATAGACCTGCCCAGTGTCGATTTCCTTCCCCTGGCCGCCAGTGTGCGCATCTGGCCTTCCAATTCGTTCTCCTTCGGGGTAGACGGGGGGTATGCTCTCGGCCTAAATGACGGGAACGAGGGTGGCCTCTACTACAAACCCCTAATTGGCTACCTCTTCGGAACCCAAACCGAGATCAGCCTTTCCTATACCGGAATTGCCGTAGATGGGTTCGATTGGGCCACCGTAAACTTCGGCATTCTCTATACTTTTCCGGAAGGGGTAAGGAGGTAACCACCCCTGCAATACCTGCCCCCTGAGGCGGCCCACTGGGGTACAGGCAACAAAAAAAGGCCCGGTTTCCCGGGCCTTCCGCAGTTTGGCTAGCGGTGTTAGAATTTCATCCCAACGCCCAGGCCAATGAGCCAGGGGTTGATCTTAACATCGGCCCCCACCACGGCCCCCAGGGCCGTATTGGCGAACACGGTGGCATCAGTAGACAAGAAAATCTTTTTGACGTCGAGGTTCAGAAACCATTTGTCGTTCAGGGGGTAGTCCAACCCGCCCTGAAGGGCAAAGCCGACAGAGTTGTCATATTGGACCGCATCGGCTACGGGGCCCTCATCTATCCCGTAGTAAATGGTGTAGTTGATGCCTGCTCCCACGTAGGGTTTTACCCCCAGGCCGGTAAAATGGTATTGCAGGGTAAGGGTGGGCGGCAGCAGCCAGACGCTGCCCAGGTCGATGTCGCCGGCAGCGGTGGCAACGGCCTTCACATCGTGCTTGGCGGTACCGAGTATCAGCTCTGCGGCAATATTTTCCGTAAAGAAATACGTGAAGTCGAGTTCCGGAACCACCGCAGTGGAAATCTCGACATCGCCACCGATGGCTTCAATATCAGCGCTTTCGGCAGGTATTACAGCCAGGCCCCGGAGGCGGGCCTGCCATCTGGTAAAAGAAGGCGCATCTTGCGCCAGGGCAGGCGAAAGGGCGAACAGGGTCAATAACATAGCCAGAAATGTTCTCATAAGAAATTGATTTTGAAGGATAGCCTCTAAAAGTAGCATCCTAAAATCTCAGATTTCATGATATATATCATTGTGGTGCCCCCCCGGGCATCAAGTTACCCCCTGCCCCTGCAAATGCCAAGCAAACCGATACCCCGCCTGTTTGCCCCGCCAGCTGGTACCGATTTGGCCTGAATCTGTCGGGGTTACAGGAACTTTTTTGGGACTGATCCTCTGGAATAGCTATCTTCAGCAGTTCAAACCCGATTGCATGGCCAATTATAACATTGACGCAAAAAAGCAGATGACCTACGACGCCATTGTCATTGGCTCAGGCATCAGCGGGGGCTGGGCAGCCAAGGAACTCTGCGAGCAAGGGCTCAAAACCCTGGTGCTGGAACGCGGCCCCATGGTAGAACACGTGGTGGATTACCCCACCATGAACCTCGACCCCTGGGATATGGAACTGCGCGAAGCCCTGACCCCTGAAGAGCAACAAAAACATTACAAGGGCATCCGTTCAGGTTTTATCGGCAAAAGCTCCGAGCATTTCTATGCGAACGATCAGGAAAACCCATATACCGAGGTGAAGCCCTTCCTCTGGATCCGGGGCCACCAGATGGGCGGGCGCTCCCTGCTCTGGGGCAAACAGACCTATCGCTGGAGCGACCTCGACTTCGAGGCCAACGCCCGCGACGGGCACGGGGTAGACTGGCCCATCCGCTACAAGGACCTTGAGCCCTGGTATACCTATGTGGAAAAGTTCGCGGGCATTAGCGGCGAAGCCCTGGGACTGCCCCAGCTTCCCGACAGCCATTTTTTGCCGCCCATGGAGTTGAACTGCGTGGAAAAAGAGGTCAAAAACCGCATTGAGAGCGCCTTCCCGGGGCGGCATATGATTATCGGTCGGGTGGCGCACCTGACCCAACCCCTGAACGGGCGTGGCCAGTGCCAGTACCGCAACCGCTGCAGCCGGGGGTGCCCGTACGGGGCCTACTTCAGCAGTAATGCAGTAACCCTCCCGGCGGCCAACGCCACCGGCAACCTGACCATCAGGCCCTGGTCCATAGCCCAGTCCATTATTTACGACGAGGCAAGCGGCAAGGCTACCGGGGTGCGTATCATCGATGCCGAAACCGGGGAGTGGCTGGAGTACCAGGCCAAAATCATCTTCTGCAACGCCTCTACCCTGAGCACCACCCAGATTCTGCTTAATTCCACATCGAACCGGTTTCCGACCGGCCTGGGCAATGACAGCGGGGAGCTGGGCCATAACCTCATGGACCATACCTACCGGATCGGGGCACTGGGCACCGTGGAGGGTTTTGACGACAAATACTACAGCGGCCGGCGGCCCAACGGCATTTACATACCCCGCTATGTGAATATAGACGAGGCTTCCCGGAGCGATAAATTCGTGCGCGGCTTTGGCTTCCAGGGCGGCGGCGGCCGGGGCGGCTCCCAGGTGGCGGCCAATGAGTCCGATTTTGGCGGAGCCTACAAAGACCGGATCGTAAAGCCGGGACCCTGGGAATTTTTCATTACCGGGTTTGCGGAGTGCCTGCCCTACCACGAAAACCAGGTGAGCCTCGATACCGAAAGCACAGACAAGTGGGGCCAGCCTACCCTGGCCATCGATTGCGAATACAAGGCAAACGAGAAAGCCCTGAACCGCCAAATACGGGAAGATGCCGTTGACATGCTCGAGCGGGCCGGCCTGAAAGACATTGTCGGGTTCGACAACGAGCACGAGCCAGGCTATGGCATACACGAAATGGGGACTGCCCGGATGGGACGCGACCCGAAGACTTCGGTCCTGAATGGCACCAACCAGGTGCACGGTGCAAAAAATGTGTTCATAACCGACGGTGCCTGCATGACCTCTTCGTCTTGCGTTAACCCTTCGCTCACTTACATGGCCCTGACGGCCCGTGCCGCCAGCCATGCTGTTGCCGAACTCAAAAAATTCAACCTCTGACCCATGGATCGCAGAAAAGCATTGAAATCTGCAGGCGTGTTGGCAGGTGCCTCTTTGGCCATGCCTTCCCTGCTCAGCATGTTGCAAGCCTGTAAGGATACCCCCCGCCTGGAATGGCAACCCCTCTTTTTTACGGAGTCGGAAGCCCGCCTGGTCGGTGCCCTGGCAGATGCCATTCTGCCCCGCACCGATACCCCGGGTGCCCTCGATGTTAAGGTGGACCTGTTTATCGATACCCTTGTAGCCAGGGCTTACCCGCCCCAGGGGCAGGAGGGCTTCCGTGCCGAACTGGCCCGTTTCGAGGCCGATTGCCGGGAATCCCAGGGCGCCGGGTTTGCCGATTTGGATGAAGAGGCGCGCCGCGAGGTCCTTTCACAGGCCGAGCAGGAAGCCGGCACCTTCAACCGGGGGGTGTGGGGCACGGCCGTTGGCGAGCAGAAACCGGTGGGCTTCTATCGCAGCTTTAAATCCCTGGCCATCTGGGCCTATTTCAGCTCGGAGGAAATCGGGGAAAACATACTGAGCTACGACCCTATTCCCGGGGCCTACCACGGGTGCATCCCCCTCTCGGAGGTGGGGAACCGCTGGAGCCTGTAATCCGTTGTTTCCGGAACAAAAAAACGCACCCGGCCCGGGTGCGTTTTTAATTTGGGCATCAGGGGTGCCTTACCCGATAATGCGCTGCTGGCTTCCGAAGAATGGCTGGGTGTACAGCCGCGTTCCGGTGGCCTTGTACAGGGCATTGGCCAGGGCTGCCGAAGCAGGAGGCAGGGAAGGCTCGCCCAGGCCGGTCGGGTCTATGCCATTGTCGACAAAGAAGGTCTCAATCTCTTCAGGCACCTCCCCGATGCGGATGAGCCGGTATTTGTCGAAGTTGGTCTGGTCGGGCCTGCCGTCGCGGAAGGTCAGGGCGCTGTAACTGGCATGGCCTATGCCGTCAACGATGCCGCCTTCAATCTGGTTGCGGGCACTTAAGGGGTTGATCACGATGCCGCAATCTGCCGCACACCAGACTTTTTTGATCTTGGGCCTTCCGCCTTCCATCACCAGGTCGAGTACCTGGGCTACATACGAATTGTGGCAGAAATAAGCCGAAACACCCCTGGAGACCCCTGCCGGGGCCCCGGCATCCCAATTTGCTTTCTCGCGCACCAGTTTCAGTACTCCGGCATAACGCACCGGGTCGTAATCGTTTTTGACCGGGTCGCCCACCGGGTTATTGATGGCCCGGTCGAAGAGCTCCAGGCGAAAATCGATCGGGTCTTTGCCGGCCGCTTCAGCCACCTCGTCGAGGAAGGCCTGTTCGGCCCCGGCGATGAAGTTGGAACGGGGAGCCCGCCACGCCCCGGTGGTTACATTCGTCTGCAGGGCTTGTTTCTCGGCCAGATAGTTATCCACCGCCCCGGCCGGGAAGCGGTTTTCGAAGACCAGGTCGTCATTGGTCCCCGCACCGCGCACGTGAAAGGCTATCAGGTTCCCTGCCTCGTCCAGGCCGGCTTTGTAGCGCACCTTGTAGGACGGGCGGTAGGTGCCCTGCGACATATCGTCTTCGCGTGTGTACAGGAGTTTCACCGGCACTCCCGCTTCTTGCGAAATGCGCGCCGCTTCCACCCCGAAGGTACCGTACAGGCGGCGGCCGAAACCGCCCCCCTGGCGGGTCATCATGATATCGATCTTTTCCTTGGGCATTCCCAGGACGGAAGCCAGCGTATTTTCAAGGGATTCGGGGGTCTGAACAGGCCCCAGCAATTCTGCCTTGTCGGCCGTCACATGGGCGAAGAAGTTCATCGGCTCCATGGGGTTGTGGGCCAGGTAGGGGGCGCTGTAGGTGCGCTCCACAACCGTTGCAGCCGAGCGGAATGCTTTCTCTACATCCCCGTCTTTCCGGGCGGGTTGCTTGGGAGCGGTGTTCAGCAGCTTGGTGAGGGCCTCTTCGTGGTAGGCGGTGCTTTCGGGCGGAGTAGCCGATTCCCACTGTGCGCGCAGGGCTTTTTGGGCCTGCATGCACTGCCAGGTGGTTTCGCCCACAATGGCGACCATCTCGTCTATCGCACCCTGGTCAGACCATTGCCGCTCGGAGCCTTCCGGATATATCGTAATCGGGAAAACATCGCGTATCCCCGGCATGGCCTTCACCGATTCGACATCCGCTGCCTGCAGTTTCATGCCGAATGCCGGCGGGTGCGCTACCATGGCTATGAGCATGCCTTCGCGTTGCACGTCTACCCCAAACAGGTTTTCACCCTTTACAATCTTGAGGCCGTCGACGTTTTTCCGGTCTGTGCCCACAATGGTAAACTCCTCCGGGTTTTTCAGGGTGACCTCTTCAGGCACCGTCAGTTTTGCGGCAGCCGAGGCCATTTCCCCGTACCCGGCCGAGCGGTTGCTGGCCTTGTGATAAAGCACGCCCATGGCAGTGGTGATTTCGGCCACCGGCACCTGCCAGGCCTGTGCCGCAGCTTCCTTCAGCATCTGCCGGGCGGTTGCCCCGGCCATGCGCAGGCCGTTCCACCCCTGGCGGATCGACTGGCTGCCCCCGGCCACCTGCCGCGTAAAAATATCCGTATTGAGCGGGGCCTGCTCCACAATAACCAGGTCCCAGTCGGTGTCGAGTTCCTCGGCCACAATCATGGGCATGGCTGTTTTGATGTTCTGGCCGATCTCCGGGTTGGGCGACATAATGGTGACCCGCCCGTTCTCGCCGATTTTGAGAAACCCATTGATCTCAAACCATTCGTCTGGCATGGCCAGGGCGGCCTCCCGGGCTGCCTCGGTCTGGCAGGAGGCCAGCCAACTGAAGCTCAGTACCAGGCCTCCCCCTGCGAGGGCCGAAGATTTGATGAAACTGCGCCTTCCGAGGTGTGTTTTTATAAGTGTCATGATTTAGGTCTTTGTTTGTGTGGGTATTGAAATGATTCCTGCCGGGTCGTCTCAGGTGCCGGCAGCCTGTTCGGCCGCAGCCATTTTGATGGCCTTTTTGATACGGACGTAGGTGCCGCAACGGCAGATATTGCCGTTCATAGCCCCTTCGATCTCTGCATCGCTGGGGTTCGGGTTACTTTTGAGCAAGGCTACAGCCGACATGATCTGCCCCGCCTGGCAATAGCCGCACTGGGGCACGTCCACTTCCAGCCAGGCCTTTTGAACAGGATGGTCGCCCTGTTCCGAAAGGCCTTCGATGGTGGTTACGGGCTGGTTGCCCACTGCAGATACCGGCAGCATGCAGGAGCGGGTGGCGACAGCTCCCAGATGTACCGTGCAGGTGCCGCATTGGGCAATGCCGCAACCGTATTTGGTGCCCACCAGGTTCAGGTGATCGCGCAAGACCCACAACAAGGGGGTAGACGGGTCTACGTCTACCTGTCGCTCGGTTCCGTTGATGTTCAGGTTGAATAGTGCCATGGCTATAAAATTTCATAGAAGTTACGAGTTTTCAGACAAAAACGCGCCATGGAAAGCCCCTATACTGTAGGCTTTTAAGAAATTTTAACACCCCGGGTTCGACCCTTTAAAGGCCGGTAAGCTGCTCCAGCGATTCGGGATAACGCGCCCCGACCACCCCGATCCGGTCACAGGCCTCTTCAAGGCCCGATATTTCCTCTGGGGTGAGCCTGATGGCTGCCGCGCCGATGTTTTCCTCCAGCCTGTGCAATTTGGTGGTGCCGGGGATGGGCACGATCCAGGGTTTGCGGGCCAGAATCCAGGCCAGGGCTATCTGAGCAGGGGATGCCCCACGCCGATTGCCGTATTCCTGAAGGAGCTCAACCAGGGCCAGGTTGGCCTCCAGGGCCTCGCGCTGAAACCGGGGGATGGTGCCCCGGATATCGCCTTCGGCAAAACTCCGGTCGAGCTGGAACTTGCCGGTCAGATAACCGCGCCCCAGGGGGCTGTAGGGCACAAAACCAATGCCCAGCTCTTCGAGGAGCGGAAAAATTTTGGATTCGTGCTTTCGGGTCCAGAGGGAGTACTCGCTTTGCAGGGCGGTAAGGGGTTGCACGGCATGGGCCTTTCGAATGGTTTCGGGTCCGGCTTCCGACATGCCGAACCGTTTTACCTTGCCCTCGGCGATCAGATCCTTTACAGTGCCGGCCACTTCCTCAATAGGCACTGCAGGGTCTACCCGGTGCTGGTAAAACAGGTCGAGGGAATCTACCCGAAGTCGCTTCAGGGAGGCTTCTGCCACACGCCGGATATGCCCGGGCCGGCTGTTGACGCCGGCCATTTTACCGGAACGCAGGTCGAAGCCGAATTTGGTGGCGATCTGCACCTGCCCCCGGAAAGGCTCCAGCGCCTCCCCCACCAGCTCTTCGTTGGTGTAGGGGCCGTAGGCCTCTGCCGTGTCAAAAAGGGTGACACCCAGTTCCACGGCCTTGCGCAGCAGGGCAATGGCCTCGTGCCGCTTCGGGAACGGGGCATAGCCAAAATTCAACCCCATGCACCCCAGTCCGATGGCTGATACCTCCAGGGGCGGGTTCCCCAAATCTCTTTTCGCAATCATACTTGATGGTTAAAAAGCTTAAAGATTCCTTCTGAAACTCCCCTAAAAGTTACAAACTTTGAAGGAAAGCGCCCCCTTTCGTTCTCTCGCTAAAAGTTGTAGACCAGCGAAAGGTTCCAGCTAAAGGGATCGCTGTCGATCTCCGAGCTGATTTCACGGTTCAGTATAGAGGCCAGGGAAAATGGAAAATTCCGGAAGGCCAGGCCCAAATTCGCCGATGCGTAAAAGCCGTCTTCGTCGTCAAGGCGCAGGTAGTAAACCTGAGGGGAAACAGACAGGTACATTTTGGTGCCGAGGGAGAGGTTTGAAAAACTGCTGTTCAGGGTTACGAAATGGGTGCGCTTCACCCCTTCGTCAAAGCCCTTCGCGGTGAGGTAATACAATCCGACGCGGGTGTGTTCTCCCAGGGCATAGCTCGGGGATATTTCGACGGCAAAGTACCTCCTGGCCTGGATAACCTGGGCTTCTTCCCCATCTTCAATAACATCAATGATGCGGAAATTTACGGCCGGGTGCGCTCCCACCCGCAGGGAGAAATTCCCTTTTTGGACCGCCTGGTAGCGATACCAGAACAGGAAGGCCCAGGGCCTGCCCTCCAGGGCAAAGCGCATATCGGGCTCAAAACTGTGCCGCCCCTTCACGAATTTCAGGTCGAAAAGCAAAGCCGGGTCTCCCAGGGAGAAGGTGGGGACCAGAGAAATGCCGTTATTGGTGAGCTGTATGTTGCCGTAAAATTTGTCGAGGATGGGTCTCGGGTGCTGATCCTGTGCGCGGGCTACCGGAAATAGGGCCAGCAACAGGATGGATATCAGAAGGGTCTTTAATCGGGTCGGGGTTTTTGGGAACGACTCGCAAAAATAATGATGGGCAAAACTGGAATGCATGATTGGCGGGTTAACTAACCTCAGACAAAAGTACATTCCAAATTTTTCTAAACACCATAAAAATCAAAGGAATGCATGCGAAGGCAAACATTTCAAAAGCGATGCGCCGGTTTTGGGCCGGTACGGATTCCTGCAACGTATATAGTATATTGCATGCTTAATTGCATGAAAATGTCTGAGCATCCAAAGCCCCGTATCGTAATTGTAGGGGCGGGTTTCGGGGGTATCGAACTGGCCAAGGCACTGCGTGGTGCCCCTGCCGAGGTGCTGCTGATCGACCGCAACAACTACCACAATTTCCAGCCCCTGATGTACCAGGTAGCTACCGGAGGGCTGGAGCCCGACAGCATTGCCTATCCGGTGCGCCGCATCTTCCGCCGGTACCCGAATGTGTCGTGCCGCATGGCAGAAGTGGGTCGGGTCGATTGGGAATGCAACCGTTTGTTTACCAGTATCGGGACCATTGCCTACGACTATCTGATACTGGCTACGGGAAGTCAGACCAACTACTACAATTTCGAATCGGTCAAAGACCGGTTGCTAACCCTGAAAGGGCTGCCCGATGCACTGAACATTCGCAGCTACGTGTACCAGAACCTGGAAAAGGCCATCGCCAACTACAGCGGCGAGCCACTGGAAGAGATCATGAACGTGGCCATTGTGGGTGGCGGGCCGGCAGGCATTGAACTGGCCGGGGCCCTGGCTGAAATGAAACGGCATGTAATCCCCAAGGATTTTCCCGACCTCGACACCCGCAAAATGAGCATTAACCTGTACCAGGCGGGCGACAGGGTGTTGAATGCCATGTCTGCCGAAGCCTCAGAGAAGGCGCTGGCCTACCTGCAGGAAATGGGTGTGAACGTAATGCTCAATGCCCGGGTGGCCTCTTATGAAGCCGACGAGGTGCTGCTGGAAGACGGCACCCGTTTTCCAACCGATACGGTGCTTTGGACAGCGGGCGTAAAGGCTGCCTCGCCTGAAGGCCTGCCGGCTGCCTGCCAAAGGCAGGGAGGGCGTTTTGGGGTAGACTCCTTCAATAGGGTGGAAGGCCTCGACCGGGTGTTCGCCATAGGCGATGTAGCGAGCTGCGAAACCAAAGAGAACCCCAGGGGCCTGCCCATGCTGGCCCCCGTGGCCCAGCAACAGGGTCGCCACCTGGCGCGCAACCTGAAAGCCCTGTTGGCTGAAAAGCCAATGGAACCCTTTGTGTACAAAGACCGGGGCGCCATGGCCACCGTAGGCCGGGGGCGGGCGGTAGTAGACCTGCCCCGATGGAATTTACAGGGGTCCTTTGCCTGGTTCATCTGGATGGGGGTGCACATTTATTCCCTGGTGGGTTTCCGCAACAAGTTGGCCGCACTGTATCACTGGGCTTTCAATTACCTGAGCTATGACCGGCCCCTGGGGTTGATAATTCGCCCGTACCGGCGCAATGAGCGGGGCGGGGCAGAATCCGGGGACCCGGTTTAAACTTTCACCTCAAAGGGAAGTCCAATCAGGAGTTCTTTATATATTTAATAATCAGTGGCTCACTTTCGGGCCCGGACCAAAAACCAACCCAATATGAAAAATCACTTCCTGACCGCATTATTCCTGTTGCTATTCGCCGGTGTACTGACTGCCCAGCAGCCCAATTCGTATGCCCTGGTGGTAGAGGGTTTCGACTGGGGCCCGGCCGTAAACAAGGTGGTGCTCGACCTGGGCGAAACCACCGACGCCGCTCCCGAAGGGAGCTTCTCCGTATATGCCACCCGCAGCACCGACCTGGCCGAAATACCCGCAGCATTTGCCTCGGGCGAGCGCACCGTGTTGGGTTCGTACCTGTCTGATGCCCAGGGAGCCCGGGCCGAACGCGGTTCACATCTTACCCTGGTGCTGGCTGTGGGGCCCCAAATGCCACTGGGCTCGCCCTTTCAGTATGCCAACAATGAAAAAGTACGCGGCAATTTCTGGGTCGATTACCAGGTAGCGGTTACCCACCTGCCCAGCCTGCGTACCTGGAATCAGAAGAACGGGCAGGTGCTGCCCCTGGTAGATCGGTTCGACCTGAGCGGTCAATACCCCTACGCTCCGGGTCAAACCATGTCGTACGCCAGCTATACCCCGCCGGCATCAACCGGCAAGCAGCCCCTTTTGATCTGGCTGCACGGGGGCGGAGAAGGGGGTACAGACCCCACTATCGCCTTGTTGGGCAACCGGGCGGCCAACTATGCTGCCGACGAAATCCAGCAATATTTCGGCGGGGCTTTTGTCTTGGTGCCCCAGGCCCCGACATTCTGGATGAACAAGGAAGGGGGCGGCTACACCCGCGGAGACGTGGAAGACATATACAACGCAGGCCTAATGGCCCTGATCCGCGATTTTGTGGCGGGCAACCCCCGCATAGACCCCTCGCGCATCTACGTGGGCGGGTGCAGCAACGGTGGGTACATGAGCCTGAAGCTGCTGCTCAAAAATCCTGATTTTTTTGCTGCCGCCTACATCAGTGCCCTGGCCTACCAGTCGCAGTATGTGACCGATGCCCAGAT
The DNA here is from genome assembly GCA_024642005.1 of Robiginitalea sp. Taxonomy (GTDB): domain Bacteria; phylum Bacteroidota; class Bacteroidia; order Flavobacteriales; family Flavobacteriaceae; genus Robiginitalea. The sequence continues at coordinate 139,010 of JAHECA010000002.1, read as the reverse complement.
CAGCAGCATCAGGAAGGTGCCAATTTGGTTCATGCATTCCAAAGATGATCCTGTTACCGTCCCCGACCAGACCGTGGTGCCGATCTATGAGCGTCTGAAGGCAGCCGGGGCCAGGAACCTGCACTTTTCGTATTACGACCACGTGGTAGACATCACCAACCTCTACGGTGGAAACGACTTCCACTACAGCGGCCACTGGTCGTGGATCTATTCGCATGCCAACAAGGCCACCCGCGATTTTGACGGGAACCCCGTTGAACTAGGCGGACGGGCGGTAACCGTTATGCAGTGGCTGGCGGCCCAGAAGAAATGAGCGGGACAGCTGCCTCAGGCGGCAATTGAGCCCGGGAAAGTATGGAACCCGGCCAAAAAAAAGCCATCGGTTATATGCTGTTGAGCACGGCTTCCTTTGCCGTGATGAACGCCATGCTCAAACAGCTGAACCATCTCCCTGCCCTGGAACTGGTCTTTTTCCGTTCCCTGGGTTCGGCTGTTATCGCCACCTCCTTCCTGCTAAAAAACGGGGTTCCCCTGCTGGGGCATCACCGGGGCCTGCTGTTGCTGCGGGCAGTTTTGGGTGTATCGGCCATGTCACTCTTTTTCACTTCCCTGAAATACCTGCCCCTTGGCCTGGCCGTTTCGCTCCGGTACACAGCCCCGATCTATGCGGTGGTATTTGCCTGGTTCCTGCTCGGGGAGCGCATCAGGGTCATGCAGGCTGCCTTCCTGGGGCTTGCCTTCTCAGGAGTGTTGATACTGCGGGGGTTTTCCCCCGAGGTCGATACTTTTGGGCTAACGCTTATTTTGCTGGCGGCCATGTTCAGCGGCATGGTATACATTACCATACGAAAGATCGGTACCCGCGAGCACCCGGTAGTGGTGGTGAATTACTTCATGGTGCTGGCCATGCTCACCGGCGGGGCAGGGACCCTTTTCCTCTGGGTTTCGCCTAACGGGCCCATGGAATGGGGCTTGCTGCTGGGCCTGGGCATTTTTGGCTATTTCGGGCAGTTATTCATGACCAGGGCCTTCCAGATCGGGAAAACGCATCAGGTGGCACCATTCAAATATGCGGAAGTGGTCTATGCCCTGCTCTTTGGCATGTGTTTTTTCGGGGAAACCTACACGGCCGTGAGTGCGATCGGGGTCGGCTGTATCCTGATCGGGCTGGCACTGTATGCAGCAGTCGGGAGCAGGAAAGGTGCTTCGGGATAAGCTTTGAGAAGAAATAGCAGTGATCGCTGGAGTCGAGGGGCACCCCCCGGCTACAAGATAGTTCCTTTCACTGCACCCTTCAAGCAGGGGCCCGATCCACACCCCTATCTACTAAGGGATTCTGGCCGGGGAAGTTAATCCACCGTTTCGAATACAGCGCCAACCAATCGTTCCGAATTGATGAAGCCCTGCCCTTTGGAGGCATCCCACTCCGAAGTGAGCCCCATTTTCTGGATTTCCTCCAGCGATTTGCCCGCATCCCTGGCCTGTTTGACCCGGGTGCGAATGGTCAGCACCATGTCGCGGAACGCAAGCAGTTCGCCCCGGCCCATCACCTTCCCGTGGCCCGGGATGATTTTCGTGTCGTCATTGACGATGAACAGCGCCATGTTCAGGTTTCGTATGAGTCCGTCGATGTCACCCCCCGAACCCACATCGATGAAGGGATAACCGTCCACAAAGTTATCGCCCATGTGGATGACGTTCTGCTCCGGGAAGTAGACGTAGGTGTCCCCGTCGGTGTGAGACGGGTCAACATGCAACAGGTGCATGCTGTTCACCGGGTCTAGGTAAACCGTCATTTGATCATTATAGGTGATTCGGGAGAGGGCCTCAAATGGGGCGGGGTTGGTTTCCCGTTCCGTGCCTGCCCATTGCACCGAGCCCATGCGTTTGCGCACATTGTCATGTGCTATGAGCACGGCACCCTGGGCGGCCATATTGGCATTGCCTCCCGCGTGGTCACCATGCCAGTGCGTGTTGACTACAAACCGCAGCGGCTTGTCAGTTAGGGCGCGTACCGCCGCCAGTATTTTATCGGAAAGGGGAGCAAACTGGTCGTCCATCAGGTAGGCGTACTTATCGCCCACCGCAAGGCCCATATTACCGCCGGCCCCATAAAGGATGTACACCTGGCCCGACACTTGTTCGGCGGTGATCTGAACCTGGTCGAAATTGGGCTGGGCACCCAGGAAGGTCACGGTAAACCCGAACAGGGAAGCGAATAGTTTTTTCATCAGTCTGAGGTATTGGTGGTTAATGCTTTCTGAAGATACGAATTCCCCAAAGACCTGCAAGTCTTATGGTATGGATATAAACTCCGCCCGCACCCGCCTGCAAGTTACCCGCAAAGGCCCCGCGCATACTGCCGGTTCGGGCCTTTGCCAAGTGCCAAAAAGCACCTATGGTCGGCCTATTGCAAAAGCCGGCGCACCACGGCAGAAATGGCCTTGCCGTCGGCGGCTCCGGCCAGTTCTTTCGCGGCCTCACCCATAACCTTGCCCATATCCTGCATGCCGGAGGCGCCGAGCCTGGCAATAATTGCCGCTACGGCCTTTTCAATCTCGTCCTCCGAGAGCTGGGCAGGCAGAAAGCGTTCCAGCACGGCCACCTGAGCCAGCTCGGGCCCTGCCAGGTCGTCGCGCCCCTGCTGGGTAAAAATGGCGGCGCTTTCCCTGCGTTGTTTGACCAGCCGTTGTACCAGGCTAATCTCGTCGGCCTCTGAAAGGGCGGCCCCTCCGCCTTTGTCGGTTTTGGCCAGCAACAGGGCCGACTTGATGGCCCGGAGCGATTCCAGGGCAACTGTATCCTTGGCCTTCATGGCGGCCTTCATTTCGTCCATGACGCGTGTTTCGAGACTCATCGGAATAGGAATTTTCGTTCTGCTTCCAAAGATAGAGAACTCGTTGCGAGTAGCCGAAATTCAAGGTGGGAATGAAAGAACTTGTGCCTGAAAGCCGTATTTGCGGAGTCCCCCATCATCGTTTCCGGAGAACAAAAGGCCATGCATGTGGGAAAATGATGAATTTCAAGCGAAGGGAGGGAGCCCTTATCGCGTGAAAAGAAAAAACCCCGGGCCAGGCCCGGGGTTCTCAATTGCAATCAAGCGTACTCAGTCCACATTGTCATGTAAATACGAATTGTTCGAACGCAGGCGTATCTCGTCGTTGCTGTCTTCGCTCAGGGTTGTGCGAGACACCTTGCCGTCGGTTTCCTGGCTGCTGTTGAACTCCACTCCCTGCCGCTTATAGGCGGGTTCCTTCTCGATCTCGTCGATGCTGGAGCGGTTGTGCTGGAACTTGTAATTGAAGTCTTTGAGCTTGCGGCGGCGCTCGTCGGCCCGTTCTTTCAGGATTTCGCTGATGGGGCGGTCGGTCGGATCGGCCGAGGGGGCCGCTGCCGTTTCCGGGGCCTGGGCCAGGGTCTTCTTCTCAAAAACCAGTTCATTTTCCACGAGCTTGGGCTCGAAGTGCTCAGCCTTGGAGGTGGCGCCGGTCAACCGGTTTTCGAGTTCCATGTACTCCTCCAGGCTGTAACGGGTTTCCCCTTCCTTGTTGTAGTCGAGCACCGGGATTATTTCGATGTGGTCTTCCACATCCATATCCTTGATTTCGTCGCCCAGGTCGAAGGTAATCACATGCTGCTGTTCTTCTTCCTCGTCTTCGGCCTTACCGGCCTGCAGGGGCATGTCGAACCGGAGGCTAATCTGGTCTTCTTCCTTCCCGGCGGGAACCACAATGGGGTCTACCACCTCGATCTCGGCTACCAGGTCGCGGGAATCAATAATGATGAAATCGTCGGCCTCGAGGGGCTCGGCGATGACTTCCTCATAAAACACATTGAAATTCCGGATGTAATGGGTGGTAGGGATCAGCTCTGCCTCCGGAACTGGTTCCACCTCGGTTTCAAGGGTTGGTTCTACAACCTCTGCCTGGTCTGGCTCGGGTGTTTCGGCCACGGCCTGCTCCTGCACTTCTTCCTGGGCAAAATCGAGGGTGTGCACCACCTTGGGCTCAGAAAGGTCGCGCTGGGCCTTCTGGTCTTCTTCAAGGGTATGAATTATTTTCTTGCTCTCGGTATTCACGATTTCGTCCTGCTGGTCTACGTTGAAACCGGTGGCGATAACCGTAACGGCAATGGCCTCGCCCAGGTTGGCGTCTTCCCCAACCCCCATGATGATGTTTGCCCCGTGCCCTGCCTCGATCTGAATGTGGTCGTTTATCTCCCCGATCTCGTCGATGGTAATTTCCTGTGAGCCGGAAACAATGAGCAGGAGCACGTTTTTGGCGCCACTGATCTTGTTGTCGTTCAGCAGAGGCGAATCCAGTGCCTTCATAATGGCCTCGTGGGCCCGGGCCGAACCCGAGGCGGTAGCCGATCCCATAATGGCCGTGCCGCTGTTGGAGAGCACCGTTTTAGCGTCGCGCAGGTCGATGTTCTGGGTGTAGTGGTGGGTAATTACCTCGGCAATGCCGCGGGCCGCGGTGGCCAGCACCTCATCGGCCTTCGAAAACCCGGCCTTGAAGCCCAGGTTGCCATATACCTCGCGGAGCTTGTTGTTGTTGATCACAATGAGCGAATCAACATTGTTGCGCAGTTTTTCAATTCCCCGCTGGGCCTGGTCGCACCGCATCTTGCCCTCGAACTGGAAGGGTATGGTTACGATGCCCACGGTGAGGATGTCGAGTTCCTTGGCCTGTTTGGCGATCATGGGTGCGGCCCCGGTACCGGTCCCTCCGCCCATGCCGGCCGTTATGAAGACCATTTTCGTGGTGCTCGACAACATCCGCTTGATTTCTTCCATGCTCTCCAGGGCCGCCTGTTCCCCGACTTCGGGGTTGGCTCCGGCCCCGAGGCCTTCGGTGAGGGAAACCCCGAGCTGAATCTTGTTGGGAACCGGGCTGTTTTGCAGGGCCTGGGCATCCGTATTGCATATTACGAAATCGACCCCGTTGATCCCGGCCTGGAACATGTGGTTGATGGCATTGCTGCCACCGCCGCCTACGCCGATTACCTTGATCACGTTGCTTTGATTTTTGGGGAGATCAAAGGTGATGTTGTCCATTTCCATGTGCTACTGCTTTTAAGTCTGTTTTAAGTTCCTGTTCCCTGACGCGCCTATTCGGCATTGTCGAGGAATTCCTTGAGTTTGTCGGCCCATTTGTCGAGAACCGATTTGCGTTCTTTTTTCGGCCCTTCGGCGGCCTTATCCTTACCTACAGCCTCCAGCACCAGCTCAGGGGTTTCGTCTGCTTCACCGGCCTTCTGGGCCTTTTTAGGGTGCTTGCGCTTGTGCTCTACGGCATTCATCAGCAGTCCTACAGCCGTGGCGTAGGTAGGGCTGGCAATCTCCGGGTCGGAATCTCCGGCCAGGTGCTCGTTCGGGAACCCGATGCGGGTATCCATGCCGGTGATGTATTCCACCAGCTGCTTCAGGTGTTTTAGCTGGCTGCCGCCCCCAGTAAGGACGATGCCGGCAATCAGTTTCTTCTTCTGGTCTTCGTGCCCGTAATTCTTGATCTCCAGGTACACCTGCTCGATGATCTCGACCACCCGGGCGTGGATGATCTTGGAGAGGTTCTTCAGGCTGATCTCCTTGGGTTCGCGGCCCCGCAAACCGGGAATGGAGACGATTTCGTTGTCTTTGTTCTCGCCGGGCCAGGCCGAGCCGAATTTGATCTTCAGCAGTTCGGCCTGCTTCTCGATAATGGAGCAGCCCTCTTTGATGTCTTCGGTGATGACGTTCCCGCCAAAAGGGATCACGGCCGTGTGCCTGATGATGCCATCCTTGAAGATGGCCAGGTCGGTAGTACCGCCCCCGATGTCGATCAGGGCCACCCCGGCCTCCTTTTCTTCCTGGCTGAGCACCGCATTGGCCGAGGCCAGGGGCTCAAGGGTAATGTTGTCCAGGTCCAGGCCCGCGCTCTTGATGCATCGGCCGATGTTCTTGATGGAGGAAATCTGCCCCACCACCACATGGAAGTTGGCCTCCAGCCTGCCTCCGTACATCCCGATGGGTTGTTTGATCTCGGCCTGCCCGTCTACCTTGTATTCCTGCGGCAAGACGTGGATGATCTCCTCCCCGGGCAGCATCACCAGTTTGTAGACCTGGTTGATGAGCTTGTCCAGGTCGTCTTCCCCGATTACCTCTTCCGAGTTGGGGCGGGTAATGTAGTCACTGTGCTGGAGGGAGCGGATGTGCTGCCCCGCTATGCCCACGGTTACCGAACCGATCCGCAGGCCGCAACTGGCTTCAGCCTGTTCCACTGCCTGCTGGATGGACTGTATGGTCTGGGTGATGTTGTTGACCACCCCCCGGTGCACGCCCAGGCTTTTCGAGCGCCCGATGCCCACCACCTCGATCTTGCCATACTCATTCTCTTTCCCGATAATGGCGACAATTTTGGTGGTCCCTATATCCAGCCCTACCGAATATTTCACTTCTTCCATGCCTTGTCAGATTTTAGTGCACACTACCTGGTTGTCGAATTCCAGGCTAACCACCTGATAGTGCGCCAGTGTTTTATCATGAGCGGCCTTTTTGTAAAAGGCCTTGAAATTGTTGAACTTCTGTTCCAGGTCGGTCACATCGCCCAGCCTGACCACAAAATTGTCCAGCCGGAACTTGAGCCGGTAATCCGAATTGCCCTCGACGTGGATCCCGATCACATTTTTGCTCAGAAAGGGGTCCTCATTGATGAACTTCAGGATCACATAAGCGTCTTCCAGGCTCTTGCCGGTGATATTGCCCGTAATGATAGGGACGCGTGCGGAATGGTTCAGGGAAAGCGGCATGCTTTTGCCTTCATCGTCCAGATAAAAAGGGCGTGGCCCCGTCACTCGTCCGATTGGATGCCGCTGGGTTATTTTTGCATTAAGTTTTCCGTTGACAGTAAGATATACCTGGGCATTTTTCACCATATCATGGGCCTGAATGACCGACTCTACAGTATTCAAAACTATCTTTTCTTTACCGACGTTCTCGAGGCTGCCCATTTTTTGTATTAACAATTTATTAACTGCATCCTCAGTCAGGTAGAGGTTGTCGTCCCCTACAAAGGAGAGGTGGATCCCCTGTATTTTCCGCTTTTGGCTTCGGGCATCCGAAAAGGCGTAGAGGCCTGTAACACAGACCGCAAGCCCCACTAGTTTAATCGCATTCCAGTTCACTCGCATGGCTTAAGGCATTTTTGATTGGGTCTACTTCCAGGCCGATGTCGCCCGCACCTATGGTGAGGAGGACTTCGGGCCTGGCCCGGGTAATTTCAGGTATCAGTTCTGCTTTGGAGAGCAGCCGTTTATGGGGGTTGTCGATCTGCTCCAGCAGCCAGTTCGCGTCAATCCCTTCGATGGGGCGCTCGCGGGCCGGGTATATTTCCAGCAGCCACACCCTATCGAAACGCGAAAGGCTCCGGGCAAACTCGGGCCCGAAATCGCGGGTGCGGGAGAAGAGGTGGGGCTGGAACACCGCCAGCACTTCCTTTCCGGGGTGCACTTCGCGAATGGCGTCGCAGACCGCGTCGATCTCGGCGGGGTGGTGTGCGTAATCGTCAATGAAAATCTGGTGCTCGGTTTGGAGCTTATAAGAGAAGCGCCGTTCGACCCCCTTAAAGGTCGCAAGGGCTTTCACAAGGCGGTCAGGTTGTGCCGCAACCTGATCCGCCATCGTAAAAGCAGCTAATCCATTCAATAAATTGTGACGGCCCGGCTTGTAAAAGCGCACTCCTTTATAGGTGTGCCCGGGGGTGCAGATATCGAAGAGGTATCCCCCTCCCTCTATGCGCAGATTCCGGATCGCGTACTGGGCATCGTCTTCGATCCCGTAAGTAATGCCCTCAAGGGGCAGGCCGTTGCGCACCACCAGGGTGCCTCCGGGCCTGACACGGCCTGCGAATTCGGCAAAGGAGGCACGCAGGGCCTCGGCGTTGCCGTATATGTCGAGGTGATCGGCATCCATGGAAGTGACACAGGCCACCTCAGGTTGCAGCCAGAGGAAGGAACGGTCGAACTCATCGGCTTCTACTACCGAATATTCAGTGCCCTCCATGATAAAATTGCTGCCGAAATCTTCGGAAACCCCGCCCAGAAAGGCCATGACCTCCAGGCCGGCCTCCCTGAGCAGGTGGGCCAGAATGCAGGAGGTGGTGGTTTTGCCATGCGTGCCGGCCACGGCCAGGCAGCGGGTGGCGGCGCTGATCATCCCCAGCACCTCTGCCCGTTTTTTTACAGCAAATCCACCCTGGCGGAAGAAAGCAAGCTCGCTGTGGCCGGCAGGGACGGCCGGGGTATAGATTACCAGGGTGCCCGGGGCCTGCCGGAAGGGTTCCGGCACAGCTTCCACGGCATCGGTAAAGTGCAACAGTGCCCCTTCGCGAACCAGCTGCTCAGTTAAGGGGGACGGCGTTTTGTCGTAGCCGGCAACAGGTTGCCCGCTGCGGAGGAAATACCGGGCAAGGGCCGACATGCCTATGCCACCTGCCCCTACAAAATACACCCGTTCTACCTGTTCCAACCGCATATCAGTCCTTTAGTATTTTTTCAATTTCGTCTGCAATCTGCCGGGTGGCCCCCGGCTTTGCCTCGCCCTTGAGGCTCGCCCCCATGCGCTGCATGCGTTCCGGGTCGCTGAGCAGGGTCGTTATCAGGGGCTCAAACCCTTTTTCAAGCTCCGGTTCGGTGAGCATCAGGGCTGCCCCTTTCGCTACCATGGCCCGGGCATTCTTGGTCTGGTGGTCTTCGGCCACGTTGGGCGAAGGGATAAAAAGCACCGGTTTGCCGATCAGGCAGAGTTCCGATACCGATCCGGCCCCGGCCCGGGAAATAATCAGGTCGGCTGCGGCATACGCCTGCTCCATCTCTGCGATGAAGGGCCGCACCCGCACCTGTTCCGAATCGAAGGCCCGGTACGTTTCGTAATAACCCTTGCCGCATTGCCAGAGCACTTGCAGGCCACGGGCCAAAAGGAAGTCCTTTTCCAGGGCGATGAGCTCGTTGATCCGGCGGGCACCCAGGCTGCCGCCCAACACCAGCAGGGTTTGGCGTCCCGGTTCCAGGCCGAACAGCGCCTGGGCGGCACCCTGCTCGGGCAAAATCCCGGAAAGGCCCTGCCTTACAGGGTTCCCCGTAAAGACCAGCGCCTGCTCCGGGAAAAACCGCTCCATCCCCTCGTAGGCCACAAAGATGCGGCGGGCTTTCTTGGCCAATAGCTTGTTGGTGATGCCGGCAAAGGAATTCTGTTCCTGCAACACGCAGGGAATACCCCTGGAGGCCGCCACCTGTAAGACCGGGCCGCTGGCAAAACCGCCCGTGCCCACCACCAGGTGAGGCTTGAATTCCCGAACGATCTTTCGTGCCTTCATCAGACTGTCTATTACCTTGAGCGGGAAAAGGAGGTTCTTCCAACTCAGTTTACGCGCCAGGCCGCTGATCCAGAGCCCCCTTATCTCATAGCCCGCCTGGGGTACTTTTTCCATCTCCATCCGGTCGCGGGCCCCCACAAAGAGGAACTTGGCGCCCGGGTAACGGCTCCGGAGCTCGTCGGCGATCGCAATCGCCGGGTAAATATGGCCTCCGGTACCTCCCCCGGAGAGCAAAAACCTATAATTGTCCACTCAATATCTCCAGTGGGTGTTCTTCTTTATTTTCGCCGGATTCGGCCGGCTGCGCTGCAACTTTTCGACTGGCGCTCAACACAATGCCTATTGCCAGGCAGGTCATCCAAATCGACGTTCCCCCGCTGCTGATCAGCGGCAGGGTCTGGCCGGTTACCGGAAACAATTCTACGGCCACCGCCATGTTGATCAGGGCCTGGAAAACAATGGGCAGGCCCACCCCGATTACCAGCAGCCGTCCGAAAACCGATTCGTTGGCATTGGCCACCACCACAATGCGGAACAGCAGCAACAGGTAGAAAAACAGCAGGGTCAGCCCCCCTACCAGCCCGTATTCCTCGATAATGATGGCAAAGATGAAATCGGAGGAACTCTGCGGCAGGAAATTCTTCATAACGCTCTTTCCGGCCCCGTTCCCCACCAGGCCCCCCGTGGCAATTGCAATCTTGGCTTTTTCGATCTGGTAGTCGCCCTCGGAGTCGGTGCCGTCCCAGAAACTCTCCACCCGGCTGATCCAGGTATCGACCCGGTTCGGGAAGACCCCGGGCAGGGCCTTGGCCAGGAGCACAAAGAGGGTAAGGGCCACCAGGCCAGCCCCCACGATACCCAGTAGGTACTTCATGGGGTACCCCCCCAGGAAACACAGCATGAGTACCATGGCGAACAGGATGGCCGCCGTGGAAAAGTTGGCCGGCAAAATCAGCATGATTACGACAAATACCGGCAGCCAGAGCGGCAACAGGGTTTCGCTGAATTTGATCTCCCGGTCTTTAATTTTGCTCAGGTAGCGGGCGGTGTAGATCATCAGCACCACCGCCGCCAGGGTGGAGGTCTGGAAGGAGATGCCCACCAGGGGCAGGCTAATCCAGCGGCTGGCGTTGGCCCCGTCAATGGTCGTGCCCTGTGCCAGGGTATAGATCAGCAGCCCAAGCACCACCGGCATGGCGATGATGGAGAGCCCTTTGAAATAACGCATGGGGATTTTGTGCACCCCGTAAATGATACCGAACCCGAGGAACAGGAGCAGGCCGTGTTTGAGCAGGTACCCGGTCGGGGTACCGCTGCCCACCACGTAAACCAGGTTGCTGCTGGCGCTGTAAACCGGCAGGAACGAGAACAGGGCCAGCAGGGCCACCACGGCCCAGATCGCCTTGTCTCCTTCCAGTTGGTTCAGAATGTTGCGCATATCAGAGTGATTTAACAGCTTCCTTGAATTGGTTGCCACGGTCTTCGTAATTCTTGAACAGGTCGAAACTGGCACAGGCCGGGGAGAGCAGCACGGTATCGCCCCGTTCGGCTATTTTGTAGGCCACCTTCACGGCTTCCGACATGGCATAGGTCTCTACCACAAGGTCTACGGCATTGCCAAAGGCATCCAGGATTTTGGAATTGTCGACCCCCAGGCAGATAATAGCCTTAACCTTTTCGCGCACCAGGGGCATAAGGGGCTGGTAATCGTTCCCCTTGTCGACTCCGCCCACAATCCACACCGTGGGGGTGGTCATGCTGTCGAGGGCATAAAAAGTGGCGTTCACATTTGTGGCCTTCGAGTCGTTGATGTACTGTACATGATGGATCTTCAGCACCTTTTCAAGGCGGTGGGGCGCTCCCTGGAAATTGGCGACGCTCTGCCGGATGCTCTCATTGCGAATACCCAGCAAGCGGGCGACGGTGGCGGCCGCCATGGTGTTCTTGATGTTGTGTTGCCCTTCGAGGGCCAAAGAATCCGTACTCATGGTCAAGTCGTTGTTATGTGTTTTTATATGTATGTCTTTTCCTGTACTCCAGGCGCCTTCCTCCAGGGGTTGATTGAGCGAGCAGGGCCATAGTTTCGGGGCAAACCGCCCCGGTTGTATCTCCTCCCCCAGCACCGGATCGTCCAGGTCATAGACCAGGTGATCGGAGGGCGTCTGGTTTTCCGCTATCCGCAGCTTGGAACGGATGTAGTTTTCCATCCGGTATGCATAGCGGTCGAGGTGGTCGGGGGTAATGTTGGTGATCACCGCGATATGCGGGCGGAAACCCATTATGCCGTCGAGCTGGAAGCTGCTTACTTCCAGCACGTAGTATTCGTGGGTCTCACGCGCCACCATGGCAGCGAAGCTGTCGCCAATGTTCCCGGCCAGCCCCGCATCGAGGCCGCCCTGCACCAGCAGGTGGTGCGTGAGCAGGGTGGTGGTGGTTTTCCCGTTGCTCCCCGTAATGGCGATGAGGGTGGCCCCGCAGTACCACGAGGCAAATTCGATCTCCGAAATTACCGGTACGCCCTTGCTGATCAGGGCCTGCACCATCGGCACCGTGTCGGGGATGCCGGGGCTCTTGACGCAGAGGTCGGCATCGAGGACACGCGCCTCGGTATGGCCTCCCTCTTCCCAATCAATTCCAGTCTGTGAAAGAACGTCTTTGTATTTCGGGGCGATGCTGCCCTTGTCGGAGACAAAAACAGCAAAGCCTTGTTTCCTTCCCAGCAGGGCGGCTCCAGCCCCACTTTCCCCGGCGCCCAGTACTACCAGCTTCCCGCCCTTTCGCAGGGCCTCAATGCGGGCATCCGGGCCCGGGTGCTGCTCCTTATTCATAACTAGCGGACCTTTAGGGTCACAATGGTCACGACCGCGAGCAGAATGCCTAAAATCCAGAAGCGGGTCACAATTTTGCTCTCGTGGTACCCTTTCTTCTGGTAGTGATGGTGCAGCGGCGCCATAAGGAAGATGCGCCTGCCCTCCCCGAACCTGCGCCGCGTGTATTTGAAATAGCCCACCTGCAACATCACCGAGAGCGACTCGGCGAAAAAGATGCCGCAGAGCAGCGGAATCAACAATTCCTTTCGGACAATCAGGGCGATTACCGCAATAACCCCCCCGATGGTAAGGCTGCCCGTATCGCCCATAAATACCTGGGCCGGATAGGCGTTGTACCAGAGGAAGCCCACCAGTCCCCCGACAAAGGCCGCGATGAACACCACCAGTTCCCCGGCCCGGGGGATGAAGAAAATATCCAGGTAATCCGAGAAAATGGCGTTGCCCGATACCCAGGCAAAAATGCCCAGGGTTAAGACAATGATGGCAGAGGTGCCCGTGGCCAGGCCGTCTATGCCGTCGGTGAGGTTGGCCCCGTTGGAGACTGCTGTCACGATAACGATCACGATCAGGATAAACAGCATCCAGGCGTACTTTTCTGCCCCCGGGCCCAGCCAGTTCAGCCAAATGCTGTAGTCGAGCTGGTTGTTTTTGAAAAAGGGGACGTTGGTCATGAGCGACTTCACCTCCTGGCCTTCTACCTCCTGCACTTCGAATTCCTGGGTAATGATGGTGTGGTTGCGTTCCTTAACGGTCACCTCCGGATGGAAGTAAAGCGTTGCGCCGACCAGGAGGCCCAGGCCTACCTGACCGGTAACCTTGAAACGGCCCTTGAGGCCTTTCTTGTTTTTTTTGAAGATCTTGATGTAATCGTCAATAAAGCCGATAACCCCCATCCAGAGCATGGTGAGGATGAGCAAGATCACGTATATGTTGTCGAGCCGGGCAAAAAGCAGGGTTGGGATCAGGGTGGAACCGATGATGATGATGCCGCCCATGGTGGGCGTGCCGGCCTTTTGTTGCTGCCCTTCGAGGCCCAGGTCGCGCACGGTTTCCCCGATCTGCTTCCTTTTCAGGAAATTGATCACGCGCTTGCCGTAGACCGTGGCGAGCACCAGGGAAAGCAATACCGCCAGGGCCGCCCGAAAGGTCAGAAACTGAAAGAGGGTGGCTCCGGGCAGGTGATACTGCTGTTCCAGGTATTGAAAAAGGTAGTACAACATAGGTTGTTCTCTCTGCGCTTCGGGGCGCGTTTGGCATTATACGGTTCAGGCCTCTGAGGCCAGGCTCTCCAATACGTTTTTTACAGTTTTGAAATCGTCGAAATCCCTGCGGACCCCGGCGCTTTCCTGATAGGTTTCATGACCTTTGCCCGCCACCAGGATGATGTCGCCCTCGGCTGCCAGCCGGCAGGCGGTGCGAATGGCCTCTTCCCGGTCGACAATAGCCAGGACCTTGCGGGTATTCTGGGGTTCCACCCCGGCCTTCATCTGGTCGATGATGGTCTGGGGGGGTTCCGATCTGGGGTTATCTGAAGTGAAAATGGCCGTCTGGCTCATATCTGAAGCGATATGACCCATTACCGGACGCTTAGACTTGTCACGATCACCACCACACCCCACTACGGTGATGACGTTTTCATTTCCAGTCCTCAATGCATTGATGGTAATCAATACATTTTTTAAGGCGTCCGGCGTATGGGCATAATCAACAATTGCCGTGATGCGTTGTTTGGAGACGAAATACTGAAAGCGGCCGTCTACGGAGTGCAGGCCGCTGAGCAGTTTCAAAATCTCCAGGGGCTCGAGGCCCAAAAGGCTGGCCGTCCCGTAGATGGCCAGGATATTATAAGCATTGAAAGTGCCGATGAGCTTGGTCCAGACCTCGTTGTCCTGGATCTTGAGCAACTGTCCGTCCATTTGCTGCTCCAACACCTGGGCCCTGAAGTCGGCATACGACTTGAGCGCGTAGGTGTACTTGCGGGCGCGGGTGTTCTGCATCATGAAAAGCCCGTTCTTGTCGTCGGCGTTGATCAGGGCAAACGCAGTGCGCGGCAACCCATCGAAAAGCAGCTTTTTGGCGTTGCGGTACTCGGCGAAATCTTTGTGGTAATCGAGGTGGTCGTGGGTCAGGTTCGTGAAAATGGCCCCCTCAAAACGAAGCCCGGCCGTGCGCTGCTGCGCCAGGCCGTGCGAACTAACCTCCATAAAGCAGTATTCGACCCCTGCGGCGCTCATCTCGGCCAGGAACTTGTTGATGGTAAGGGCGTCGGGGGTAGTGTGATGGGTGGCATACTCAGCCTCGTCTACCAGGATGCGGATCGTGGAGAGCAGCCCCACCTTGTAACCGGCCTTTTTAAAAAGCTGGTATAACAGGGTGCTTACCGTTGTCTTGCCATTGGTACCCGTTACCCCCACCAGTTTCAGATTGAGGGACGGGTTCCCGTAATAGTTGGAAGCCATAACGGCCAGCGCCTGCTGGCTGTCGGGCACCTCGGCATAGGTTACCCCGTCTTCGAGCTGGTCGGGCAGTGCTTCGCAGATCACGGCCCGGGCGCCTGCCTTGACGGCTTTCCCGATAAAGGCGTGCCCGTCGGAAGCCGTGCCCCTGATCGCCACAAAGACATCATCGGCCCCTACTTCGCGCGAATCGAAGCAGATGGCCCCGATCCCGGCTGCGGTACTCCCGCTCACGGCCGTCAGGGAAACCCCGTATAAAATATCCTTGAGCGCTTTCATGAGAGTTCGAGCACTATGCGTTTGACTTCCTTGATGCGGGTTCCTTTGGAAACCGACTGGCGGCGTACCTTCCCATTGCCCTTCACTTCTACCTTCACGCCCAGGTTTTCCAAAAAGGAGACCGCGTCCATACCGCTCATGCCCCGCAAATCAGGCAGGGTCTGGGGGGTGTTTCGGGAGGCCTCGTAATACGTTTCATAGGCCTTGTCGAAGGGGGCGGTCTCGATATTGATGCCCGCCAGGTGTTCTTCGAGCGGGCGGTTGGCAATTACCTTCTGGGCTACCGACCGGAACACCGGGCCCGATACGTCGGCCCCGTAGTACCCGACGCTTTTATCGGGCTCGTGTATGACAACAATGCAGGAATACTCCGGGTTGTCGGCCGGGAAATAGCCGGCAAAGGTGGAGATGTATGCGAGTTTTGCGGGATCTTTAACCGCGTAGTTTTTCTGGGCAGTGCCCGTTTTGCCGGCCAGGGCCAGGTAAGGCGAATCGAGGCGGTGGCCGGTGCCGTGCTTCTTCACCACCACATTGCGCATGAGCTGCTGCACCTGGCGCACGGTTTCTTTGGAACAAATGGCAGGGTTGAGCACTTCCTTGTCGAAGCGGGCCACGGTACGGTCCCATTCACGCACCTCCCTGATGAGTCTCGGCCGGAGCAACTCCCCGTCGTTGGCGATGGCATTGTAAAAGGCAAGGGTCTGCAGCGGGGTGAGCGACACTTCGTACCCGTGCGACATCCAGGCCAGGGAGATTCCCGACCAGCCCTTGTCTCCGGGCCGCCGGATTACCGGATCGCCCTCTCCTTTGATTGGCAGGTCGAGCATGCTGCCCAGCCCCATATCATTAAGCCGGTTCACATAGCGCTGCGGGTGGTCCTTGTAGCCGTTGTGGATAATCTTGGCAAAGGCAGTGTTAGACGAAACCTCAAAGGCCTTGCCCACGCTGATCTTGCCATACCCCCCATGCTTGGAGTCACGCACGGTTCGGTCGTAAATGCGCCAGTACCCTTTTTCGGTATCGACTACAGTAGCCGTATCGACCACGCCGTCTTCGAGGGCAGCCACCAGCGACATGAGCTTGAAGGTTGAGCCCGGCTCATGCGATTCGCCTATGGCGTAGTTCAGGCGCTCGTAATAGGACCCGTCGGCTGTGCGGCCCAGGTTGCTGATCGCCTTGATTTCGCCTGTGTGGGTCTCCATCACGATCACGCACCCGTGCTCGGCCTTGTAGTGCTCGAGTTGCTGCAGCAGGGCATGGTGGGCGATATCCTGTATATTGATATCGATGGTGGAAATCACGTCGTAGCCGTCTTTGGGCTCGATAATGTTGTCGAGGCCAATTGGTTTCCATTGTCCCTTGGCGATCTTTTGCTTGAGCCGTTTGCCTTCCACCCCGCGCAGGTAGGTCCCAAAGGCCCCTTCCAGCCCCACCCGGGTGGCATAGCCCTGCTCGTCGTAGCGTTCATAGCCCACGCTGCGTTCGGCGATTTTTCCAAGCGGGTGTTCGCGCACGGTTTGCTGTTCGATAATTATTCCCCCTTTATTGGGACCTTTTTTGAAAAGCGGGAAGCCTTTTACGGCCACATACCCGGAATAATCCAGGTTGCGGGCCACAAGGGTGTACCTGTTCTTATTGGCCCGCGCCTTGCGGAGCAGCTGCTCGTAATGCCCGGCCGATTGGCCCAGCAAACCGGAGAGGGCGCGCGATAGCGCTCCCACTTCGGCCTCAAAATCGGCAGAGGAAACCGTAACAGCGTCGAAGCGGATGGTGTATTTGGTGACCGAGGTGGCCAGCAGGCTGCCGTCTTCGGAATAGAGGTTGCCACGGTTCGGGGCAATGGTGAACATCTTTTCAGTGCGTTCCATGGCCAGTTCACGGTACTTATCCCCCTCCACGGTCTGAATATCGATGAGCTTGAAGACAACCGCCCCTGCGAACAGGAAGAGCGCGCCAGCAACCAGGTACAGACGAGTCATGATATGTTTGGGGGTGGTGGCCATGGTTATTCGGTTGGGCTCACGATGATTTTATGGGGAGGGGTATCGGCGGGCCCGAGGCCGGCCTGCAAGACACTGGCCCTGATGGTCGATTCGAGCTTGAGGCGCTGAGCGCGCGAGCGGATTTCAACGAATTCGCTCCGCAGCTCCTGGACCTCTTCGTTCAGAGCAGCGATCTGGTGCACTTTCCGGTCGGCCGCATGCGAACTGGCGATCATAATGGTCGCAAGGCCCGAGGCAAAGACGATAAAAAGCCAGTTCTTGGGAGCGTCACCGCTCACCAGGAACTTGCCCTTCAGAATAGATACCAATCCTGTTTTCATTTTCTCTCGTGTTGTTTGGTCACTGCCATGCGCTCAGCTATGCGGAGCTTGGCACTTCTGGCTCTGGGGTTGACCTGGATTTCCGCCTCATCGGGCACGATGAGGTTCCCAACTTTCCTGAACGGCGCCAGCGAATTGCCGTAAAAGTCCTTCTCGGCCTCCCCCTCGAACTTCCCGGTACGGATAAACCGCTTTACCAGCCGGTCTTCCAGGGAATGGTAGCTGATCAGGCTCAGGCGTCCGCCCGGGCGCAACAGCTCCGTGGTCTGCAGCAGGAACTCCTCCAGGGCCGCCAGCTCCTGGTTCACCTCCATGCGGATGGCCTGATAGAGCTGGGCCAGCTCTTTGAACTCCCTGCCCTTCTGGAGCAGGGGCTGCACCACCTCCTTGAGCTGGGCCGTGGTCTCGATCTGTTGCCGGTCGCGCTCCCTGACGATGGCCCCGGCCATGGGGCCCGACTTGCGCAGCTCGCCATACCGGCTAAAGATGCCCCGCAACTGCTCAAAGGAGTAGCTGTTTACCACTTCCTTGGCCGAAAGGGACGAGCGCCGGTCCATCCGCATGTCGAGCTCCCCTTCGAAACGGGTCGAAAAACCGCGGTCTGCCTGGTCGAACTGGTGGGAGGAAACGCCGAAATCGGCTAAAATCCCATCAACCTTCAGAATGCCATAGAACTTCAAATACTGTCTCAGATACCGGAAATTTTCCCCGATCAGCGTGAAGCGATCGTCTTCCGGCCGGTTGGCCAGGGCGTCTTCGTCCTGGTCAAAGGCAAATAACCTGCCCCGGGGACCCAGTCTGGCCAGGACCTCCCGGCTGTGTCCGCCACCGCCGAAGGTAGCGTCTACGTATACCCCGTTTTCGCTTATCGCCAGGCCATCTACAGAGGCCTGCAACAGCACGGGGTTATGGTAATTCATCTCCGTCATCCCCCATCACTTCCTCGGCCAGGTCGGCAAAGTCGACAGCCGTTTCTTCGAGTACTTTCTCGTAGTGGTCTTTGTCCCAGATCTCGATGATGTTGATCGCAGAACTGAGCACCACCTCCTTGTCGATGTCGGCCACTGACATCAGGTTCCTGGGGATGAGCAGGCGCCCGGTGGCATCGATCTCGACCGGCTTCACCCCGGCCGTGAAACGGCGGATGAAATCGTTGTTCTTTTTCTTGAAGCGGTTCTTGCGGTGCATCCGCTGCATGAGCTGGTTCCACTCCGACATGGGGTAGAGCTCCAGGCAGGACTGGAACACAGACCGCTTGATTACAAAGCCTTCGTTGAGGATGGGAACCATCTGGTTCTTCAGGGTCACAGGGATCATGATACGCCCTTTGGCATCGGCTTTACAATCATATGTCCCAATGAAGCTGACCACGGAAATGCGTGTTGATTTTGTTAATAAAACTCAAATATATAGAAATTATTACCACATATTACCACAAATTACCACTTTGTTGAAAAATTTAGGCTTTCAGCCCTTGTTTACTGCGAAAAAGTCCGATTTCAGGCAGCCGAACCGGTGGGAAGACCCCGTGGGCCGAACCCTATGGACGTGTCCAGTTACCTGCTGATTTTGCTCACCTTACTTAATTGTATATTTCCCTATATTTGCCAACTGAACTGAGCAGCCCAGCATGGAAGACCAAATCATTCGGGAGGGGAAATACCGCTATATTGAAAAAGGGGAAGGCACCCCCATGATTATCCTGCACGGCCTGATGGGCGGACTGAGCAATTTTCAGGGCGTCACGGAGTACTTTCCGGGCAAGGGCTATAAAGTGCTCATCCCGGAACTTCCCATTTACGACATGCCGCTGATCAAGACCAACGTGCGTAATTTTGCGCGTTTCCTGGAACAATTTATCGAGTTCAAAGGGCTGCACGACGTCATTTTGCTGGGGAATTCCCTGGGCGGCCATATCGGGCTGCTGCACACCAAAATGTATCCCGAGATGGTACGCGCCCTGGTCATTACCGGCAGCTCTGGCCTCTATGAAAGTGCCATGGGCGACGGCTACCCCAAGCGGGGCGACTACGAGTTCATCAAGAAAAAGGCCCAGGATGTCTTTTACGACCCCGAGGTGGCCACCAAGGAGATCGTTGACGAGGTCTTTGCCACGGTAAACGACCGCATGAAGCTGGTAAAAACGCTGGCCATCGCCAAAAGTGCCATCCGCCACAACATGTCTAAGGACCTGCCGAAGATGAAGACCCCCACCTGTATTATCTGGGGCGAAAACGACACGGTAACCCCGCCAAACGTAGCCCAGGAATTCCATCAGCTTTTGCCCGATTCGGAGCTCTTCTGGATCCCCAAATGCGGGCACGCCCCGATGATGGAACACCCGGAAGACTTCAACCGCATATTGGAGTCCTGGCTGCAGAAACGGCAGTTCTAGACCCGGTAGCGGCCTAAAACCAGGCCCCTGCCAATCCGAACCCCTGACAATGAAGGTCAAAAGCGCCACATTCCTGACCAGCAACACCGACGTGGCGAAATGCCCTCAGGAACCCCTGCCCGAATACGCCTTTATCGGCCGTTCCAATGTTGGCAAGTCGTCCCTGATCAATATGCTGACCCACCAGAAACACCTGGCCAAGACTTCGGGACGGCCGGGCAAAACCCAGCTTATCAACCACTTTCTGATCAACGGCGACTGGTACCTGGTAGATTTGCCCGGATACGGGTATGCCCGAGCCTCCAAAAAAGACAAGGCCGCCTTCCAGAAGCTCATCGAACGCTATTTCAGGGAACGACGCCAGCTGCTTTCGGCCTTTGTACTGGTCGACGTGCGCCATGCCCCCCAGCCCATGGACCTGACCTTCATGGAGTGGCTCACCAATGCGGAAATCCCGTTTTCGAT
Source organism: Robiginitalea sp. (assembly GCA_024642005.1). GTDB lineage: Bacteria > Bacteroidota > Bacteroidia > Flavobacteriales > Flavobacteriaceae > Robiginitalea. The sequence continues at coordinate 118,908 of JAHECA010000002.1, read as the reverse complement.
TGTCTTTACCAAAGCAGACAAGCTCAAGCCCGGTGCCCTGGAGCGGCATACGGCCGAGTATCTGCAAGCCATGGAACAGGCCGGCTGGGCTGAAACCCCGCCCTACTTTGTAACGTCATCGGCTTCCGGGGAAGGCAAGGAAGCCCTGTTGGGGTACATAGGGGAAATCAATGTGGCTTTTCGCGCCTCGCAGCGGTAAAAACACCGCCATTCCAGGCAGGGGGGCATACCCCCCACCCCCATTAACCAATTTAGCAGATTGCCCTGCAAAAAACCAGCACCAATTTACAGGGACGCTTCGTCGGCCAAGTCCATTTCGCCTGGGCGGAACCACGCCCGTCCTGCCTCGCGGGCGCGGCGCACCGGTAATTTATAAACTGCCTACCTCGGCACCACCGGCAGAAGGACCCGGGAAGGCCGGGCTCTGTCGTGATAAACCGAATTCCGGGCGGGGACGAGCTCGGCTTCCGTGGCGATTTGGTTCCCGGTATTGGGGTTGGGGTCGTAGTGGGGAGCCATGCTGCTGGTGATGTTCAAACGAATACGGTGGCCGGCTTTGAACAGGTTAGACGTATACGCCTGCCCGATCGTGACCTTATATACCTCCCCGGGCTGCATCAGCTCCTGCCGCTCCATACCCTTCCGGTAACGCATCCGCAGGTGACCCGCATCCAGGCCGTGCAGGTTTATGGAGGTACCGTCCGGATAGACATCGCACAGGGTAAAAGAAAAGTCAGTGTCCCTGGCTGTGGAACTCACATAGAGTTCGACCACGATTTCCCCGGTGACTTCCAGGGGCTGGTCCAAAACCGGCGAAGTGTAGACCAGGACATCTTTGCGCGATTCGATGGCCCGCTGGTCATAGGGGTACGATTTCTCAAACGATTTGTCCCACACCGGAAAATCGGGATCAAACAGGTAGCCGTCCGGTTTTTCCCTTCCAGGCAAAGCCGGGCTAAGGTCTCCTCCCCCCTTTTTGTCGGGTGCACCGGCATGCAGGTAAAAGGAAGTGGCGACGGCCCTTTTCAGCGGCCATTCGCTTTCTGCCCGCCACTTGTTCTCCCCCATCACAAAGATGCTCACCGGGGGCAGCTGACTCTTGCCGGTTTCCCCCTTCAGGATTTCATCGAACCAGTTCAGCAACTCCCGATCGTAATCGAGGCCGGCATTGGTGCCAAAGTCTACCTCCCCGAACCGGGTTTTGCGGCTGTTCAGGGAGGTGTGGTTCCAGGGGCCCAGGATTAGCTTCGTCTGGTCGCGCGCCTGGGCCGTGGCGGCATGCTCCTTCATCTTTCCAAAGCCCCTGGTAGCACCCTCGGGGCCGTATGCGGCATCGTACCACCCGCTCAGCAGAAAAGTCGGGTTCTGGAATTTCTCAAAATCGTGCTCCACGTTCAGGAAATCCCACCAGGGGCCTGAATCGGGGTGCGAGAGCCAGTCGTAATATTCCGGGGCATATGTTTTCAGCAAGGGCATGTCGTGCATCGGCCGGTAGTCGTACCAGGGCTTGCGATCGGAGGCCATCCATATTTGGGAGGCTAACTCCTCGTCCCAGGCCCCTGTGGGGTCCTGGGCCCGTTTCCGCTTATCGGGCAGGATGTAGGGGACAAACCAGTCGATCCAGAGGTGCGAAAAGGCCCCGCCAAAGTACATGAAATGGTGGCTGCCCACCGGGGTCATTTCAGGGGCGGCTGCCATCAGGTGCGGAGGCGACTGCGACATGGCCAGCCATTGGACTATACCCGGATAGGAGCCCCCATAGGTGCCTACCCTGCCACTCGATTGCGGGTGCCGGGCCGCCCATTCGATCACGTCGTACCCGTCCTGCTTTTCGTTGCGGTAGGCCTCGAACTCGCCTTCGCTTCGCAACCGGCCCCGTACATCGACCAGAATAACCAGGTAGCCCCGCCTGGCAGCCTTAATGGGTATCTGGGCCGTGGCATCGTAGGCGTCAACGCCGTATGGCGTGCGGTAGACCAGGGTGGGGTATTTGCCTGCCTCCTCGGGGCGATAGAGGATTGCCCCCAGGTTTACCCCGTCGCGCATGGGTATTTTTACCTCCTCCCTGATGATATTAAGGGCATGCTGCCCACACAGGACGTTCGACAGCACTAAACCGGTTAGCAAAAGCAGGTGCCTGATGGCCAATGGTTTCATGGGTGCGGGGTTATGAGTACTCAGTCAATGGTTGGGTTGTTCAGGCAGTTTTCATAGAATTTCCGGGCGGTTGCCAGGTCATCCAAAAGCTGCCTTTTCTCTGCCGGGGTTCGATACCCCTGATGGGCCTGGGCAGCCTTTTCGATGCGTCCTATCCACTCCAGGAAGAATGCAGCTGCAGATCGGGACCTGAGTTGCCGGCCCGGGGCAGTCACATAAATCGGGCTGGTGGTAGCGTAGGGGTGGTAATCCGGAAGGTCGGGATGGGCCTCGTCGTTCCAGGCCCGCAGCAACAGCCACCCCGGGCCGTCGACCTTGATTTTTCCGTCGAAGTCTGCCGTGGTTCGGTCTTTTTTGAAGGTATATTCCTTAATGGCTGAGCCATTCCACAGCACTTCCAAATGATCGACCGGCACAGAGCTGCGCATAAACGCCCGGATGTCGAGGGTGGTTTCTTTGTCCCCTATTTCAATGGTCTCCCCGGGCCCCGCCCCGTTAACTTTCAGCCCCAGCAGGGCCCCATTGGTCGCAAAGCTCCGGCCGCTTCTGATCTGACCGATCACGTTGTCGCTGGTAAAATCGCCCCGGGCTTCCACATACACCCGGTTCAGGCCCACCGGCCCTCTCAGGCTGGCGTAATTGGCCATGGCATCGGTACCCGCACCGACCGGGATCCTGATCCCGCAATTGAGCAGCATGTGCCATACCTCGGCAGACGCCTTGTGATGCGCGAAACCCACCACCTCGTAATAGTCCACATTGCCCAGGGCCGCATCTACGGGCAAGGCGTTGATCAGCGTTTCGGATTGCTTCGGGAACAGCTGGAAGTCGTAAAAGGGATGCACGTAGCCCACCAGCCCTTTTTGCCTGTGTACCACCTCGGCCACCTTGCTGTTATGGGGGTAGATGCTTTCCAGGGCCGTGTACGGGTATCCTACATAATCGGGCATCAGGTAGTGTTCGGTCAAATTGAGCAGCCCGAGGTGCCCCCAGAAGCTGGAGTGGTATTCCTGACCCTGGAGGAGCATCACGTCCTGCTCCGTTTTGGAGCCGTCAGGCGGGGCATAAAGGTCGATATCCGGGATGCGCTGCTCCTTGTTCACGATCAGGTTGTAGACAAAGTCCACATTTTCTGCACGGGCCTGTCCCTTCAGGATTTCCGGGGTGTTTCGATAGCTGCCCGTGTAATTCATGTGCACGTGCAGGTCGCCCGACCACCACGGGCCGAACGAGGAGGGGATTTCCCAGGGCTCCAGGCCAAGGGTGATGGTATCCGGCAGCACTTCCGCTGCGGCAAAGGGCTGTTTCGCTATCCTGAAATCGGGCCCCTTCTGGGCAGTGACGAGGATTGGCCCGCGGATTGGCAGGGAAACCCGCGCCATGCCAGTCGAATGAAAATAATGTGTTTCATAGGTTTGGCTGTCGGGGTAAGTGGAATCGTCTCCCTGGATCCAGGCATTTCGGGGGGCGTGGAATTTCCCACGGCCGTCCGTTACGCTCACCCGCGACGCGATGGGCTTGCCTGACCCGTCCACAGTGCGAATGACCACTTCCTTTCTGGGTTGCAGGTACCGAAGGTCTGAGGCCACCACCTCGGAATCTTTGCCGAAATAACTGTCCAGCACCCATAAGGTGGTATTGCCGGTCCGGTTCGAGATATAGGCAATGTTTTTGCCGTCGGGCGACCATCGGGGGGCCGTATTGTCGTAGTCCCCATAGGTGAGCTGGACTGGATACCCGCCCGCTGCAGGCAAAATATAAAGCTGTTGCCAGTTGCGCCCCTGGTAGCTGCTGTAAACCATCCGGCTGCCATCGGGGGAAAGCTCCGGGGTGGTTTTCCAGGCGGTTTCTTCTTTGTGAAGAACAGTGAATTCCTCCGGGTTGTCTACGGCAACCGACACAATATTGCCCGTGCCGTGGGCTACCTCCCGGTTCGAAACGAAGAGGATGCTGCGGCCATCGGGCGACCAGGATGGGTTTATGGCGTGGTCGTATTCGCTGTAATAGTAGCGCTTAATGGCACTGATCCGGTCGGGGACCAGGGGCGTGGCGCCCTGCAATTGCCCGCTTGAAACGGCGGCTTTATGCAGCACGAAATGCCCGGTGCCCAGGGTCGAAACAAAGGCAATGGCCTGCCCGTCGGGCGACCATTTGGGCTCGAGGTTCGCCGCCCCGTTTTCAGTCAGGGGGGTCACTTCCCCCGTGGCGAGCTCCAGGAGCATTACTTCAACCGCCTTCCCGGTATAGCGAACAAACAGGATTTCTTTTCCGTCGGGCGACCAGTCTGGCTGGTAGTCATACCCTTCCCCGTCGGTGAGCTGGTAAGCGGTCTGGCTGCCGATTTCCTGCCTCCACAGGCTCCCCCCCATCGCATACACCAGCTGCCGCCCGTCGGGCGACCAGGAAGGGGCCGAGGGGCCACTCATAAGCTGGGGCAGGTACAACTCGCGGAAATAATAATCGTGCGGCAGCTGTATCTGCGGCAACACGGGGATGCGCTGCCCCAGCAGCGTACCGGTCGCGATCAGAAGGCCTGCAAGCCCTATTTTTCTGAACCCAATCATCAGCAAATCCTTTTATACCAGACGTTCATATTTTCCAAACCCGAATAAATATTGCAATTATTGATCAGACTGCCGCTGTAATGGTACCCTAAATTGTAAAATACCTTGTTCATGCCGAAAGACTGTGCCCGGCAAATCGTATACAGGCAGGTAATTTCATCGGGGATAAGCATCTCCTCGAGGCGCCCGAGCAGCAAGGCCATAAAGCCCTTGCCCTGCTGGCCGGCAAGGGTAGCGCAGTCGGTCATCTCGGCATTGGCAAACTTGCGGTTCACCTCCGCCGAAGCAGCGCTCAAAACCCGGCCTTCTTTCTCGATGTGGACATATACCGTACCGCTCTCCATGGTTTTCAAGATATATGCAGGGTCGCCCAGGGGGGTGGGATATACTTGAAACACCGCCCGATAGAGGCTGGCTAGCTTTTCGGCATCTTGCACGGACGACCGGAGTATGATTTCACCCGAAGGTTGCACCGGCCTGGGTTCCAGCTCCAGAATTTGTTCAACGATGGAACGTTCCCTCCCGCTCTGGTCGGAACGGCCCCGTTGGTCCTGGGGGTAGCAAACCAGGAAAAACAGGTCTTCCCCCTTAAAATAACCCGGGATTGCCGCTTCCTGCACCCAGCCGTGTCTTAAGAAGAAATCGACCTGTTCGCGCCGCGCTTTGAGGATGATTTTTTCGGCCCACTCCGGGGAGTGTTCCAGGATTATCCTGAGCCCGGATTCCAGATCGCCGGCAAGTTCATCTACCCGCACCCGCCCGTTATAAGGGTCGTGGCAGAGTAGCATTTGGGAATCGGGTCGGTTTAGCTCCAGATAGGTAGGAATCATGTCAGGCGGTTCCGCACCATTTGAGGAGGGTTAATGCAAACAATTTGGCCGCCTTCACAACGGCTTCGAGCTCGATGAACTCGTTCGGATAATGGGCCACGCTGGTTTCGCCCGGGCCGATCACCAGGGCCGGGATGCCCCCGACCTTGCCCAAGATCCCGGCATCGGTCCCCCAGGGGGAAGCCTCGACTTTCACCGGTTTGCCAAAGAGCTGTTGGTAGTTCGCTTCGATTGTGGCTGCGATTTCATGGTCCAGGGCCACGCTGTTGGGAAGCCACTGGGCCCCGAAGAATTCAAGTTTGGCCGGGTGGCCCCTGAACCAGGCATCAGCCGATGGGAGCCCGTCTATGCAGGCGTGCAATTCCCGTTTGGCCGACTCGACGGATTCCTCCGGCCCCACGCCGATCCGGCCTTCGAGGGTTACCAGGTCGGGAACCGAAGAGGGCCAGGTGCCCCCGTGAATGGTGCCCACGTTAATGGGCAGGGGAATCGGCAATTTGGCATACAGCGGATCTTTGATACGGGCATTTCTTTCCCTTTCCAGGTCCAGGATGGCCTTGTGGACCGCCCAGGCCTTTTCGATGGCCGACGTGCCTTCATACCGGGTGCCGCCATGGGCCGAGACTCCCGCTATCAGCACCCGGAACCACAGGGAGCCCTGTTGCTTGATGAACAGTTTGAGGTTGGTGGGCTCGGGGATAATGGCGGCATCGGCGGTATAGCCGCGAAGGACCGTGGCCAGAGTGCCTGCGCCCCCCGATTCTTCCTCGATTACCGACTGAAAAATGACGTCCCCTTTCAGGTTGATGCCCGTATTTTTGATGGCTTCCATGGCCATGATCAGGGAGACATTCCCGCCTTTCATGTCGGTGGTGCCCCGCCCGTACATGCGGCCCTTTTCAATTTTACCCGAGTACGGATCGTCTTGCCACTTGGTTAAGTCTCCTTCGGGCACCACATCGATATGGCCGTTGAGGATCAGGGATCTCCCCCCGCCCTGTCCCCTGAGTACCCCGACCACATTGGGGCTGCCGACAAAATCTTTTCGGGGGGAGACAAAATAGGGGCTTTTTTTCAAGGTATCGAAATCGGGGTCCCACACATCTACTTCCAGGCCAAGCGCTTCCAGCTTGCCGATCACCACCTGTTGCACGCCTGTTTCATGCCCCTGTGTGCTCCGCTGCCGCACCATGCGGGCCAAAAGGTTAAACGCTTCCTCTTTATGCGCTTCTATATAGGCTTCCACCTTTTGCCGGTCAGTCATTTTTTTATCCCTTCAATTGTTCTGAAATTTCGAAAGCAGCCTCCGTGTTGTTGCGAATATCGGAAACCGTGCAGCCGGGCATCACTTCCATCAGGGTAAGCCCGCCGGGGTCGATGTCGAACACGGCCATCTCGGTAATAATGCGCTTCACGCAGGCGGTGGCCGTCAGGGGCAGGGTACAGGTCGAAACGATCTTGGGCTTCCCGTTCTTTTCACAGTGCTGCATCAGGGCGATTAACCGCTTGGCGCCAAAGGCCAGTTCCATGGCCCCGCCGACCCCCGGCACGCGCTTGCCTGGCACGATCCAGTTGGCCAGGTCGCCGCAGCGGCTAACCTGCAGGGAGCCCAGCACCGCCAGGTCAATGCGGCCGTTACGTATCATCCCGAAAGAAACGGTACTGTCGAAGTAGCTGGCCCCTTTTACGATACTCACCGGGTACCCGGCCGCATTGCTCAGGGCCCAGTCAGGATTTTCGGACGGGGTCGGACCAAAGCCGAGCAGGCCGTTTTCGGTGTGAAAAAAGACATTGGTGGAAGGGTCGAGGAAGTCGGGAATCAGGGAGGGAATGCCAATACCCAGATTGACGATCATCCCCGAGCGGACTTCTCTGGCTGCCCTTTTTGCGATTATGTGCCTTGGGTCTCCCATATCCATTTCCAGTTGATCCCTTTGGTGGGGACTACATGTTTTACAAATGCCCCGGGAACAATGATTTCTTCCGGATCGAGCGCTCCCATTTCGACAATTTCTTCCACCTCTGCGATCGTGGTTTTTGCCGCCATGGCGATAAGCGGGTTGTTGTTGCGGGCGGTTTTGTCGAACACCAGGTTGCCGAAGGTATCGGCCTTTTTGGCATAGACGATGCCCAAATCACCTGACAGGGGCGATTCGTACAGGTACTCCCTGCCCTTCAGGGTCACGATGGGCTTGTTTTCTCCCAGCAGGGTGCCTTTCCCGATTTCAGTCAGAAAACCATTGAGGCCCACCCCTGCCGATCGGATGCGCTCGTTCAGAATGCCCTGGGGCGCAAATTCCACCTGCAATTCCCCGTCGGTCATGAGTTGCCCGGCCACAGGATTCGAGCCGATATGCGATGCCACCAGGGATACGGCCCTTTTCAAAACCACAAACTTGCCGATCCCGATCCAGGGGAAGCCGGCGTCGTTGCCAATGAGATGGACATCCTTTACCCCCGATTCGATCAGGCAATCTACCAGCCCGGGAGGGGTGCCGACGCCACCGAACCCTCCGAAAAGCAGGGTCATCCCGTCAAAAAACAACGGTTTGACGGCCTGGTAATCGGTAACCTTGTTAAAACTTCCCATTTCAGAGCGATTGCGCCACCTGGCTTATGGATGTATCCAGGATTTCCAGTAATGCATCGGTTTCTGTTCCTGAAATAATATAGGGTGGTGCGATCAGCAGCCCGTTTTCATCGGTGCCTGCCTGACCCCCCGCCGAGGGGTACACCAGCAGGCCGTTTTCGAAACACCGGTCAATGATTTTGCCCTGCAGCCCCGGCACTGCGGGGTCCAGTTCCATCCCGAGCAGCAGGCCCTTTCCCCTGACGGTCTGTACAAAGTCGAACCGGTCCTTGATCCGGGCCAGGCCCTGCAGCAGCTTCCCGCTCATTTGCCTCGCATTTTCAAGCAGGTTATCCTTCTCGATAATGGTGAGCACCTGGCTGGCGACAGCGCAGGAAAGGGGATGGCCGCTATAGGTGTGCCCGCTCATGATCAGGCCGCTCCCCTGCCGGATGGGCGCCAGTATTTCGTCTGTGACCAAGGTCGCCGCAAGGGGGGCGTATCCGGCGCCCAGGCTTTTGCCGATAGTCGCGATATCGGCCGATGTGCCCCAGTGATCGAGCCCGAACCAGCTACCCGTCCGGCCCAGGCCGGTCATTACCTCGTCGGCCATGAACAGGAGTTCATGTTTTTGGCAGATTTCCTTCATGGACTGGTAATAGCCTTCTGGCGGAACCAGGGCTGTACCTGCGGCCCCTATGACGGGCTCGAGCAACAAACCGGCGATGTTTTCGGCCCCAGTTGTGTGAATGATCGTTTCAAGCTCGGCCAGGTGCTGGTCGAGCGGTGCTGCCTCCAGGTCTTTTTTGAGCTTTTCAGGTCTGCCCCAAAGCACCCTTTCGAACTGCCGGCGCCTGAGCTGATGCCCCGACACCCCGAGGGCACCCATGGTAATCCCGTGGTAGCTCTTCTGCCGCGTTATAAAAAGGGTTTTGGATGCCTTGCCCTGCTCCTGCCAGTATTGAATGGCGATCTTCAGGGCCGTTTCGGTGGCCTCCGAGCCGCTGTTCACAAAAAAGCTGTGCTGGTATTCCTCTGCGGGAGATATCCGGGCCAGTTGCCAGGCCAGCTGCTCGGCTTCTTCTGACCCGAACTGCGATCGGTAGACAAATTGGATTTTCCCGAGCTGCTTCCCGAAATGTTCAGCGAGGGCCGGATGGGAGTGCCCGAGGGAGCAGGCAACAGGCCCGGAAGAACCGTCTAAATACCTTTTGCCGTTTTCATCGGTAATATAAACACCCCGGGCCGAAACAGCCTTCAGGTAGTTTTTTTGAAGCAGGGGTTGAATATTGTGGTTTTTCATTGAGGCCCGGGTTTACCAGGTTGCATATTATCAGTCCAAAAAATGATCCCTAACGACACGAAAGACGACTATCAGACACCGGACTATCCTCAACACCCCAGCCAAGATAATGAATTAAAATCATACATTTAAAACTTCACGCCTGCCAAAAACCAGCCCGGCCCCCCCTATGGAAATTCACTGGATAGACCTTGCGATCTTCATCATCTACCTGTTTGCCATGCTCGGGATCGGGTTTTTCTTTTACAGGAAAAATGAATCGAAGGAAGATTACTATGTGGGCAAGCGTGAAATGTCGGCGGGCCATATTGGCCTGTCTGTTGTGGCCACCGATGTGGGAGGAGGATTTTCCATCGGCCTGGGCGGCCTTGGCTTTATGATGGGGATCTCGGGCAGCTGGATGCTTTTTACCGGAATACTGGGGGCCTGGCTGAGCGCAGTATGGCTGATCCCCAAGGTATATGCGCACGGGAAAAAGCACAATTTCCTGAGCTTTCCCCAGGTCCTTGAATTTTACTACGACAAAAGGCCCGCATTACTGGCCGGGGTCATTTCATTTATCGGGTATGTGGGCTTTACCAGTTCTCAGGTCCTGGCAGGGGCAAAGCTGGCATCGGCCACTTTCCCGGCCATCACCATTACCGAGGCGGTCCTGATTATCGGCATCATCGCAATAGTCTACACCGTGGCCGGGGGGCTCAAAGCAGTGGTCTATACCGATACGGTCCAGTGGATTATCTTGATGTCTGGCCTCATCCTGGTGGGGGTCCCGTTTGGCTACTACCACCTGGGTGGGTGGGAAGGGATAGCCGGGGCCATGCCCGCCGGTTTTTTCAGCCTGACCAACATCTCCTGGGTACAGGTGGTCAACTGGACGGTTACCATCGTCCCCATTTGGTTCATCGGGATGACCCTCTACCAGCGGATCTATGCCTGCAGGGATGAGAAGACGGCCCAAAAAGCCTGGCTCATCGCCGGCCTTTTTGAGTGGCCGGTCATGGCTTTTCTGGGCACGCTGCTGGGGCTGTTCGGCCGGGTGGCCCTGGAGCAGGGGCTGCTGGCCGGGGCGGGCTTCAGCACCGTGGCCGACATAGACAGCGAGATTGCCCTGCCTGTGTTCCTCAGGCAAATCTTGCCGGTTGGGTTCATGGGCCTGATCATGTCGGCGTATTTTTCGGCCATCATGTCTACGGCAGACAGCTGCCTGATGGCTGCTTCGGGCAACCTCATGACCGACATCATCGGCCCCTTTCACCGCAGGCTGGGCGACAGCATCAGGGCTTCGCAGTACTTTACCTTGCTCATCGGGGGGATCGCCATTTTCATTGCCCTGCAGATGGGGCAGGTACTGGAAATCATGTTGTACTCCTACGCCTTTATGGTTTCGGGGATATTCGTGCCGGTGCTGATGCTGCTAATCAATCGGAAACACTCCTCCCTTGCAGCCATTTTATCGATGATCTGCGGAGGCGCCACCACCCTGATCCTAATCGTCTCAGGACTGCAACTGCCCCTGGGTTTGGACGCCATCATTTTCGGCATTGGCGCTTCCCTCCTCGCTTTCTGGATTACGTCCCTTTTTGACAAGCGGGCTAAAAGGGTCGGGTGATGCTCAGGGTGCAGCCAGACGCCCCAGTTCCTGGTCCAGGATATCCAAACCGCGAATCAGGTGTTCGTCCGAAATGGTGAGCGGGCTCAAGACCCGGATCACATTGCCGTATACCCCGGCGCTGATCAGGATCAGGCCCTTGTCGAGGCAGGCCTGGATCAGCTTTTTGGCCAGGTCTGCGTCGGGTGCCCTGTCGGGTGTGTTTTTCACCAGCGAAAAGGCCAGCATGGCACCCAGGCCACGAACATCGCCGATTGCACCTATTCTGGACTTCATGCCTTCGAACCGCTTGCGCACGATTTCACCAACGTGTTCAGCCCTGGCGTTGATGTCGATTGCTTTCATGTAGCGAATATTGGCCAGGGCAGCGGCTGCACAGACCGGGTTGCCGAGATAGGTGCCACCGATGGTGCCGGGCAGAGCACTGTCCATGATTTCGGCCCGCCCCATCACGCAGCCAATCGGCATGCCGGCCCCCATCGATTTGGCCCAGACAGAAAGGTCGGGGGTTATGCCATAGTGCTGGTAGGCACCCCATTTTGCGGTGCGGCCGAAACCGGACTGTACTTCGTCTATGATCAGGACAATGCCAAACTCGTCGCATAATTCGCGTAGTGCCTTCACATAGCCCACAGGGGCTGCAACAAAGCCCCCCTCGCCCTGTACCAGTTCGATGATCACGGCCGCCACACTGTTCGGGTCGACCCGGTTGATAAAGCTTTCGCGCAAACGACCCGTTTCCCTTTCAACAAAATCTTCCTGGCTCAGCCCGTCGCCGTAGCGGCTGTAATTCGGGTATTGCAGGTGGTACACCTCGGGTGCAAAGGGCCCGCACCCCAATTTGTACGAGACCTTGGAGGTAAGGGTCATGGCCATCATGCTGCGGCCGTGAAAGCCATCGGTAAAGGCCACCACGGCACTTCTGCCGGTATGCTGACGGGCAATTTTCACCGCATTTTCAACAGATTCCGCCCCGGTGGTGGTAAGCATCACCTTGGTTTGTTCGCCGTGCGGGAATAGGGAAATGAGTTCTTCGGCCAACTCCATGTACACCTCGTAAGTGGCTACATTGTAGCAGGTATGGATCAGTTTTTTGGCCTGGTTCTGAATGGCCTCCACAACGGGCTCGGGGCAATGCCCTGAGTTTTGCACTCCGATGCCCCCGGCAAAATCGATCAGTTCGCGTCCGTTGGCATCGCGCACGGTGGCGTTTTTGGCAGAAACCGCTGTAGCCTGGTTAAAAACCCCCACTCCGCGGGGCACTACCGATTTCCTTCTCTGGTGATATTGCGAGTTCTGGTCCATTGCAGCATTTAATCGTGAAACGATAGCAAGTTCTGATTTTTCTGGAATCCGTCCCCCGGAAATCCCCAAAAATTCGCGCCTGCTGCCTTAAATTTATCACCTGGCATTTTAGAAAGCCCATTGGGCCCTGGGGGGGGGAGATCAAGACCATTGCTAATCGTGTTCCCCGATGAAATGGTTACCTTTAGGAGCAGCATACCCGATCTAACTCCAGGGTTGCCAGCTGTAAGTTGGTGCCCTGTTGCTGCGACTAAGCAGCCAGCAATTGAACAAGACATGAAGCAAACACTACATCGGGCCAATACCCGCGGACGCGCCTCCTTTGGCTGGCTGGAAAGCTACCACAGCTTCAGTTTCGGGCACTATCATGACCCCAATCGGATGCAATTCGGCGCCCTGCGCGTCCTGAACGACGACCGGGTAGCCCCCGGGCGGGGGTTCGACACCCACTCGCACCGAAATATGGAAATCATCTCCATACCGCTCAAAGGCGACCTGGAACACCGCGACAGCATGGGAAATACCTCTGTAATCAGGGCCGGGGACGTGCAGGTTATGAGCGCCGGCAAAGGGGTGGCGCACAGCGAATACAACAAGAACCCCGACCGGGATGTGGCCTTCCTTCAGATTTGGGTTCTGCCCGACCGGGCTGAAGTGGAACCCCGGTACGCCCAGGTTAGCCTGGAGCCGGAATCCCTTAAAAACCGCTGGCATAAGGTACTGGGGCCCCGCGGGAAGAGCGAAGAGCTATGGATTCACCAGGATGCCTGGTTTCACATGGGCGACTTCGACGCCGGGCAGGATATTGCCTATACCCTGAAAGACCCCCGGCACGGCCTGTATATTTTTGTGATCGAAGGTACGGTGTCAGTGGGCGGAGAAACCTTGCAGCGACGCGACGGGATGGGTGTGGAAGGAACTGAAGCCGTCTCGATGCGCATACTGGAGCCGGGCCGCATCCTGTTGATGGAAGTACCACTTGCCGGGTGAATTTCCAGCCCCTGAATTGGGCGAAGCCTCATTGCGAAAAATGAGTATTATCATGAAACTTGCCAGTTGCAGGCCGTAGCTTTACGTGTCAAACCTAACTCGCTCGCCATGGACCGCATCACCAACATCCTCATACCGTACGATTTCTCGGCCTCGGCCCGCCGTGCCCTGGACTACGCCATCGATTTTGCCGGCGGACGCCCCGAGAAACACCTCAAGCTGTGTTTCATACAACCTGACGACGGGCCAGCTGACCTGAAAGCCGAATTCGAGAAAATCAGCAGCCGCCTCTCCAAGTCGTTCCGGGCCCGGTTATCGTGGGATTCTTTGACCCCCGCCACGGTTGAAGGCCTATTGGAATACAGCAGGAAGGACGGTTCCGACCTGATCCTGATGGGCACCTCCGGTTCTGACGACCCGAATGGCACTACCCACACTTCCCAGGCCGTACTGGCGTCGGACTGCCCTGTATTGGTAATCCCCCCCGGCGCCCCTGAAGAATTCCGCATCAAGAAGATAGCCCTGGTTCTGGGCCGCAACGAGATTGAAGACCCCAAGGTTTTGGGAACCCTGCTCGACGTGGCCCGCACCTTCAACGCCAAGGTGCAGGTGCTTACCATCGAGAACAAGCCTGGCACATACGGGTATACCAAAGAAGAGGAACGCAATGAGCGCGTCCTGGAATATTACCTGGAAAACTTCTATTCCCACCATATCTTCATAGAACACCCCGATGTGGTGGAGGGCATATTCGACTACGCTACCGAAAAGGAGATAGATATGCTGGCCATTCTGCCCCGCAACCATGCCCATGTGAGTACCCCGTCGGAAGGCCGGCTTACGCGCATCCTTACCCTGCGGTCGCACACCCCCCTGCTGGCCATCGAGCAGTAGTCCCCATGGCCCGGAGCGTTTGGGCCGCAGGAGCCGATTGCCCTGTCAATTAGACAATCGGGCCGTTTGTCGGGAGAATTATAAAGTTTGACACGCAGCCTGCACCCGGGGTGACGAAATATGTGTATTTTCGGCCTTTCTCTCAAACGAGTGCAGATGCAAGCCAGCCCGTCTAAGTACCGCACCTGGTACCACCCCTACCAGCCCGACCCCAAGTTCAAAACCCGCGCAGCCTATTTCAGCATGGAATTCGGGATCGACCAGGGGCTCAAGATCTATTCGGGGGGGCTCGGCTTTTTGGCCGGTTCCCACCTGAAATCGGCCCATGACCTGAAGCAGAACCTCATCGGGGTTGGGATGCTCTGGAAATACGGTTACTACGACCAGGGCCGAAACCCCGACCGCAGCATGCGGGCCGAATGGATCGAGAAAAAATACGACTACCTGGAAGATACGGGCCTCGAGGTAACCGTTACCATTAACGACAACCCGAATGTAAAGGTGAAGGCTTTTGTCTTGAAGCCCGAAATTTTCGGAACCGTGCCCCTGTACCTGCTCAGCACCGATCTGCCTGAAAACGACCACCTTTCGCGTACCATTACCGACCGGCTCTACGACGCCAACGACGAAACACGGATCTCCCAGAGTATCGTGCTGGGCGTGGGGGGCGCCAAAATCGTTCAGGCCCTGGGCGGGGCCGACATCTACCACCTGAACGAAGGACACGCCCTGCCGGCCTTCTATTACCTGCGCCATCTGGGGGTCGACAGCTCCCGCATGGTCTTTACCACCCACACCCCCGAAAAGGGCGGAAACGAAGAGCGGAACGGGTACCACCTGAACAACCGGGGATTTTTCGGGCGCACCCTGCCCCAGCCCGAATTACAGGCAGAACTGGTTGGCGACATGTTGAACTTTACCGTATCGGCCCTGCGGTTTGCCAAGAAAGCGAATGCAGTGTCCAAACTGCATGCCCGGGTCGCCCGCAGTATGTGGGAACCCTTCGGGCTCGACAAAAAAATAATCCCCATCACCAACGCCCAACACCCCGGTTTCTGGACCGATCCCGGCCTGTTGAAGGCCTTTGAAAAGGAAAACGCCCGTGTCTTCCTCAAGCGGAAGAAAGAGCTGAAGGAAAACCTGCTGAAGCTGGTGCTGGACCAGACCGGAAAACAGCTCGACCCCGGGGTACTTACCATTGTCTGGGCACGGCGCTTTGCGGCCTATAAACGGGCCGACCTGCTCTTGCGCGACCTGGAACGGTTCAGGAGCCTGATGGCCCGGCCCGGCCAGCCGGTGCAGATTATCTGGGCAGGAAAGCCCTATCCGATGGATTTCGGAGCCATCCAGATTTTTGACCGGTTAATTACCACCAGCCGGGAATACCCGAACCTGGCCGTACTTACCGGATACGAGATCGGGCTTTCCAAAATGCTGAAAGAAGGTTCCGACGTCTGGCTCAATACCCCGCGTATAACCCGCGAGGCTTCCGGTACAAGCGGCATGACCGCGGCCATGAACGGCTCGCTGAACCTCACTGTAAACGACGGCTGGATCCCGGAATTTGCCAAACACGGCAAGAATGCCTTCGTACTGCCCGAGGCCGATGCGATGCAACCCCACTCGGTACAGGACGACCTGGACGCAGAAAACCTCTATCGCATCCTGGAAACGGAGGTGATCCCCACCTATTACGACCAGCCCGAGGCCTGGGTCAAGATGGTGTTCCGGGCCATGAAGGATGTGGTGCCTGCCTTCTCTTCCCACCGGATGGCAGCAGACTACTACCGGCAGTTATACAAGGCCTAACCCAGGTGATACGGCTGCCCGGTGCTCTGCAGGGCGGCAAACCAGAACTCCCCTTCCAGGTCAATTTTCTTGCGCTGACCGGTCACGGCCGGAATGGGCAGGTACGTCATCTGATTGTGGACCAGGCCCACTACAAAGCGGGTTTTGCCTGCCATGGCACCGTGAACGGCCTGGTAGGCCAGTCGGTTGCAGAAGATGCTGTCGCTTGCATTGGCCGGGGCCGAACGGATGATGTAGCTGGGGTCGATGTATTTGATTGTAACCGGGGTTTCCCGCACCTTGAAATAGTCTGAGATACGGTCTTTGAGCAACAGGCCTATATCGTTGTGCTTTACGTTCCCGGAGGCGTCCTGAACCCCTGAGCTCTCGTTGAACAGGTGCTGGCCGGCTCCCTCTGCCACAACGATCAGGGCGTGCTTTTTGGTTGCCAGGCGGCGCTCAAGCGACTTGAGGAAGCCTTGCTCCCCTTCCAGGGAAAAGGGCATCTCGGGCACCAGCAGAAAGTTCACCTCAGGCATGGCCATGGAGGCCGAGGCAGCGATAAAGCCGCTGTCGCGCCCCATCAGCTTCACGACGGCAATCCCGTTGAAGGCACCTATGGCCTCGTTGTGGGCATCGCGGATAATGGGCGTAGCCACGTCGAAGGCCGTTTCGTACCCGAAAGATTTATCGATCAGGTCTATGTCGTTGTCAATGGTCTTGGGCATGCCCACCACAGAGATGGAAAGGCCACGCCTCTCAATTTCCTGCCCGATGGCCTCGGCCCCCTTCAGCGTGCCATCCCCGCCAATGGTGAACAGGATGTCGATTCCCAGGGCCTGAAGCGTATCGACCATTTTGCCCACATCCTGCCCGCCCCGGGAAGACCCCAGAATGGTCCCCCCCTGCAGGTGGATGTTGCGCACCCGGTCCGGGTCGAGCGTATGGTAGGCGTGGGGGCAGTCGGGGGTAAGCCCCTCGAAACCGTAAGGGATGCCGATAATCCGCTTGACCCCGTAGAAATAATGCAACCCCATCACCAGGCCGCGAATCACGTTGTTGATGCCGGGGCACAGGCCCCCGCAGGTTACAATGGCCGCAGAAAGGCGCTCAGACTCAAAGAAGAGCTTCCGGCGCGGACCCGCCCGCTCGAGGGAAAGGGGCTGAGACCCTGCGGCCAGGGCATCGCTGAAGTTCTTAAGGGCGGTATCGAACAAGAGGCGATCGGCGTCATCTACAAAATCGAAGCGGTTATCGCCCGGCACGCTACTCAGTTTCAGGGGGGAGGGGCGCCAGGCTTCTCCCAGGGTCTTGACCAGAAAGCGGTTGTTATCTTGCATGGGTTGTGGTTTAGGTGTCTGGTGTAGCTTCGGCTACCGGTTGTCCTCCAATTCCAGTTTTTCTGCAAAATACGCGCAGAAATCCTTCATAGTCGCTGTCATCTTTTCGTCCTGGGTGGCCCGCATGAAGGTATCTGAGAGGGCCAGGAGGGTCTGGTGGAAAAATACCTTCATCTCATCTACCGGCATGTCTTTGGTCCAGAGGTCGATGCGGAGCGATTCTTTGTTGCGGCTGTCCCAGACCGACAACAGCATGGCCTTGGCTTCTTCGTTTTCGATGCCCCCATCTTCGGCAGACCAGTTGAGTTTTTCAGGGACGCGGTTCTCGTCGAGGGATACCCTCAGGGTTATTTCAGATGTGTGTAATTCAGGCATTTTTACTTGGGGGGTTTATAGTTCGATTCCCGGAAGAGTTCTTCCCCGGGCATGGCCAGCATGTCTTGCAGGCCGGCTCCACTGCGATCCATATAGGAACGGACGATCTGCCAACCCATATACCGGCCTATTCGACCTGGCGACTCGTTGTCGAGCTGTAGCTCGAACTTGCTGAAAGGGGCCGGGTCAAGAAAGCGGGGGGCCAGTTTCTGGTCGGTAGTGTAAAGCAGCTCCCGTTCGATGAAATACCGCCAGATTTGCCCCTCGTTGGCCTGGGCCCAGGCAAGTTGTTCTGCGGTATAACCGATTTTTACCGAGTCGGGCTCCAGGGGCAGCAGCAGGTCTTTTAAGTAGAGCAATTTCCCGTAATAGACCATTTGGGCCACAAAGCTGCGCTCGCGCCGATTCGGGACCAGGCTACGGGCATAGGTGTTCGCCACATCGCTGACCAGGTAGGCAGGGTCGAGCTCTTCGGCAATATAGCGGTTGAGCACGCTGTAGAATTCGTGGTTGGCACCCAGGTAATTGTCGAGACCGATCAGCAGCAGGCTGTCGGCAAGCAAAACCCGGTTCTCGTAGTCGACCTCTGAGGTGAGGGTTACCACCCTGGGGACGCGTACCGCCGGGAAATAGTATTTCAGGTGCTTGAATAACAGTTCCAGTGACACCTGATAGGGCCCGAAATCGGGAAATGCACGGGCCACCTCTGCCCGCAGCTGTTGCTGCAGGGTATCGCGCTGCTTGGCCAGCCACAGGCTATCTGGGTACTGTTCAGGAAATAGGTACGGATACTGGGCCTTGAGCCGGGGCAACTCTTCGGGGTTCATGCGGTCAAAGGCCTGGTCAAAACGACTGACCTCTAGTGCAACCGGAATGTTCATTACCGCCTCCGAAACGGTTGGTTCGGCGTCGCGGCAGGAAGATGCGCCCAATAAAAGGCCTGCAACCAGCAGGCTTCCAAGTATTCTGTGCAAGGTTTTCTTTTTAAGCTTTCAGGTGTTATTTTTACCGGGTAAAGTTAGTGGTTTTCCATTTGAATCAGAACAGCATGCAACCAGAAGGGGTAATCGATTATATTGTGGCTTGGTTGAAGGACTATGCCCGGCAGGCTGGCATGAAGGGGTTTGTGGTCGGGGTATCTGGAGGCATCGATTCGGCCCTCACCTCTGCCCTGTGCGCGCGTACGGGCCTGGAAGTGCTATGCCTGGAAATGCCGATCCACCAGTCGAAGAACCAGGTATCGCGCGCGGCAAACCATATTTTCTGGCTCAAACAGCACTACCCCAACGTGCATTCCCAGTGGGTGGAACTGACCCCGGTTTTCGACAGCCTGCTCAACACCCTGCCCAAAGCCGACGATTCCGAATCGCTGAACATGTCGCTGGCCAATACCCGGGCCCGGCTGAGAATGACCTGCCTGTACTATTTTGCTGCCCTGAACCGCTATCTGGTTGCCGGCACGGGCAACAAGGTGGAAGACTTCGGGGTGGGGTTCTATACCAAATACGGAGATGGGGGGGTAGACCTAAGCCCAATTGCCGACCTGCTCAAAACTGAGGTTTACCAACTGGCCCACCACCTGGGCATTATCCCCGAGATTCTGCAGGCGCCCCCCACCGACGGGCTCTGGGGCGACAACCGCACAGACGAAGACCAGATCGGTGCCAGCTACCCGGAACTGGAATGGGCCATGGCCATGGACCAGGCGGGTAAAAAAGCCGGCGACTTCACCGGCCGGCAGCGCGAAGTGTTCGAAATCTACAAACGTCTGCATGCCGTTAATCGACATAAAATGATTCCTATCCCGGTGTGTGAACTGCCCGATTCCTTAAAATCAACTTCTTAGCCAATATTCCTTACCGTAGGGCGATTTCTTATCCTTTCGCATTTTTTGGAGGCAGAATTTTCCACAACTTTGTGGTGAAGGATTTTTATTTATATCTTACACAACTTGTCAGTTTTTTTTTAAAGAAACAGAAGTATCTCACTGAAAACCAACCAAAATGATCAATGTTCTAATTGCGGATAACCACCCCATTGTTCGCCATGGCATTAAGAAAGTACTGGAAACGCGCGACGACATGAAAGTCCAGAGCGCCGTGGGCACAACCACGGAGCTTTTCCAGGCACTGGCCGAAGCCACCCCCGACGTGCTCCTCCTGGAAATGGACATTCCCGAGATCAATGGCATAGCCACCCTGCGCAAGATGAAGCAGCACTACCCCGACGTTAAAGTGCTCATTTACAGCGGGCAATCGGAAGACGTTTACGCCCTGAGCACGATTCGTGCAGGCGCGAGCGGTTACCTTTCAAAAACGGCCGAACAGGGCGCCCTGACAACGGCCATTGAGAAAGTTAGCCGGGGCGGCATGTTCATAACCAACGAACTGGCCCAGCGGCTGGCTTTTGACGAAGGCACCCAGAAACCGCGGCGGTTTTTCCGCAAACTCTCTACCCGCGAAGTGGAAGTGCTGAAGATGCTCGCCAACGGGAAGCGCAACAAAGAAGTGGCAATGGGCCTGAACCTCAACGAAAAGACCGTGAGCACCTACAAGGCGCGCCTGATGAAAAAACTCAATGTAGACAATATGGTAGACCTGCTGCAGCAGGCCAAAGCCCTGGAGCTCTACTAGAAAACTACCCCGTTCTTTGTTAAACCCGGCCCCGTGCCGGGTTTTTTTATACCACCTCTTGCGGCACCATTCAGGAGAGTACGCGGTTGAGCTTTTTATTGAGCAGTTTGTTCAGTTGCAGGTAATTCATGATTTCCTCCAGCACTTCCGAATGCGACTCCCCGGCCTGCTGCTCGGTATCGAGCCGCAGCTGCTCGATGCGCTTCTGGATCAGGAAACAGCGCAGCGACAGGATGGTTTCACTGACCAGCTGCGCCAAACCCTGGCGCTTTTCTTTCGGGTAAATGTCTTTTCGTTCCCACTGGTGCAGTGTATAGCGCTCCTCTTCCATCAGTATGGATGAAATCTCGCGCATCGCCTCGGGGTCGAACTCCCCCAGCAGTTCCTGCATGGAAAATTCCTCCCCGGCATTCAGTTTCTGGATCAGGTGGTAATAAATGCTGCGGAACCGGTCATGGCTGAGTTCGATCTCGTCCTCCTGAAGGTCGAGGAATATCTTTTCAAACACCCGGGCCTGTACCTGTTCGGGCTCCAGAATGAGCTCGCCTTCCCCGTTGTCTTTGAGCACAAGGTCTTCGAAGGCTTCCGATTCCTTCCCGTATAAAAGCAGCATCTCGATAATCTTGCGCTCGAGTTCGTACTGGGGGTCGACCCGGGTCTCGGCAGGCTCGGCCCTGAGCACCTCCATGGGCCGGGCTTCCGGCTTGCGGGCTGCCTCCCGCTCCTGCTTGCGCCCCATCTGGGCAAGCGTGTTGAAGAGTACCGCCTCCGAGATGTTCATCAGGGCGGCGCACTCCTGAACGTACACTTCGCGCTTGATCCGGTCGGGGATCCTGGAAATGCTGCTCACGATGTCGCGGATGGTGTCGGCCCGCTTGATGGGGTCGTGGGCTGCTTCTTCGGTGAGCAGGGCCGTTTTGAACTGGATGAAATCACGGCTGTGCTCCCGCAGGTATGCCTCAATGGCCTCGCGGGAGTTCTTGCGTGCAAAGCTGTCGGGGTCTTCCCCTTCCGGGAAAGAGCACACGCGCACATTCATTCCTTCTTCCAGAATAAGGTCGATGCCGCGCAGGGAAGCCCTTAGCCCGGCGGCATCCCCGTCGAACAAGACCACAATATTCTGGGTCAGGCGCCTTACCAACCTAACCTGTTCGGGGGTCAGGGCGGTACCGCTGGATGCGACCACATTTTCGATGCCGCTCTGGTGCAGCTGGATTACGTCTGTATAGCCTTCCACCAGATAGCACAGATCTTCGCGGGCAATCGCCTGTTTGGCGTGGTAAATGCCGTAGAGCACCCGGCTTTTGTGGTAAATCTCGCTTTCAGGTGAATTCAGGTATTTGGCGGTCTTCTTGTCGGCGCTCAGGGTACGCCCGCCGAACCCGAGCACCCGACCGCTCAGGGATTGGATTGGGAAAAGCACCCGCCCCTTGAAGCGATCGATCGTGCGCTGAGGCTGGTTGTCGGCGCCTCCCCTGACCAGGGTAAGCCCCGTTTTTTCCAGGAATTCCAGCTGGTAGCCCTTGTCCAGGGCTGCCCTGGTAAAAACATCCCACTGGTCGGGGTTATAGCCCAGGCTGAATTTGCGGATGGTGTCGTCGGTAAAGCCCCGCTCTTTGAAATAGGTAAGGCCGATGGCCTTGCCGCTTTCGGAGTTCCACAGGCAGTCTTCGTAGAACTCCCGGGCAAATTCGCTTACCAGGAGCATACTCTCCCGTTCCCCGGCCTTCTCGGCTTCCTCTTCGGTGCGTTGGGTTTCTTCGATTTCAATCTGGTACTTGCGGGCCAGGTAGCGGATGGCTTCCGGATAGGTCAGGTGCTCGTGCTCCATCAAAAAGGCTACCACGTTGCCACCCTTCCCGCTGCTGAAGTCTTTCCAGATCTGCTTTACAGGCGATACCATGAAACTGGGGGAGCGCTCATCGGTAAACGGGCTGAGCCCCTTGAAGTTGGAACCCGACTTCTTCAGCTGCACAAAATCGCCGATCACCTCCTCTACCCGGGCGGCATCGTATACCTTGTCTATGGTGCTTCTGGAAATCACGCTGAAAAAAAATCAGGAACCGTAAAAATAAGAAAACAAGCGGGCCCGGGAAAGCGCTGCCGGCCCAATGCGGGAACTTTTGCTACCTTTATGAGGGCCCTTTCAACCCGACAGCTATGATCTTGTTCTTCGGAACCCGTACCGGCTCTCCAAAAACCAGGCAACTCCAGGGCCTTTCCTGCCCTTTTTGCAGCCAGAAAGGCAGCCTTTCGGCTACCCTCCTACCCCATTTTGTGCACCTTTTCTGGATACCGGTGTACCGCCTGCGCCCCCTGCGCTGGGTCGCCTGCGACCACTGCAAGAAACAATACGAAGGGAGGGAACTGACACCGGAAATGCTGGAAGCCCTTGAAAAAGTAGCCGATTAAAAGGCAAAGGCTCCTTGCGGAGCCCTTGCGGATCGGTCGGTTTATATATCGAGGCGAAGGCCGAGTGCAATGAATCGCTGTTTCACCTCGGTATTCTGAAAGATGGGGTTCAGGTCGTATTTGAAATAGAGCAGCGTGCCGCCGGCCCCTATATAGGTACTCAGACCATAGATAAAGTCGCTGGCGTCATACCCTCCTTTAAGTTTATCCTTTACTCTTTCTCCGTCTTTGGTGTATTTGAGTTTCTGACGTGCCCCCAGGTTAATGCCGGCATATCCCCCAAAACCGAATCGGAATTGGTTTTTCAGCGAATACCGGATCCTGTTTTCGGAAACCCGTTTGTGAGAAGGCCCAACCTCAAAATGCACGGGCACGACAAGGTTGTCCATGCGGTACTTTGATTTTCTCAGGGGATATTCGAATTCCTGGAGGGTGGTTTGCCCGTCGGTATTGGCAAAATATTGGTTGCCCTTGGGCTTGAGCCCGTTAAACTGGAAAAGAAACCCGTAGTGAAAGCGCAGCCAGTTTGAATTTTCAAACACCCGGGTACGCCAGTTCCAGCCTATCTCGAAGAAGCGGCTCCCGGCAACTTTATAAGGGGTGTCTTCCAAAGACGTACCCTCTATATCTGCATTGCTAAGGCCAAAGGCGATCACCAGATCAGAATACGTCCTTTTGTCGTACGGGTGGTGTCCTTCCCAATCCCAATGCCAGTGATCACACCCTATTCCGAAAAACTCACAGTCTTCCTCATGATCCGGATATTCCAGCACTATGGTCCGTTCCGATTTCTCAGAGGCCCCGTCTTCTGCCCCGGGCCCGTCGCCCTTATTGCGCTCCAGCAACGCAATCTCGTTGTCAAGGATCGCCTGCCGGTTATTGATATTCAGGGCGTGTTTCTCGGCAGCCGCTTCTTTGAGGCCCTGCGCTTCTTCCTGGCCGATCTCCCCGGCTTCTAACCGCCCATCGATGCGGGTAATCTCGTCTTTAAGCGCCTCCTTCTCTTGTTTCACAACCAGCTCGCGCTGAGCCTCCAGCTCCTGGATTTTTGCCTGGTAATCTTCCTGCGCGCTAAGCTGCACTGCACAGCATACCATCACAACGGGAATCAGAAATCGTACTAAGGTGTTCATAATGATTAATGTATTTGATTGATTGATGAATAAACTATTTCTCCTTATCCAAACCGGAAACCTAATACCCGGATGGTATGGCCAACGTGCTACTTGTCTCGATTTACCACCCCCGTTCGGAATTTGGCCACCCCTGTCTTCAGCTTCTCCATGATCCGCGCCCTGAAGGTTTGATCCAGTTCATCTTCAGCTTTGTCGAGCAAGTCCCTGGCATCTACCGGGGCAGGGGTTGCGGGCTCATTTTGAAGCCCGATGCTTTCCCTGGCATTTTTCAGAAGGGCCTCGATCTCTGCCTCCGGGATCGCTCCCTGCTCCGATTCAGCTTCGGCAATTGCAACCTGTGGCACAAGATCTCCAGTTTGCCTGGCCGTTTCAGGGAGGGGCGTTTCACCGGTTTCGGCCAACAAAGCTGTGGCGGCCTGGTTTGAGACCTGCGGTTCGTCACGCCTGGCAACCCTGTTTTCATTTTTTTCCGAAAGCCTGTCCTGGATTTGATCAGCGCGGCTTGCAGCGAGGCTTTCGGCCTCTGTCTCGGGTGAATCTGAGAACGCATTCGGTTCGGAGGCAGGAGTGACCCCTGTCGGGATATCAACCTCCGGGGTTCGAACCAATGGGATACCCGACGGCACCGTCCCGGCAGTTTCCCTGAAAAGAACGAGTCCGACCAATAGGACCACGCTGGCCGCCGCCATAACCATCCAAAGTCTTGAGCCCCTCCTCGATTCAGGCCCTTCCCGCTCCAGGCGGGCCGAGAGTCGCGTCCAGATCTGTTCCCGTGGCGCTATTTCCCGAGAGCGCGAGCGCTTCTGCAATTCCTTTTCAAAATCAATGGGTGCCATACAGTTGTAATGATGGTTTTTTCAGTTGCTCCTGTAGTTGCCTACGGGCCTTGTAAAGCTGAGATTTGGAAGTGCTTTCCGAAATATCCAGCAGTTCCGCAATTTCTGCGTGTTTGTATCCTTCCACTGCGTAGAGCGTAAAGACCAGCCGGTAACCTTCGGGCAGGGCTTCAATCAGTTGCTCAAGGGCTTGCAGCTGGAAAGGGTCCGATACCTGTTGGGGCGGGATGGCATCTTCAAGTTTTTCCTCGTCATAGACAACAAACTGCCTCCTTCTCAGGAAATCAATGGCTTCCCTGACCATAATGCGGCGGACCCACCCTTCGAAACTCCCTTCAAAACGGAATTCAGAAAGTTTCCCGAACACCTTCACAAACCCCTCGATCATAACATCTTCTGCATAATGCAAATCCCTCACATAGCGCTGGCATAAGCCCAGCATTTTGGGTGCGAGTTGCTCATAGAGCTCCCTCTGGGATTCCCGGTCGCCTCTCGATGCCTTCTGGATCAGGGCTTTTTCATGGCTGAACAGGGAAATGATCTTCACGGGTTCGTTCGGGTTTCTATTGGTATAGACGGAGACAACCTGAAAAAGGTTGCCCGGCCTGCCGGTTTTTTTACGAAAGTACAAGAACCGGACCGAATGGGAGTTTGACCCGGGGTATATCTGAAGGGCAGATGCAGGGTGGGGCGGTATCTTGCTTGCGGGGGCGGGAGGGCGGGGGCACAAGCTTCTTTGCTAATCGGCCAGTGAGCCAAGTAGCAAAAAGGAACACCGCTTCAGAATAAGGCCAACTGCCCTGAAAACCTCAATAGGTAAGGGTATTGTATCCCTTTGCCTGCAATTGCAGCATGCGCACCGAGGCGGTGGGCACCACGTCCAACCCATCGAAAAGTGAGTCTGCCGGTACCTTCAAAATTTCCATGGCCATGCTGCATACGCTAACGCGGACCTTTGATTTGTATTTCTGGAAAAATGCTTCCAGCTCTGATCCGCGTACCAATTGGGTAACCACTTTTCCTTTAACCACAATTTCGTAGTCTGCAATATCCACCCCATTGCTGACCAACAGGTCATACATTTCCAAAACCCCTTTGAAGTGTCGTTCTTCGGTGAGCACGAAGGCGTATTGGGGGGTCTTTTGCAGATCGGCTACCGTCTCCGGGTCGAGTTTTACCTGCCCGAAGGCATTCTGGGTCGTTACAAGCAACAGGCAGCAAAGCGCAAGTGTCTGGAAAACTTTCTTCATCGTATGGCTTTTTTGATTAAAAAGGACTGTGTTCCTTATGCATATTCTTAACTACTGTTTCCGGTCGACCACATAGTTTACCATGAGCTCGAGGGCCTCCCGGTAGGGCGATGCCGGATACTGCCTGAGCATGCCCAGGGCTTCTTCCTTGAATTCATGCATCCGGGCTATGGCGTAGTCCAGGCCACCCGAAGCCTTCACTTTTTCGATTACTTCCCGAACCCGTTTGCGGTCCTTGTTGTGATGCTTTACCGAGTTGATGAGCCAGTCGCGATCCTTTTTGGTGGCGTGGTTCAGGGCATAGATCAGGGGCAGGGTCATTTTCTGCTCCTTGATGTCGATGCCCGTGGGCTTGCCGATGCGGTCGTCTCCATAGTCGAACAGGTCGTCTTTGATCTGGAAGGCCATGCCGCACATTTCCCCGAAACGGCGAAAATGCTCCACATGTTCTGAGTCGGGCCGCACCGAAGCCGCCCCCATGCTGCAGCAGGCCGCAATCAGGGTGGCTGTCTTCTGCCTGATGATCTCGTAGTAAACTGCTTCAGTAATATCGAGCCGACGCGCCTTTTCGATCTGCAGCAGTTCCCCCTCGCTGATTTCGCGCATGGCTACCGAGATAATGCGCAGCAGGTCAAAATCGCCGTGGTCAACCGAGAGCAGCATGCCCCTGGCCAGGAGGAAATCGCCCACCAGCACCGCAATCTTGTTTTTCCAAAGGGCATTGATGGAAAAAAAGCCCCGGCGTTTGTAACTGTCGTCTACCACGTCGTCGTGCACCAGACTGGCCGTATGGATCAGCTCGATAACCGAGGCCCCCCGATAGGTGCGCTCATTCACGGCCCCGTCGTTGAGCAGCTTGGCGGTGAGCAGCACAAACATGGGCCGCATCTGCTTGCCTTTCCGGTTGACGATGTAATAGGTGATCCTGTTGATCAGGGGTACTTTCGACGACATGGACTCGAGGAACTTCTTCTCGAAGAGTTCCATCTCCCGTTCAATGGGTTCCCGGATCAGCGCACTGGTCTTCAAAATCTGGTGGTTTGGAGCCGGCACCCCGGCTGGTATAAAAGTACACAAAATGCCCGCAACCCCTCGCCTGGGGTCGGGAATTCGAGAGCGGCCGCAAACAGCGGCAGGTTTAGCCGGTTGCCTTGTTGGCCAGCTGGCCGCAGGCAGCGTCAATATCCACGCCCCTCGACCGGCGCACGGTAACCGTAATCCCCGCCCCTTCAAGGGCGCGCACGTAACGCTCCAGGGTGGCTTCCGGGGCTTGCCGGAATCGCTCATCCCCGATGGGGTTGTATTGGATCAGGTTTACTTTGCAGGGGGCTGCCTTGCAGAAATCGGTCAGGGCCTCAATATCGGCCGGCTTGTCGTTAATACCCTCCCAGACCACATATTCGTAGGTAACCCTGCTGCGTGTTTGGCCATACCAGTACCGGATGGCCTCTTTGAGGTCGCTTAAGGGAAAGGTAGCGTTAAAGGGCATGATGGAGGTTCGGGTGGCATCCACGGCCGAATGGAGGGAAACGGCCAGCTTGAAGCGGGGGCCCTCGTCTGCCATTTTCCGGATCATTTTGGGCACCCCCGAGGTGGAAACGGTGATGCGTTTGGGCGACAGGCCCAGGCCTTCTTCCGAAGTGATCTTTTCGATGGCCTTCATCACGTTGGGGTAATTCATCAGGGGCTCGCCCATTCCCATAAACACAATATTGCTTAGGGGGCGCCCGAAATACAATCGGCTCTGCCGGTCGATAACCAGCACCTGGTCGTAGATTTCATCGGGGTTCAGGTTGCGCATGCGCTTGAGGCGGGCCGTGGCGCAGAAGTTGCAGTCCAGGCTGCAGCCCACCTGGCTGGAAACACAGGCCGTGGTACGCGATTCGGTGGGTATGAGCACCGATTCCACCACCAGGCCGTCGTAGAGCTTCACCGCATTCTTGATGGTGCCGTCGCTGCTGCGCTGCATCCGGTCTACCTGAATATGGTTGATGGCAAATTCCGTTTCCAACTCCTGGCGCATCGCCAGGGAGAGGTTGGTCATTTCCTCGAAGGAATGCGCCCCTTTCTTCCACAGCCATTCATATACCTGGTTACCCCGGAAGGCGGGCTCTCCCCGCTTTTCGAAGAAATCCCTGAGCGCTTCACGGCTCAGGGTCCTCACATCCTTTTTCGCCTCGGGTTTCATGGTAAAATGGGTTTGCCTTACGGCCCGGCCAGCGCCTTTCTCAGATGATCAGCATCGCATCTCCGTAGGAGAAGAAGCGATACTGCTCCAGAATGGCCTCTTTATAGGCGCGCTTCATCAGGTCGTGCCCCATAAAGGCCGATACCATCATCAGCAGGGTCGACTTGGGAAGGTGGAAATTGGTGATCATGCAATTGGCAATGCTGAAATCATAAGGCGGGAAAATGAACTTGTTGGTCCAGCCTTCGTGCGTATTGAGCTTTTGTTCCGAAGAAACCGCGCTCTCCAGTCCGCGCATCACGGTAGTCCCTACGGCGCAGATCCTCCGTTTTCCGCTCTTGGCCCTGTTCACGATCTCGGTGGCCCGCTCGTCTATGACCAGCTCCTCGCTGTCCATCTTGTGCTTGGAAAGGTCTTCGACCTCCACCGGGCTAAAGGTGCCGAGACCCACATGCAGGGTGAGTTCAGCAAAATCGATCCCTTTGATCTCGAGCCGCTTGAGCAGGTGTTTGGAAAAGTGAAGACCGGCTGTCGGCGCTGCCACGGCCCCTTCGTGCTTGGCGTAAATGGTCTGGTAACGGCTCTCGTCTTCGGGTTCCGGGGTGCGGCGGATGTATTTGGGCAGGGGCGTCTGGCCCAGCTCGCGCAGCTTGCGCCGGAAATCGGTATAAGAACCATCGTAGAGGAAGCGCAGGGTGCGCCCCCTGGAGGTTGTATTGTCGATTACTTCGGCCACGAGGGTTTCGTCCTCTCCGAAATAGAGCTTGTTGCCGATGCGGATTTTCCGGGCCGGGTCTACCAGCACATCCCAGAGCCGCTGTTCCTCATTGAGCTCGCGCAGCAAAAACACCTCGATGCGGGCTCCGGTTTTTTCCTTGTTGCCGTACAGGCGTGCCGGAAACACCTTGGTATTGTTGATAACCATCACATCTCCTTCATCAAAATAATCGATCAGGTCTTTAAACAGTTTGTGCTCGATTTTGCCGGTAGCCCGGTTAATGACCATCAGGCGCGATTCATCCCGGCTCTCAGCCGGGTATTCTGCCAGGAGTTCTTTGGGCAACTCGAAGTTGAAATGCGAAAGTTTCATGCGTTCCCGTTTGTTTTGGATTCGAAGCCGCAAATATACGACCCTGTGCAGGGGGATGTCAAGTAAACTGCAGATTAAGTTCAGGAAATTGCCCGGCCAACTGCGGGGCCGTCAACCGGAATCGCCACGTGCCCGTTTCTGAAATCAGACCCTTTCCTGTTTGCCTGCGAGGTGGCAAGTTCCTACATTTACCACGCCAAACCGGCACACAGCCGATTTATAAAAGGCCAAATCCCTGTTTATGAACGAATTGAAACAGCGCAAAGGTTTCGACAAACGCGCCTTCCGGTTTACCGACGCCAAGTTGTTTTACGAACAGGGCCGCCTGGGCGAGTACAACGAAGTTGACATCCCCTTCGAAAACATAGAGGGGCAGCGAGCCACCTACCGGACCTCCAAAATCCTGTGGTTGCTCCTGGCTTCCGCCCTGCTGCTGGTGGCTGTTGCAACAGCGTGGGGCACGGCTCAGCAGGGAGGATCTTTATGGGCCCTTACACTGATCCCCTTGGGGATTGCAGCGGCCTTTTTCGGGCTGTACGGGAATTCGCGCAAGGAATTCTGGAAGCTAAAACTCAAGGAGGATTACCTCTACCTGTACAAAAACATCCCCAGCCGGGAGGCCACCGAAGCCTTCCTGAAAAGCCTGCTTGAGGCCCGCAATGCCTATCTGCGGGAGAATTACCTGCAGATAGATGAAAACCTCGACTACGAACAGCAGTTCTACAACCTGCGCTGGCTGCGCTCCATCGAGGCCATCGACAAGGCCGAGTTCGAAGCCAAGTACGAAGAGCTCAAACAAACGGTGAAGCCCGAAAAGAAAGCCATCGGTTTCGGGAAATAAGAACCCGCCGACCCTGTTTCGGCAGGGAGTCGTGTTTCCTGTTGGCCCTTCCAGGCAATCCGTTAGATTTCCTATCTTTATAGAGCTCCCCAAAAGGGGGAGTCCTTCCACAAACACTCGTTTATACCCATGAGCAGAATCACCCAATTCGGCATACTGGTTGCGGCAGCCCTGGCAATCGGCTGCGGCAGCAAACCTCAATCCCATACGGCGGCCCTGTTCGGGACCCAGTGGGAACTGGAGTACCTCTCCGGGCCCCGCATCGCCTTTGAAGCCCTTTTCCCCGACAAAAAACCGGTGCTGACCTTTGAGCAGGACACAGGTTTGGTGGCGGGCAACAGCGGCTGCAACGGGTACATCGCTCCTTTTGAGCACAATGGGGACGCCATCAAGTTCGGGGAGCCGGGCCCGTCTACCTTGATGTACTGTGGGGATGGGGAGAATTTCTTCCGTTCCACCCTGCAGCAAATCGACGCCTGGACGGTTGATGCCGATGGCAAGCTGACCCTTCTTTTCGGCGAGGTACCCCTGATGCGCTTCCACCCCATGTCCTCACCCGAATAACACGTCCATATGACCAGCAACCACATCGACTACGTCGAATTCAGCGCCTCAGACCTGGAGGCTGTCAAGGCCTTTTACAGCCGGTGCTTCGGCTGGCGCTTTACCGACTATGGCCCGGATTACGTTGCCTTCGACCAGAGCGGGGTGGCCGGGGGGTTCCGGCGTAGCGAGGAAGCTGTAAAACAGGGGGTGCTGGTGGTACTTTACCACCATAGCCTTGAGTCCGCTCAAAGTGCCATTGAAGCGGCCGGAGGACGCATTACCCTACCCGTGTTCTCCTTTCCGGGAGGACGGCGCTTCCATTTTCAGGATCCGGCCGGAAATGAACTGGCCGTATGGTCCCAACCCTGAAAGGCATGTCTGAAAGGCCCCTGCTTGTATTGCGCCCGTTGCGGCCCGATGATGCCCCGGCTCTGGCCGTGTTGGCAAACAACAGGAAAATCTGGGACCGGGTACGCGATTATTTTCCCTTTCCCTACCGCGAAACCGATGCCCGCGAATTTATCGCCGCATCCCGGGAATCGGAACCGCCCCTGAGCCTGGCCATAGAATGCCAGGGACAGTTTTGCGGGGTCATCGGGCTAATGCCACAGACCGATGTGAACCGGAAGACGGCCGAGATCGGCTACTGGTTGGGGGAACCCTTCTGGCACCGGGGCCTGGCCACCGAGGCCGTGCGCCAAATGTGCGCGTACGGATTTGCCCGCGGTTTCGCACGGCTGCATGCGGCAGTGTTCGCATTCAACGAGCCTTCCATGCGGGTACTGGAGAAAAACGGCTTTGTAAAGGAAGGTGTCTTTCGAAAGGCCGTCTTCAAGAACGGCAGGTTCTTCGACGAACACTGGTACGCCAAACTCGCCTGAACAAGAGAGGTTGCTACCGCGACTCTACCGCATGAAAGCCCAGTTTTGCAAGGTCTTTCCAGAAATCCGGGTACGATTTGCTCACCACCTGGGCATCGTCGATGAGCAGCCTGGTCTTTAACGCCAGGGGGGCAAAAGCCATGGCCATACGATGGTCGTTGTAGGTGAAGATGCGCTGCATAGGCACGATGCGGCGGCTCGGTTTCAGGTGGAGGGAATTTTCCGTGACGGTTATTTGGGCCCCCAGCTTGGAGAGCTCATTTTCCAGGGCCACGAGTCGGTCGGTTTCCTTGATTTTCAGGGTGTGGAGGCCTGTGAGGTCACAGCCGATCCCCAGCCCGAAGCAGCAGGCTGCAAGGGTCTGGGCCAGGTCGGGTGCCCCGATCAGGTCCCATTTGAAGTGGGTGGTGTCGGGGTCGTCGGTCAGGGTTATTTCGAGCCGGTCGCCTGTAAAGCTGCTCTCCACCCCCAGGTGCCTGAAGATTTCGGGCAAAATGCTGTCGCCCTGCAGGGAATCGGGGCGGAACGAGCGCAGGGTTATGCGGCTGCCCAGTTCGGCCAGGGCCACTATGCTGTAAAAGTAGGATGCAGAGCTCCAGTCTGACTCAACCGTAACAGCCTGTTCCGGCAATTCGGCCACGTGGGGGATGCAGATTTGCTGGCCTTCGAAGGTTCCGCCAATGCCCAGTTGCTCAAGCAGCTTGAGGGTCATGCGGAGGTAGGGCACCGAGGTTATGGTGCCTTCCAGGTTTATTTCCAGCCCTTCGGGCAGGGATGGCGCGATCAGCATCAGGGCCGAGATGTACTGGCTGCTCACATCGGCCGGCAGGGTAACCTGCCGGCCTGTTAGCCTTTTGCCACGGATGCGCAGGGGCGGGCAGCCCTCCGCCTCGAGGTACGCGATGTCGGCTCCAAGGGAGCGCAGGGCTTCGACCAGTATCCGGATGGGCCGCTCCTTCATGCGCCCAGAACCTGTGAGGACGGTTTCCCGACCCTCGCGGCTGGCGTAATAGGCCGTCAAAAAACGCATGGCGGTTCCGGCGTGATGGATATCTATGGTTCGCCCCCGGGCCCGCAAGCCCTCCTGCATGAGCACGGTGTCGTCTGAATTGGACAGGTTTTCAATCTGGATGCCCGGATAAAGGGCCTGCAGGAGCAGGAGCCTGTTCGACTCGCTTTTGGAGCCGGTAATGGTGATGTCTCTTTGCAGTCGGGGGTTCTGGGGGCCGGTAAGCTGGATGTACACGAATTCGGGCTTAGGTTGCGAATGCCCAAATATAAGTCATTTCAGTTTTTTGTTTTGCTGATGGCGCTTGTGATCGCGACGGGTTTTCAGCTCCAGTTTACGGGCGAAGGCCTCTTCCAGGTTTACCCCGGTCTGGTTGGCCAGGCAGAGCACTACGAACACCACATCGGCCAGTTCTTCGCCCAGATCCTTTTCCCGGTCTGACTCCTTCTCGCTCTGCTCCCCGTAGCGGCGGGCAATGATGCGGGCTACCTCCCCCACCTCCTCGGTGAGCTGGGCCATGTTGGTCAGCTCGTTGAAATAGCGGACGCCGTGGGCCTTGATCCAATCATCTACAGCCAGTTGCGCGTTTTTGATCTCCATGGGAAGGTATTTCTTCCAAAGCTACTCCTTGCGGCCCTGATATGCAAACGCAAGCGCGCCCCTATTCGCGGTTCCGGGAATCGACCCAAATGGTTACCGGCCCGTCGTTGGTGAGGCCCACCTGCATGTCGGCCCCGAAAACCCCTGTGCCCACCTTCTTGCCCAGCAGGCGTTCCATTTCGGCCACAAAGGCTTCGTAAAGTGGTACCGCTTCTTCCGGGCGGGCCGCCCGGATGTAGGAAGGGCGGTTGCCTTTCCGGGTAAGGGCCAGCAGGGTAAACTGGCTCACCACAATGAGCTCGCCCCCCGTTTCCAGCGCGGAACGGTTCATCACCCCCTGGTCGTCGGCAAAGATGCGGAGGTTGGCAATCTTGGCAGCCAGCCAGCCAATGTCTTCTGAGGTGTCACCCGCTTCGATGCCCAGGAGCACCAGCAGCCCGGAGCCGATGGCTGAAACCACCTCCCCGTTTACCGCTACGTTGGCATCCTTTACACGCTGAATAACGGCTCTCATGCCCTATACGGTTTAGCGGTAGGTTTCATCTTCCCCGGTTACGATCTGCACATAGGAATGATACCGACTCGGAGCGATACGGCCGGCTTCCAGGGCTTCCTTAACGGCGCATTGCGGCTCGTCCAGGTGCAGGCAATTGTTGAACTTGCAATCGGCCTTCAGGGCGAAGATTTCCGGGAAGTAGTCGCTGATCTCGTCGGGCTCCATATCCACCAGGCCAAAGCCCTTGATTCCAGGGGTATCGATAATGCTCCCTCCGAAAGGCAGGTCGTACATCTCGGCGAAGGTGGTGGTGTGCTGCCCCTGCCGGTAGAGTTCTGAAATTTCAGTGGTCTTCAGCTGCAGGTCGGGGGCAATCCGGTTTACCAAAGTCGACTTGCCAACCCCGGAATGCCCAGCAAAAATGGAGGTCTTCCCTTTCATGTGATCGATTACCTGTTGCACCCCCGTACCCCGTTTGGCCGAGATACCCAGACATTCATAGCCGATATGGCGGTAGAGGGCCTCCAGGTAGTGCCACTCCTCAAGGGCCTCCTCACCATAGGCGTCGATCTTGTTGAAAAGCAGGATGCAGGGGATGTCGTAAGCCTCTGCTGAGGCCAGGAAACGGTCGATGAAGACCGGCAGCGTCTTGGGGTCTTCCAGGGTAATCAAGAGGAAAACCTGGTCGATATTGGCGGCGATAATGTGGGTTTGCTTGGAGAGCTTCACGGCCTTTCGGACCAGGTAGTTCTTCCGGGGCAATATCTCGGCTATGGTGGCCACAGACTCGTCTCCGACGGTCTCCAGGTCAAAGCGCACCCGGTCTCCCACCGCGATGGGGTTGGTACTCTTGATGCCCTGAATGCGGAACTTGCCCTTGATGCGGCAGTCGTAAAATGCACCGGCATCCGTTTTTACAGTATACCAGCTTCCGGTCGATTTATAAACAGTTCCCTGCATTTTACAGATTCGCGGTTCGCAAAATAAGAATATTCCCGTAACATTGTAAAGCTTCTAACCGCAACACTTGCATTAACTCACAAAACCATCACCTTTATGAAAAAACTATTCTTTCTCAGCCTCTGCCTGCTGGTTTTCCTGCCTGAGGCGAGCGCCCAGACCTACAAGGTTATCACCAGCGTGGAGTCTATCGTTCCGAACGGCCTGGGGCGCTCGCGCATCATCAATGCCACCGAAGACAAAGACTACAAGGAGTACACCAGCGTGCAGACCGAAGACGACAATTCGCGCAACAAGTCCGACCGCTCTGACATCCGCGTGAAGAATTTCGAGGAAACCAAGCTGCTCAACTTCTACAACATCGGGGGGATCCGCTTTCAGAACATCGCCGCCAACGACGCCCTGATCAGTTCCATGATCAACGAAATGGTGGCCAATGGCTGGGATTTGGTCCATGTGACCAGTGCCGTGGAGAGCGACGCCGGAGACAAAGACGGGCAGGGCATCTTCATTACCCGGTACATCTTCCGGAAGTAATCTTTATAAAAAAAGCACTAAAAAACCCGCAGCTAAGGCTGCGGGTTTTTTTTATGGATTGCTGTGGTTAGTTCCTGAAGTAAATGCGGCCCCCGAAGACCTGGTCTTTTTTGACCCGTTGCGGGTCGCCCCAAACGGTAACGTCGCCTCCGGCCCTGATTTGAATGTCTACCTCGCGGCTGGCGAAGAGCTCTGCCTCGCCTCCAGCGCTTACGCGTACACTGCTCATTTCTGTTTTCAGGTCGCGGCCTTCAAAGATTCCACCAGTGTTCAGGGTAATTACCTGGTTCTCGGCCAG
The DNA here is from genome assembly GCA_024642005.1 of Robiginitalea sp. Classification (GTDB taxonomy): domain Bacteria; phylum Bacteroidota; class Bacteroidia; order Flavobacteriales; family Flavobacteriaceae; genus Robiginitalea. The sequence goes on along the minus strand of JAHECA010000002.1, from coordinate 83,471 downwards.
GCCCGAAGCGGCAATGATGCCTCCGGTTACCGCCCGTATTTCAGCATCGCGTACCTTCATGCCCACCTCGATGCGGGCGCCTTCCTGGGCGCGGAGCTCAATACGGTCTTGCTCGAGCAATTCATTGCAGACAATGCGGGCGCCTTCGTTGGCGTCGATTACCCTAAGGTCGGAGTAGTATACCTCGATAAAGGTATCTTCTCCCCGGAATTTCTTTTCGAACTCCATGCGCAGTTTCAGTACCCCGTCGCGGTTCACAAACTGAATATCGTCTACGTTTTCCCCCTTTATCAGGATGCGGTTTTCATCGGCACGGATCAGGTTTACCTCAATGAGGTCAAAAACCTTGATCTCTTCAAATGCGCCCACTTCGCGGTCGACAATGCGCTGGGCCGTCAGCGGGGCTGCCCCGAGCAGGAGCAACAGTACATAAAGTGTTCTCATAAGCTGGTTTATTTCGATCTAATGAAAAGACGCCGGGCTCAGGGTATTGTTACAGTTTCCCGCAAAAAAAAACACATCCCGGCTATCGCCTATGAATTGATGACCTTTTCCTGGTGGTTGATCGATTCCTGGTGAATGGCCTTGAACAGCTTCAGCACAAATTCCTCGCTCAGGCCGCGGCTCTCCCCTTCCAAAATCATGCTGCCCAATATGGCGTTCCAGCGGCCGGTTTGGAGCACCGCCACGTTGCGTGATTTCTTAAGGGCACCTATGTCGTCTGACACCTTCATACGCCGTCCCAGCATATCGATCAGCTGGTTGTCGATTACGTCTATCTGGGCCCGCAGGTTACTGAGTTTGTTGTTGTATTCGGCTTCCTCATCGGTTTCCTTCCTGATGCGCAGGTCTTTCATAATCTGCACCAGGCGGGTCGGGGTTACCTGTTGGGCGGCATCGCTCCAGGCGTTGTCGGGGTCGGTGTGCGTTTCAATCATAAGGCCGTCGAAATTCAGATCGAGGGCGGTCTGGGATACGTCGAAAATCAGGTCGCGGCGCCCGCTGATGTGGGACGGGTCGTTTATCAGGGGCAGGTCGGGAAAGCGCGACTGCAATTCAATGGCCAGCTGCCACTCGGGGATGTTGCGGTATTTTGATTTCTCGTATGTGGAAAAACCGCGGTGGATTACCCCCAGCTTCCTGATGTTGGACGAATAAAGGCGCTCTATGGCTCCCAACCAGAGCGACAGGTCGGGGTTTACCGGGTTTTTGACAAGCACCACCTTGTCGGTCCCCGCCAGGGCGTCGGCAATTTCCTGCACGATAAAGGGGCTAACCGTAGAACGGGCCCCAATCCAGAGCAGGTCTATATCGTGCTCCAGGGCCAGGTCTACATGTGCCCTGTTGGCCACCTCGGTTGCCGTTTTCAGCCCCGTTTCCTGTTTTACTTTCTGGAGCCATTTGAGGCCGATGGCCCCAACCCCTTCAAAATTCCCGGGGCGGGTGCGGGGCTTCCAGATACCGGCCCGGTAGTAATTCACGTCGGTACCTTTAAGCTGGTGGGCGATGGCCATCACCTGCTCCTCGGTCTCGGCACTGCAGGGCCCTGCGATTACCAGGGGGTGCGGCAGGGCCATGTCGTCGAGCCACTTGCGCAATTCTCTCTTATTTTCCATAGGGGTATTCAATTTTTGTGAGATGGTATTCCTTTTAAAATGTCTTTGATGCGGTTTGTATTGTCCATTTCCTCAAAGAGGGCCTGGTAGTCATCGGCCTGCAGCTTGGTACGGAACTCCTGGAGGTTCGCGATGTACTCGTCGAGGGTTTCCAGCACGTTTTCCTTGTTCTGCTCAAAAATCGGCGTCCACATGGCCGGGGAGCTCTTGGCCAGGCGCACTGTGCTTTCGAACCCGCTGCCCGCCATGTCGAAGATGTCGCGCTCGTTCTTTTCCTTTTCAATCACGGTCTTGCCGAGCATGAACGAGCTGATGTGCGACAGGTGCGAAACATAGGCGATGTGTCGGTCGTGGGCATCGGGGTTCATATAGCGGATGCGCATGCCGATACGGCTGAATAGCTCCAGGGCCCGTTCCTGAATCTTGAAGGCTGTCTGCTCCACTTCACAGATAATATTCACCTTCCCGGCAAAAAGGCCAGTTACCGCAGCAGACGGACCTGTGAATTCGGTACCAGCTATAGGGTGACAGGCCAGGTAATTCCGGCGTTTCGGGTGGTCTTTCACCTGCCGGCACACCGGTACCTTGGTCGAACCCGCGTCGATTACCAGGGTCTGGTCGCCTACCTGATCGAGCACCCGTGGCAGGTCGCGCAGCAGGCTGTCGACCGGGATGCTCACCACTACCAGGTCGGCTTCAGCCAGGTCTGCCGCGGCAGCCGGCCCATCTACCAGGCCCAGATCAGTGGCCTGCTGGAGGTGGCCCGAATTGACGTCCTGGCCCAAAAGGGAAACCCCGGGGTAGGCCTTACGCAGGTCTTTGGCGAGCGAGCCGCCGATCAGGCCGATGCCGATAACAACTACTTTCATGACTCCGATTTTTGGGAGGTTTCCTGCTTCACTTCGGACGGAGCAACCCGCAAGATGGCTTCCCGGATTTTTTCTTCGGGCACGCAGAGGGAAAAACGGATGTACCCCGCCCCCCGGCTGCCAAATATGGTGCCGGGCGCCACAAAGATGTCTTTTTCGTACAGCAGGCTGTCGATATAGCTTTCACTGTCGGCGCTGCCTTCGGGCAGGCGTGCCCAGACGAACATGCCCACTGCCTGCGGGTCGTAGGTACACCCCAGCAAGTCTGCCAGCTGGAAAACGGCCTGGCGCCGGCGCCGGTATACGGCATCGAGGCCTTCAAACCATTGGGGGCCGCTTTTCAGGGCGGCAATGGCTCCCTTCTGTATACCGTAAAACATGCCTGAATCCATATTGCTTTTGACCTTGAGCACCGAGGTAATCAGCGGGGCCGCACCCAGGACCATGCCTACGCGCCAACCAGCCATATTGAAGGTTTTGCTCAGGGAATTAAGCTCCAGCACATGCCCGCCGGCGCCTTCGCTCATCAGGATGCTCCGGGGCTCGCGGCTCAGCACAAAGCTGTACGGGTTGTCGTTTACCAGCAAAATTTGGTGCTCCCGAGCAAAATTGACCAGTGCCTGTAATTGGGCCGGGGAAGCCTGAGCCCCGGTAGGCATATGCGGGTAGCTCACCCACATGAGCTTCACCCCGCTCAGGTCTGCCGCCGCCAGGGCCTCGAGGTCGGGAAACCAGCCGTTTTCCTCGCTGAGCGGGTAGTAGAGGGGCACGGCTCCGGCCAGGTGGGTCACCGAGGCATAGGTCGGGTAGCCCGGGTCGGGGATGAGTACCCGGTCGCCCGGGTTCAGGAAGGCCATACTGATGTGCATGATGCCTTCCTTGGAGCCCATCAGTGGCAGAATTTCACCCTCGGGGTCGAGTTCCACCCCAAATTTCTTTGCATAAAAGGCGGCGATGGTCTGCCGCAGCTCAGGCAGCCCCTGGTAGCTCTGGTACTGGTGGGCCCCGGCGTCGCGCACAGCGTCCTGCAAGGTTTGCAGTACTTCAGGGGCAGGAGCCAGATCGGGGCTTCCAATCCCCATATTGATAACCGGGCGGCCCCCGGCCACCAGGCCCCGCACCTCTTTCAGCTTGCGTGAGAAATAGTATTCCTGTACCTGTTGCAGGCGATGGGCTTCCTGTATCATATACGCGCGTTTTTGTATTCGCCCAGCACCCTGAAATCTTCGGTCATGAGCTGCAGCAGCGATTTGGCTTTGGTAAAATGGTCGTACCGCTCGAAAGTGATATCTACAAAAAAGGAATATTTCCATGGGGTCTCAATCACCGGCAACGACTGGATCTTGGTCAGGTTCAGGTTGCAATCGCTCATCACATTGAGCACCGTGGCCAGGCTGCCCCTTTTGTGATCGGTCATAAAGCGCACCGACGCCTTGTTGATTTCTTCCCGGGGTATTTCTTTGTTCTTTGTTTTCAGAATGATAAAGCGGGTTGCATTGCTCTTGATGGTCTGGATCTCAGGGGCCAGCACCTCGAGCCCGTACAGGCTGGCTGCCAGGGAGGGGGCGATGGCCGCGATTTCCATTAGTCCGTTCTCGTGGATGCGCCTTGCGGTCTCGGCCGTGTCGACGTCTTCCACAATTTTGATGTGCGGCTGGGTTTTGAGGTATTCCCTGCACTGCAACAGGGCCATGGGATGGCTGTGCACCTCCCTGATCCGGGCCAGTTCCTGCCCGGGCAGGGCCATCAGGTTGTGGTGCACGCTCAGGTAGTGTTCCCCGATAATGTGCAGTTTGTTGTCGCAAACCAGGTTGTAATTCGGAATGATAGACCCGGCAATTGAATTCTCAATGGCCATCACCCCTTTGTCGGCCGTGCCGTCGAGCATGCGGTCTACAAGGCTGTGGAAGGAAAGGCATTCGACCAGCTCGATATCCGAACCGAAATACGACTCGGCCACCATGTGGTGGTTGGAGCCTCGTACGCCCTGAATGGCTATTCTCAAAGGATTCATCCAAATTATTTTTTTCGGCTGCGCGCCAGGGTACCAAAAAAAAAGTCCCGTCAGAACGGGACCAGTATCATAAGCGCGTATTGTATGCTACAACGGTCCCGTCCCTCTTTTAAAAAAGAAGTAGAAATAATAGCCGTTCCAAAAATACAATGCGTTCATAGCCGTGTAATCGGGGCTAATGTAGCCAAATATTTTGAATGTCTGTTTTTCGCCCATAATTTTTTATAAAAATGTGCGAATTTCAATTTTTCTTGGCAAAATGGCGTTGCGACCAAGGCATTTTTATGAATTATGCATGCCGCCGTATTCGGCCAGGCGGCCCCTGTCTCTGAAAGGAAAGCATTCGAGATAGGGTCAGTTTGCGTATTTTTACCCAAAATCTGCAAGCATGTCTATCCGCGTTGCCGGGCTGTCTAAAAGCTTCGGGGCACAAAAGGCCCTGGACGGGGTTAGTTTTTCGATCGAAAAAGGGGAGGTCGTGGGCTTTCTGGGCCCGAACGGGGCCGGTAAATCGACCCTGATGAAAATCCTTACCACCTACTACCAGGCCGATGCCGGAACAGCCGAAGTAGGCGGGTACGACGTGGAAAAAGACCCGGGAGCCGTACAGCGCTGCCTGGGCTACCTGCCCGAGCACAACCCGCTTTACCTCGACCTCTACGTGCGCGAATACCTGGCCTTCTGTGCCTCGGTGTACAAAGTGCCCCGCGAACGCATTGCCGCCGTTCTCGAGCAAACTGGCCTGGGCACGGAAGCCGGCAAACAGATCGGAAAGCTCTCCAAGGGGTATCGCCAGCGGGTGGGCCTGGCTGCCGCTCTGCTGCACGATCCGGAGGTCCTCATTCTGGATGAGCCCACCACGGGACTCGATCCGAACCAGCTCATCGAGATCCGGAAGCTAATCCGGGAGATCGGGCGCAATAAGACCATTCTGCTCTCTACCCACATCATGAAAGAAGTGGAAGCTGTCTGCGACCGCGTGCTGATCATCAACAAGGGAAAGCTCGTAGCCGATGCCACCCTGGAAGCCCTGCGGAAAGACGAGAAACAGGTAATCGAGGTGGAATTTGATTACCGCGTTGAGGAAACCCTGCTGCGCGGCCTCCCTCATGTGGAGGATATTCGCAATACAGGGGGATTCGTCTACGAACTGAGCTTCTCAACCCCGCGAGACATGCGCCCGGCCGTGTTCGACTTTGCCCACGACCACTCCCTGAAGACCCTGCAGCTGAGCCGCAAGACCCAAACCCTCGAAACCCTGTTTACTGAACTCACAGGGGATCGCCCGGTTGCCCATCCGAAAGAATAGGCCCTAGTCGGCCAGCTGGAAATCGATGGTCGACACCACCCGAACTATCTTGATCTGGGGGGTGTTCACATCCCGGTCGCTGATGGTAAACAGGCCCTGGCGGGCCACCCTGATCTCCCCCACCTGCGAATTCGAATCACGGGCGAATTTATCGGCCACTTCCCGGGCGTTCCGGGTGGCTTCTTCGATCATTTCAGGCTTCAGGGCGTTTAGTCCGTTAAAGATGTATTCGATGGGCTGCCACTCGTTTTTCGATCCGAAGAGGATGCCTGCCGAAAGCAATTGCAGCGATTCGGCCTGGGCTTTCTCCAGCTTTGGGATGTCGGAAGTGCGCACGGTAAACTCCGATTTGGCCAGGTAACGATAAGCGCTGTACTGGGCGCTGTTGTTGTAGATGTTGGCCTGGGCGTCGGCGATGTTTACCACGCCCCGGGTTACCTCAGCTGGGGTAAACCCCTGGTCGGCAAAGAATTTCGCCACGGTCTCGTTCTGGCGTTCGATCTGCTGTCGCAGGCTTTGCAGGTCGTTGCCGGTCAAAACAATGTTTACGGGCCAAACAGCGAGGTCGGCGGGTACTTCCCGTTCTGAAAGTCCCTTGACCGATACAAATCGGTCGAATTTTTTTCCCTTCAGAAAGGTGTCTCCAATAAAATAGCCGGCCACGGCCAGGCCTGCGGCGACAATTAGGGCAGGGAGCAAATGTGCGTTTTTCATTTCATTTTTCTGATTTTGTTCTTTTGCGTTTAGCTGTGTGGGTATTTACCTGGATATACGAAGTCTTCGCAGGCTGCGGACGTCATTCCTGCAGTTCGGGATAGACCACGGGCTCATTTATTTGCGGTATGTTGCCGGGGTACTCCTTCCCGCGGAGCCGGCTCACCGTATATGCAGTCAACTCCCCTTCGGGGTAGGGTTGTATCAGCGCTTCGATTTCCCCCCGGTCGCGGTCGTCCTGCAAGGGTTGCAGCCACTGTTCGGCCAGGGCGTCGGGGAGGATGAGGGGCATGCGCGGCCCTTCTATTTTGGGATTGTTGTGAATGTGCGCCAACAGGGAATTCCCCTCGGTGGTTACGATCGAAAAAGTCGTGAGGAGCTCTCCGCTGCCAGGATCGCGCCAGTCGCTGTACAGGCAGGCCATGGCCATGGGTTCCCCGTCTTTTCTGTGGATGAAATAGGGGAAGGTTTGCCCTTTATGGTGGTGGTGTTCGTAAAAGCCGTCTACATAGAGCAGGCAGCGGTTGCTTTGAGCCGCTTTGCGGAATGAGGGCTTCTCAAAAAGGGTTTCCCCCCGGGCATTAAGGGTTTGGTTCCACAGCTTTTTCTGCTGCTCGGCGTCACGCACCCAGTGCGGCACCAGCCCCCAGGTGGCCACGGTTGGGAAGTCGGGCTGGTCGTCTGTATAGACCAGCATCCTGGGATGGCTGAAACCTGAGGCGTGAAAAAGGGGCAGGTCGGTATAGGGAAGCAATTCTTCCCGTATCTGGGCAGCCGCATCATCGTCTCCCCTTCGGAGGGCCCGCTGGAGCTGGGCTTCCAGGCTTGCTTTGATGTCGTAGCACATGGGCGGTTTGCGGATTTACGATTTCGGTAAGGGGGCTCCCCCACCCCCGAACTCCAATTTAAAGTGTTTCCCTGCAGGAATCAAGCAGCGGTTGCAATCAATCCAGCAAAAACTTCACCTGCACACTGGCCTCCACCCTGATTTTCTGGAATTCCCCTTCAATGGGCTCATAGCTGGCCTGGTCTGCGGCCATTACGGCGTATTCCAACTTGCGCGGCGCACCGGCCATGGGGTAATAACTGCCGGAATCGGAAATATAAACCGCCTTGCCCAGGGTTTGGCCGATGGCTGCAGTCATGGTGGCGGCCTGCTCCCTGGCCTTGTGCATGGCCCGGGCCCTGAGGGCCATCTGCAGGGCGTCCATGCCGGCGTATTCGGTGCGGTTGAGCTGCACATTGGCAATACCGAGCTTTTCGAGCTCGAAGAGCACCCGGCCGGCCATGGCGGCGTCGTATACCAGCAGTTCGAAAGCTTTGTCTTTGAGCACCTCCTGCCCGCGCATGAAGTATTTTTTAAAATCGCTCGACAGGTCCGATACCGAAAGCTGTTCTTGCAGGTCGATGCCGATGGCCTTCAGCCTGGCGGCCATTTTTTGTTCGAGTTCCTCCAGGGTAACACGGCCCTTGCTGTCGCTTTCCTGCAACAGAATCCCCAGGTAGATGCGGTCGGGGACCACCAGGGTATCGGCCTGGGCCGAAGTCTCCAGATAGCCCTGGTCGAGGAAGCTTTTGTTCTGGGCGAAGGCAGCCGTGGCAAGCAGCAGGCTGCAAAGTAGGAAAAGGTTCTTTTTCATGATATGGCAATTAAGTGCATTGTTCGGGTAACCCATTTGCAGGGGTCGTGCCAAAGGTAAGTAAGGCCCCTGAATTCCGAAGCGCCGATGCGCAAAAGCTATCCGCGACTAAGGCAAGGTAGGCTCCGGCTTATCCACGGGCAGGGGCACTTGATTCCTCATCTCCTTCCCCGGGATGTTCCACGGCCAATACGGGTACCCTGATGAGTTCCAGGGTGGCAGAGGCCAGCTCTACTTTGCCGCCTGTCTCCCGGATGGCCTGCCCGATCTTCTCGTTGAGCCGGTGCTTGGTAGAGCGCCGTTTCCGATAGTCGACGATGTAACGCAGGTTGAAAGTGACCCAGTTGTCGGTTAGAGAAACCGCAAGGGTGGGGTCTACCTCCGCATTTTCGACGTAGTATTTGTGCACCACCTCCTGCCATTGTTTGCGCGATTGTGCAACGTATTCGGAAAGTTCTTCAGAAGCGACCTTCAGGAAAATCTGCTTGGCCACGTCCATATCGGAACCGTAACGCACGGGCAGGTTGAACTCGTCCCAGATAAAGGGAAAATCCCGGGAGTAATTGTATACCGGCCCCCGGAAGACAAAGGCATTGCTGAGCTTGACGATTCGTCCTGTATAATTGTCGCTGCTCACCCATTGACCGATTTCCATCATGGTGGTATACAGGCTGTTTATGTCAATCACATCGCCTTTGATCCCGTTGATCTCGATGCGGTCTCCGGGTTTGTAGACGTTGATGGAGTAGATAAACACAGAGCCCGCCAGGCTTAAAATAAGCTCTTGCAGCGTAATGGTAATACCCGCCGTGAGCAGCCCCATCGCCAGGGCAAAATCCTTGATATTCCCTGTGAAGTACGAGATGCTGACCAGGAACAGGATCAGCACCCCGAAGAGTTCCACTCCTTTTTGGGAGCGGTAGCGCAGGTGGGGTTCCGCAACCCGGCGCCTTACCCAGCGGCGCAGCACGATCATCAGCAAGAGCACGGCACCCACCCAGAGCAGGTAGCGGAGCAGGGAGGTGGTGGTGGGATGCGCCTCCATCCATTGGCGGATGAATTCGAGCGATTGCATGATTGTCCTGAAATATGGCTTTCGAGGGGGAAGTTACGCCTCAGACAGCCAATCGAAAATGACCTGGGTTAGTCCCGGGCCATTCCGTGTGCCGGAAAAATGCCTTTCACACCCTTTTGTGATGGCTTTTTGCGGGGGTGGCAAGTATCTTTTCAGTGGGGCGGGGGCTTGCCCCCAAACCCACCAGGTCCTCCAGTCTCACACGTGCTGGTCGATCAGGATGGTATTCCCGTCCGGGTCCTGCATCACAAAACTCCCGGGCCCGCCGGTTTCCTTGAGGGTTTCCTGCAGCGTGGCAATCCCTGCCAGCTTTACCCGGCGATTGATTTCGCGTACGTCGTCAAAGTCAGGTACTTTTTGTGCCTGCTGGTCCCAGCCCGGGTTAAAGGTAAGGATGTTGCCCTCGAACATGCCCTGGAACAGCCCCACCAGGGCATCCCCGTTTTTCATGATCAGGTACCTTTGTTCCGGGCTGCCGGCAAACACCCCGAAGCCCAGCTTTTCGTAAAAGGATCGCGAGGCAGCCAGGTCCCTGACCGACAGGCTGATGGAAAATGCTCCCAGTTTCATAGCAGAGGTGATTGTGATTTCCTTTAAAGGTACTCAAAATCACATGGGCTTTGCGTTGCCGGCGACCTTAAATTAACCGCGCCAGGAGCTCCTTCATAAGTTTGGCCCCCGCAAAGGCGGTCAGGTCGCCCAGGTCCTGTAACGGGTTGTACTCCACCAGGTCTGCGCCAACCACCTCCCCTTGCAGGTTACGAAGCATGGAAATCACCTGGCGGGTAGTCAACCCCCCGGGCTCCCGGTGCGAAACACCAGGGGCAAAGGCCGGGTCGAGGGCGTCCATATCCAGGGATATGTAAACGGGGTTGGTAAAGACCAGCGGCATGGCCGGGTCATATCGGTCCATGGTGTGCACCTCCACCCCAAATCGCTTCGCCTGCGCTTTCTGGTGCGGGTTCAGCGTTCGGATGCCTACCTGTACCAGGCGGTCGGCCAACCCTTCCTCCATGACGCGGGCAAACGGACAGGCGTGTGAATAGGGATCGCCCTCGTACTGCTCGTACAGATCGGCGTGGGCATCGATGTGCAGTATGTCCAGGGCCGGGTACTTTTCCCGGTATGCCTTCAAAATAGGATAGGTGATGGAGTGGTCTCCCCCTAGTGTCAGCAGCTTTCGACCCTCCTGCAGGTGGCGCTGTGTCAGGGTTTCGATATCAAAATACCCGTCGGGTTCAAAATCCCCCAAATCGCCATCGGCAAGGTTGCCCAGGTCTATCAGCCCTTCCGAAAACAGGTTCATGGAGCCGGAATACAGGGCTTGCCGAATCAGGGCCGGTGCCTGCGCCGCCCCACGCAGAAAGGACGATTTTTCATCGTAGCAAATGCCCCGGATCAGGAGCCTCCCTGTTGTGGTGTCCATATCCGGCGTACTAGCGGCCTTCGTCAAGGAAAACCCTTATCTCCTTCATTAGCTTCAGGTAATCGGGCCGGTGCGTATACATCATATGCCCTGCCTCAAAATATTTCATCTCGATTTTTGCCGGATCGATGCCGTTTCGGGCAAAGGTGTATTCGGCGTCGAAAAAGGGGCAGATCAGATCGTAATAGCCGTTGGCGACCATAACCCGCATCTTGGGGTTGCGCCTCATGGTTTCGCCCAGTTTGCGGGCCACATTTACCATGGAAGGTTCCCAGTATTGCCCTTCGGGTACCGGCCGCCAGCGCCATTTCCCTCCTATCTCCGGGTTGGAAGTCAGGTAGGGCCGATCCATTTTCACCTCCAGGGATTTCGCCAGGTAATGGTTCAGGGATGCCGTAAAGGCCCCGCTTACCTGGTAGCTGGAAGCATCGCCCAGATGCGGCCCTTCCGAGAAACGGTCGATCTCGGGCCCCAGGTAGCGGCCGTCAAGCCGGCCCAGGGCCAGGCCCCGGTCTTTCAGGAGTTCCTTCTGGAAGCGGTGCATGAGGATGCGCAGGTCTGAATCCAGGATATACTGTTTGTCGAGGCCTATAAAGCCTGCCATTTCGCCAGCGATAGCCTCCTTTTCGGATGCCGGGAGGCGCCCCCCCCTGTACAGGGCCGGGATATAGGTGCGGTAAGTGAATTCGCGGCAGGCTTCCAAAAACGCCTCAAGGGACTGCCCCGAGCCTGCCTTTTTATGGTACCAGGCTGTGGCTGCCATGCTGGGCAGATAGGTGATATAGGAGGTGATATTGTCTTCTTCTGATGTGGAACCGCCGTAATCCAGGGCCTGGGAGATCAGGATAAGCCCATTTAGGGCCATGTTTTGCCCGCCTCCCTCCAGGGCGCTGGCCACGGCGACGGCCCGGGTGGTGCCGAAGCTCTCCCCGGCCAGGTATTTGGGCGACATCCAGCGGCCATGATCGGTTATCCACTGCCTGATGAAGCGGCTCACCGAGCGGGCGTCTTCGGTAAGTCCCCAATAATCTTCCACTTTCCCGGTGCCCACCACGCGGCTGTACCCGGTCCCCACCGGATCGATAAACACCAGGTCTGTCTGGTCGAGCACTCCCTCGCTGTTGGGGCCAAGCCCATAAGGTGCGGCCCCGTCATCCTGGGCTGCCTCCGAATCAACCGATACCAGAGTAGGGCCGAGCAGGCCCATGTGCAGCCATACCGAAGCCGATCCGGGGCCCCCGTTGAACACAAAGGTAACCGGTCGGCCTGCCGGGTCGCTTACCCCCTCTTTCTCATAGGAAGTAGACCAGATGGACGCCTCGGGCGCCCCATCCTTATTTTTCAGGTAGGTTTCCGAAGCCGTGGCTTTGTAGCGGATCAGTTGCCCCCCGTTCTGGATCTGGTGGTGGGTCACAAAGGAGGCAGGCTCGGGAACCGGTGCGGGTTTTTCCGGTTCTTCCTGGGCCAATAGCCCTGCCGGCTGGCCGGCAACTAGCAGTAAAATGGCCACGGTGGCCATGTGTTTAGTGAAAATGGATTCCATACCGATGCTATTTTGGAACGGTAAGGTAGCATTTTGAAGCGAGAATCGGGCAGCTTTGGGGGCTACCCGTGGGCTGCAGCCCCCGGCGCCTCATCGGCGGTTTCCAGGTGAATGGCCTCCACCACCAGATCGAGTACTGCCTGCACCTTGGGGTCGGAACAGTTGATCAAGATGGCGATGACCAGCTGTTGCTCAGGATAAACGAAGAAATTGCTATACCCGCCCACTCCGTTGCCCATATGGCCGTAATAGGCCCTGCCGGCGGCATCGCGGCTCACCTGCCATCCCAGGCCATACCAGGTAGGGCCACCAGGGCTTTGTTGCGAACTCAGGAATTCTTCCAGTAAGGCTTTGGGGGCGATTTGCCCGTCGAGGTAGGCCTGTCCCAGGCGACACATATCGCCAACGGTGGAAAGGTACCCTCCCCCGGCCAGCTTAAAGCGGTTGTCGACCTCGGTGGCCGGCTTGAAACCCTGCCTGCCCCGCGTATAAAACCGGGCCTGGTCTGGCTTCGGATTACCCGGTATTTCCACCTGGGTATGGCGCATCTGCAGGGGTTCAAGCACCAGGCGCTGCACCAGGCGGGCGAAAGGCATGCCAGCGGCCCTTTCCATGGCAAGCGACAGCAATACGAAATCGAAGCTGTTATACAGGTAGCCCTGCCCGGGGGGAAACAGCAAGGGGTCATCTTTAAAAAGGGAGAGGCTGTCGGCTATATCCATGGGGCGGTTCAGGAGGGCCTCCCGGCCCCGGTAGGCGCGAATCCCCGCAGTATGGGAAGCCAGTTGGCGCAGGCTTATGCCCTGGTGCGGATATTCCGGCACATACAGGCTCAAAGGGTCGTCAAGTGCAAGCTGGCCGGTTGCCACCATCCGTGCCAGGGCCGTTGCCGTGATGGGCTTGGAGACGCTGGCGATCCGGAAGAGGGTGTTTTGGGCGTTAACAGCGGTAAAGTGATCCAGGTCGGCCTGGCCAAAGCCCTGTGCGAGCCAGGTCTGACCCCTGTGCATTACCTGTATGGCCAGGCCAGGCACCAGGCCCTGGTCTATCAGTTGCTGCAGCAATTCGCATACGCGCTGCCCGGTCCCGGCCTTTTTCCGGTGAGGCGCAGACCTGCTAACCCTCAGCCACTCGAGTACCGACCGCCAGCCCCCTTTCATCCGCCGTCCACAAAAAGCAGCCGGCCGCGATAAAGCTCATCCACGTCTACATCGGCAGGCCTGTTGTAACTGAACACATCCCCATAACCCCGTATCTGCCCGCTAAGCCGTTGCAGGGGGTACACCTCCACATCGTTGCTCCCGCGGTGGTCTACCCGCACCTCCCCAGCCTGCAACTCCCGGGCTTCCACGCGTGAATCGCCGGCGGCAATGGTAACGGAAAGTTCGCCGGTTTGCCCGCTAAGGCGGAAATTGGCAATCCCGTTAGCCACGATTTGGACCCGGCCCGTATGGAGTTCGAGCTCAAAGGAACCATCGGTGGTCTCGGTGTCGGGGTTGGCGAAGCTCTCGGAGATCAGGCGCAGGTCCTGAAAAGCCAGTACTCCTTCTCCGGTAACGGGCCAGCCGGTGCTGCTTCTCAGGTTGCGCAACTCCGGGGTGGTTACCCAAATGGTGGTTTGCCCGTACCGGCGAAACAGGTTGCAGTCATTGGCGTCGCGCAAGACCAATACCCCATCGTGCACTTCGGCGGTTACCTCGGGGCGCAGGTTTTTGCCGGTCTGAACAACTACCTGCTGCACGGGGCCCTGCCGCAGCACCAGACGGATGTTTTCATAAACGGTAATATCGGTAAACGACGGCACAGCAACCACATCTTCTGTGATTTCGCCTGTGCCCTGCAGGCAGTCAGGGGCATTTTCCCCGCAACTCCAGCAGCAAACTGCCAGGACCAGACAAACTAAAAATCTGTATCGCTTCATAGCCTTACAATCGTATCCCCACGCCCAGTTCCACCGCTTCTGCGGCGGCCGCATGCGACTTCAGGGTAAGGGCCCCGAACCACCGCGGGCCAAAATACCGCTTTATGCCAATTCGGTTGTACACCCTTCCCTCAAAGTCAAAGGGATAGTAAATATAATAGCCCAGTTGGGCAACCACGCTCATCTTATTGATAAATAGTTCATGCCCCACAAATAGGCCGACCCTTTTGTAATCGGTGTCCGGATCTACCGCCAGCTCCGGGAATGCAGCAGCCTGGAAACGGATCAATTCTTTCAGGAAGTTGGAAAAAAACACATCGGCGCCCAGCTGCAGGGCGCTCAGCCTGCCCAGCCGCTTGTCGGCATAAGCCGAGAAAATATAAAAGGGAAACTGGCCGGAGCCCACCACATCGCTCTCGTTAATGCCTGAGCGGAATACCAGGTTCAGGCGCACCGGCTCCCGTATTTCTACGGGTTCCCACCGGCGGAATTCAGGCAGGGTTTCGGGGCCCAGGTCGTAAAGCAGGCCGGCACTCAATCCGAAGGTATTGGTAGAGGTGTTGGGGGCCTTGATGTTGGCATTCGAATAGTGGACCAGGCTAATCCCGGCACGCACGCCCAAACGACCCAGCAGGCGTTGCCGCTGGTATTGCAGCATGAGGTAGGTAGAACTCAGCAGGTGACTCCCGTAGGCGTTGTTCCGGTTATTGTCTACCCGGTCGTACGGGTTGGTATTGTAAGCTATCCCCTGCCCCACCCGCAATTGGGTGCTCCGTTTGAAAAAATAAAAATTATAATGGGCGTACAGGCCTATGTTCTGACCCAGGGTGCCGGTTCGCATGTCCTGGTAGATGAAGGAAAGCCCGGTATCGGGGTAGCCGTAATACTGCTGCCAGGCCTCTTCCCCGAAATGGCGCGTATTAAGGGCCAGAATCAGGCCCGCAGGATGCGCTTCAATCAGGTGCGAAATATCGGTATTGTGCAGCAACACTGACCCGTAAAAGCCATTCAGATCCAGGGTCTGGAAGGGGCCGGTCTCCTGGGCGCGGAGCCCCGGCAGGGCCCAGGCCAATCCGCAAAGCAGTGCAAAAAGGATCCTCATCTGGCGCAAAGGTAGGGATTTGGATGCCGCAAGAGCAGGTGGGTCAAAACACCTCCCTCGCAATGGCCTGGATGTTATCCGATTTGCCCATGGAATAGAAATGCACTACGGGCACGCCAGCTTCCTTGAGTTCCCGAGACTGCTCAATGGCCCACTCGATGCCCACCTGGCGCACAGCCTGGTTGTCTTTACAGGCCTCCACCGCCTCGACCAGCACCTCGGGCAGTTCGGTGCGGAACACCTGGGGCAGCAGGTGCAGGTGCTGCTTCACGGCAATGGGTTTGATCCCCGGGATAATGGGTACCTGAATACCCAATTCCCGCGCCAGTTCCACGAATTCGAAAAACTTGCGGTTGTCGAAGAACATCTGCGTCACGATGTAATCGGCCCCCATATCAACCTTGTGCTTGAGCCACTTCAGGTCGGTGCGCAGCGAAGGTGCCTCCAGGTGTTTTTCCGGATAGCCCGCTACCCCGATGCAGAAATCAGCGCAATCGTCGGTTTCCACCACGTCGTGCAGGTACAGGCCCTGGTTGAGCCGGTCGATTTGTGCCACCAGCTCGGAGGCATAGGCATGCCCCCCGGGGGTGCGTTCAAAGTACTTCTGGTCTTTCATGGCATCGCCCCTGAGCGCCATCAGGTTGTCGATGCCCAGGTAGTGGCAGTCGACCAGCAGGTATTCGGTTTCCTCACGGGTAAAGCCGCCGCAGAGCACGTGGGGAATGGTGTCTACCTGGTATTTGTGCATGATGGAGGCACAGATGCCCAGGGTGCCCGGCCGCATGCGGGTGACCCTTTTGTCGTACAGGCCGTCGCGATCGATATAAACGTATTCCTCCCGGGAGGTGGTTACGTCTATAAAGGGCGGCTTGAATTCCATGAGGGGGTCTATATTGCGGTAGAGCTCCTCAATATTCTTCCCCTTAACGGGGGGCACCACTTCAAACGAAAAAAGGGTATCGGTGGCGTTGGCGATATGTTCGGTTACTTTCATAGCTTCTCTTCGCAGCCCGGAATTTACGACATTTCGGCCAGGTTCGGGCTGAGCCAGCGCTCGGCCTCACTTACCGGAATGCCCCTTCTGCGGGCGTAGTCTTCCAACTGGTCGCGCATAATCTTGCCCAGGCCAAAGTAGCGCGCCCTGGGGTGGGCAAAATAATAGCCACTCACGCTGGCGGCCGGCCACATGGCCAGGCTTTCGGTGAGTTCCACCCCTATGCTTCCTGCCACATCCAGAACCTCCCAGATGGTCTGTTTCTCCAGGTGGTCGGGACAGGCCGGGTAGCCCGGCGCCGGGCGTATGCCCGCATAGGCCTCTGAGATCAGGGCCTGGTTGTCGAAGGTTTCCCCCGGGGCGTAACCCCAGTAGCGGATGCGCACTTCCCGGTGCAGGTATTCGGCAGCCGCTTCGGCCAACCGGTCGGCCAGGGCCTTGACCATGATGCTGTGGTAATCGTCGAGCTCCTGCTCGTATTTCCCGGCCAGTTCTTTTGCCCCGAAGCCCGCAGAAACGCAAAAGCAGCCCATATAATCCTGTATGCCGGTTTCGGCCGGGGCAATGAAGTCGGCCAGGGCCAGGTTGGGCACGCCATCCCGCTTGTCGCCCTGCTGGCGCAGTGTCAGAAAGCGTGCCGTGGCACCCTCCGGTCGGCGGATTTCAATATCGTCGTCTCCTACCGTGTTGGCCGGAAACAAGCCGAACACTGCCCTGGCCGTCAGGGAATGGTCGCGGATCAGCTGCCGCAGCATCTCGCGGGCATCTTTGTGCAATTGGGTGGCTTGTGCCCCCACCACCTCATCTTCCAAAATACCCGGGAATTTGCCGTGCAGGTCCCAGGAGCGGAAAAAGGGGGTCCAGTCGATCAGGGGTTCCAGTTTCCTCAGGTCGAGTGTCTCGAGCACCTGTACCCCCAGCTGGCGGGGAACGGGTATAGCTTCAGGCTTCCAGTCGAGGCGCAGTTTATTGGCCCGGGCCTCGGCCAGGCTCAGGTAGTCTTTGGCGCGCGCCCGCTGCCGGAATTTGCTGCGGAAGGTATTGTACTCCTCCTTAAGGGCCCGCTTGTAGCCTTCGGACCTCTCGGCCTGCAACAGGTCGCCCACCACGGTTACGGCCCGGCTCGCATCGGGCACGTATACTACAGCCGAAGCGTACTCCGGGTCGATCTTTACGGCCGTATGCGCCTTGCTGGTTGTGGCCCCACCAATGAGCAGGGGCAGGGTAAACTGTTGCCGCTGCATTTCTTTGGCCAGGTGCACCATTTCGTCGAGGGAAGGGGTAATCAGGCCGCTGAGGCCTATGATGTCTACCCGTTCTTCCCGGGCTTTTTCCAGGATACGCTCCGGGGGAACCATGACCCCCAGATCCACGATGTGGTAGTTATTGCAGGCCAGCACCACGCTCACGATGTTTTTGCCGATGTCGTGCACATCACCCTTAACCGTGGCCAGCAGTACCCTGCCCGCTGCATGCCCGCCCCCCGAGATGGCGTTGGCCTCTTCGATATACGGGGTCAGGTAGGCTACGGCCTTCTTCATGACCCGGGCCGATTTTACCACCTGTGGCAAAAACATCTTCCCGCTGCCGAATAGGTCGCCCACCACGTTCATGCCGGTCATCAGGGCGCCTTCGATCACTTCGATGGGCTGGGCCGCCGCCTGACGCGCCTCTTCCACATCTTGCTCGATATACTGGTCTATCCCCTTTACCAGGGCCCGGGTAATCCGGTCTTGCAGGGGTTCTTCGCGCCAGCTCAGGTCGGCGCTGCGCTCTTTCTGCTTGCCCTGTACGGTTTCGGCGTACTCCAGTAACCGCTCCGTGGCGTCGGCCTTCCGGTCGAGCAACACGTCTTCCACATAGGTGAGCAGGGGCTCGGGGATGTCGTCGTAAACCTCCAGCATGGCCGGGTTCACGATCCCCATATTCATGCCGGCTTTGATGGCGTGGTACAGGAAGGCGCTGTGCATGGCCTCCCGCACGGTATTGTTGCCGCGGAAGCTGAAGGAAACGTTGCTCACCCCCCCGCTTACGCTGCAATAGGGGAGGTTATCCCGCACCCAGCGGGTGGCTTCTATGAAATCTACCGCGTTGCGGCGGTGTTCCTCCATCCCGGTGGCCACCGGGAAGATATTCAGGTCAAAAATGATGTCTTCTGGCGGGAACGCCACCTTTTCGGTAAGCAGGCGGTATGAGCGTTGGGCAATTGCAATGCGCCGCTCGTAGGTGTCGGCCTGCCCGGCTTCGTCGAAAGCCATCACAATAACCGCCGCCCCGTAGCGCCTTATTTTTTTGGCCTGCTCAAG
The DNA here is from genome assembly GCA_024642005.1 of Robiginitalea sp. GTDB lineage: Bacteria > Bacteroidota > Bacteroidia > Flavobacteriales > Flavobacteriaceae > Robiginitalea. The sequence goes on along the minus strand of JAHECA010000002.1, from coordinate 64,942 downwards.
AAAGACGGCTTCCCCTTCCTTCAGGCTGATGGAATTGACCACACACTTGCCCTGTACCACCTGCAGCCCCGCCTCGATGATTTCCCATTTGGAACTGTCGATCATGATGGGCACCCGGGCGATGTCGGGCTCGGCCATGAGCAAGTTCAGGAAGGTAACCATAGCCTGTTTGCCTTCAATCAGGCCGTCGTCCATGTTTACATCCAAAATCTGGGCCCCGCCCTCCACCTGGTTGCGGGCAATTTCGAGGGCCTCCTCGAAATTACCTTCCTTGACCAAACGCAAAAACAGGCGCGACCCGGCCACGTTGGTGCGTTCCCCCACGTTGATGAAATTGCTTTCAGGGGTAACCACAAGGGGCTCGAGGCCCGCCAACTTCAAATACCTGGAGGCGCGTTGTGTCATCCCTTAACCTTTTTGGAATTTGGAATCGCCCGGGGCTCGAACTCTTTGACAAGCTCGGCTATGGCTTTGATGTGGTCTGGCGTAGTCCCGCAACAACCCCCGACGATGTTCACCAGGCCCTTTTCCAGGTATTCGCGGATCTGCCCGGCCATCTGTGCAGGGCCCTGGTCGTAGGCGCCGAAGGCATTGGGCAGGCCGGCGTTCGGGTGAGCAGATATGGCTGTGTCGGCCCGGGATGCCAAAACTTCGAGGTACGGGACAAGCTGGCTGGCCCCCAGGGCACAGTTGAGCCCGACTGAGAGCAAGGTCGCGTGTGAAATCGAAATCAGGAAGGCCTCGGCAGTCTGCCCGGAGAGGGTGCGTCCCGAAGCATCGGTAATGGTGCCGCTCACCATCACCGGGGTATCGAGGCCCCGGGCCTCTTTGGCTTCTTCAATGGCAAACAGGGCTGCCTTGGCGTTGAGGGTATCGAAAACCGTTTCTACCAGCAACAGGTCGACCCCTCCTTCGAGCAGGGCATCTACCTGCTCGCGGTAGTCGGCCTTCAGGGCTTCAAAGGAAATGGCCCGGTACCCGGGGTCGTTCACGTCGGGCGACATGCTGGCGGTCTTGTTGGTAGGGCCGATACTTCCCGCTACAAAACGGGGTTTGTCCGGGGTGCGGGCTGTCATGGCATCGGCTTCGCGCCGGGCCAGGCGGGCCGCCGCCCTGTTGAGGTCTCCCACCAGCGATTCCATACCGTAATCGGCCATCCCCACGGCTGTTGACGAAAAGGTATTGGTCGAGACGATATCTGCCCCGGCCTCGAGGTACAGGCGATGCACCCCGGCCACGGCTTCGGGCTGGGTAAGCGAGAGCAGGTCGTTGTTCCCCTGCAGGGGTTGGGGCCAGTCTCGGAAGCGTTCGCCCCGGAAATCGGCCTCCCCGAACTTATGGCGCTGCAGCATGGTGCCCATGGCCCCGTCAAGGACCAGGATACGTTCTCGCAGTATGGTATTCAAATCGGGCATCGCATTCCATTTTTGCCAGTGCCGTCCAGCCTTCAGGCCTCAGGGGCTGACAGGCAGGTAGAACAGGAATGGGACTTTTTTTGGGCAGAACCCTTGCGGGATCGTTATCTGTCCGTGCGGGTCTTCCCGGCGTGGCTGGGAACCGCAGGCTAGAATGTAGCACCTTCTCCGGGCCTCTGGGGTCGAAGGGTTGCTAAGGTTTCACCGGGTCTATTCCCTCCACCTTTCCTGATAACTCGACAGGGTGGCAATGAACTGCCGCAAAGAAACGGCAAGCCCCGCTCAAAAGCAAGCGGTCATGGGCTTTTTTGGCCCCCTGCCCCGGGTTAGCCCAGGGCCTGGACCACTTCTTTGGCGGCTTCCTTCAGGCTGCCGTCAAAGCCGGCAATGCCTCCCACGGTGGTGTATTTCATCACGTAACGCTTGCCGGGGTGCACAATCTGGTAGGCGCTCTGGCACATAACCGCGGCTTCGTGGAAACCCGAGAGGATGAGCTTGAGCTTGCCCGGGTAGGTGTTAACATCGCCCACCGCGTAAACCCCGGGAATGCTGGTCTGGTAGTCGTAGGCATTGTTCACCACGATGGCGTTCTTCTCGATCTGCAGCCCCCAGTCGCCAATGGGCCCGAGTTTGGGCGACAGCCCGAATAGCGGGATCAGGTGGTCGGCCTCTACATAGGCTTCCCCTTTTTCGGCCTCATTGTACCGCACTACAACGGCCTCCAGGTGGGTGTCACCGTAGAGCCGGTCTACCTGGGCCTCTGTTATCAGGCGGATCCTGCCGGCCGCAGCCAGTGCAGCTGCTTTTTCCACCGAGTCGAGGGCGCCCCGAAATTCATTGCGGCGGTGCACCAGGCTAACCTCGGCGGCCACCTCTGAAAGGAAAATGGCCCAGTCCAGGGCTGAATCACCCCCACCGGCGATGACCACCTTCCCGCCCCGGTAGACTTCCGGGTCTTTCACCATGTAGGCCACCCCCCTGCCCTCAAAATCGGTCAGGTTGGCTATCTCGGGCTTGCGGGGTTCAAACGACCCCAGCCCGCCGGCAATGACTACCACCGGGGCCCTGTGGCGAGTCCCCTGGTTTGTGGTTACCTCGAAACGGCCGTCTTCCAGCTTTTTCAGTGTTTCGGCCCGTTCCCCCAGGGTAAACCCGGGCTGGAAGGGGCGAATTTGCTCCAGGAGCCGTTCCACCAGGTCTCCAGCCAGTATTTCCGGGTAGGCCGGGATGTCGTAAATGGGTTTTTTCGGGTAGATTTCGGCGCATTGTCCGCCCGGCTGGGGCAGGGCGTCTATCAGGTGGCAGCGCAGCTTGAGCAGTCCGGCCTCAAAGACCGTAAACAGGCCGGTAGGCCCGGCGCCAATAATGAGCAAATCGGTTTCAATCATGATTCCTTCACGGTTTTTGGGGCGACCAGTTTCCGGGTCACCCGGTTCATTTCGCGTACTTTGGCCTCGAAATCGGATTTCAGGGTTTGGCGGTAGGCATGCAGGTTTTCGACCAGCCGGCTCAGGTCGTCTGGGAGTATGTCTTCGAAAAATTCACGCAGCCGCTTGGCAGTGGTCGGCGACTGGCCATTGGTGCTGATGGCCACCTTCAGGTGACCCTTGGTTACAATGCCCCCCATATAGAAATCGCAAAGGGGCGGGTTGTCGGCCACATTCACGAGCAGGTTGATGCGGCGGCAGTCACGGTACACGGCCTGGTTCACCGCCGGGTTGTCGGTAGCGGCGATTACCAGGTGCTTGTCTTGCAAATAGCCGGCATGGTATTCGGTCCTGATTATCCTGACATCATGGGCCTCGGCAAGGTCGGCCGTATTTTCGCGAACGAGCGGGGCCACCAGGGTTATCCGGGCGTCGGGGCTCGATTTGATCAGGAAATGGAGCTTTTCGGCAGCCACATGGCCTCCTCCCACCAGCAAGATTTCAAGCTGGCTGCACTTCAGGAAAATCGGATACAGGTTATTTCGTTCCATGGTCAGGTTGTTTGAAGCGCCTTCAAGACTTTGGGCTGCAAGACGCCGAGCCCCTTGGCCGCTGTTACCACTTCGCCCACCACAATCACGGCCGGGTTGCGCAAGCCCAGGCGGTTTACCTGGCTGGCTATTGTCTGTACCGTGCCTGTGGCAGAGCGCTCGCGGGCCGTAGTTCCCTCCTGGATAACGGCTACCGGGGTATCGGGCTTCCCGGCACGCTCAAAACAAGCCATGATCTCCTGCAATTTGGACATGCCCATCAGAATAATCACCGTAGCCGACGAACGGGCCGCCAGGGCCACATCGGCGCTTAGCCGGTGATCGCGTGTGGTGGCGGTAATAACCCAGAAGCTCTCGGCAACCCCGCGCAGGGTTGCCGGAATGTGCAGGGAGGCAGGCACCGACAGACAGGACGAGAGCCCGGGTACCACCGCCACCTCCATGCCTTGCGAAAGGGCATACTCCATTTCTTCTGCGCCGCGCCCGAACACGAATGGGTCGCCTCCCTTTAGGCGCACCACGTGGCCGCAGCTGCGGCCCCGCTGCACGATCAGTTCATTGATCTGTTGCTGGGCATAGGCCTGGCAGCCCAGTCGTTTGCCCACAAACAGCTGTTCGGCCCGCGGAGCGTATTCCAGCAATTCCGGGTTCACCAGGGCATCGTACAGTACCACGTCGGCTTCGCGCAAAGCGCGCAGGCCCTTCAGGGTGATCAGTTCCGCATCGCCGGGGCCCGCCCCCACCAGGGTGAGTTTGCCTTCAGGACGCATGACTCAGTGTTTGGCGGCGGAAGGCCTCAGCCTGTTTCACAAAGGCCCGCGCCTCTTCCGTGTACCGGCGGGCAAAGGATTCGGCAGGCGATGTTTCCTGCATCAGCGCTACCTGGCTGCCCAGGGAGGGGATTCCACTGAAAGCTTCGGTATGCCCGAAGCGCCTGTCGAAGTCTTCCACAATGCCGGCATGCGTATTGGCCGGGTGGTCCTCGGCCGTTAGCAGGGCCTTGGCCGCCTGCACCCGGGCACTGTAGGCCAGGTAGATTGCTGCCGCCCATTTGCCGGCTACCAGGGCCTCGGCGGCCTCCGCCAATTTTTCTTCAGCCTCGAATAACAAGGTGGCCACCAGGTCGATCACCACCCCGGCGCATTCGCCCACTCCAATCTCCTTTTGGTATTTTTCCCGGTTTCCCCAGTCGATAAAGTCTTCCTCCTCCAGATCGTCTACCGCTGTAAGCGGCTTGAGCAGGTCGTAAAAATAGAGCTGGCCCTGTTCCCGGTAATACTCATGGTACGGGCGCCTGTTGCCCTGTGACAGATAATCGTCCAGGATGAGCCGCAACGCCATAGGCCCGCGCTTGGAGGGAATTTTGACGACCTTGTCGGCGAACAGGCCCTGCCCGCCCCCGAGGTTGCCGCCTCCCAAAAGCACCTGAAGGGCCGGGGCAACCCGTTGGTCGGGGGTGCGCACCGACATGCCCTGAAAGCCGATATGGGCCATGGTGTGCTGGCCGCAGGCATTCATGCAGCCGCTTATCTTGATCACCACGTCGGGGTTGTAAAGAAATTCAGGATATTCGCGGGCAATGACCCGTTCCAGCTCGGAGGCGATACCCGTGCTGCTGGCAATACCGAGGTTGCAGGTATCGGTGCCGGGACAGGCCGTGATGTCTGCAGCCGAATTGTAGCCGGGGGCAGCCAGGCCCATGGCCGATAATTCCTGATAAAAATAAGGTAGCCAGGCCTCCCTTACATAGGGGATCAGTAGGTTTTGCCGCAGGGAGAAACGCAGTTCGCCTGCCCCGTGGCCCTCGGCAAGGTTGGCCAGGCTGCGGGCCTGATCGGTGGTGAAATTCCCGAGGAACACCCGAACCCCGACAGCCTTGAAACCGGCCTGCTTTTGGGGAAGCACGTTGGTAGCCATCCAGGCCCGGTAAGCGGCCTGGTCTTTTACCTCAGGTATTTCCGGCGCTGTTTCAGCCGGTTTCACCTCAGGGTAGTTCCCATGTTCGATACCCAGTTCCTGCAGGGGAAGGGCAAGCCGCTGTTGCTCAACCAGGGCTTTGAAGCCTTCCAGGCCCAGGTCTTTCAGCAGAAATTTCAGGCGGGCCTTGGATCGGTTTTTGCGCTCCCCGTACTGGTCAAATACCCGCACCACGCATTCCATCAGGGGGATGATCTCCTGCTGGGGCAAAAAATCGTACAGCAGGTCGGCGTGGCGGGGCTGGGCTCCAAGGCCGCCTCCCAGCAACACGCGGAACCCACGCTCCCCGTTTCGCAGGCTGGCGATGAACCCCAGGTCGTGCATATAGGAAAGGCCGGTGTCTGACTCGCTGGCCGAGAAGGAAACCTTGAATTTACGGCCCATTTCCTGGCCGACGGGGTTGCGCAGAAAATAGTCAAACACGGCCTGGGCATAGGGGGAAACATCGAAGGGCTCCGAAGGGTCGATCCCGGCCGTTTCACTGGCGGTCACGTTGCGCACCGTATTGCCGCAGGCTTCCCGGAGGGTTACCTGGTCGCGCTCCAGTTCGGCCCAGAGTTCGGGGGTGCGTTCGAGGTCTACATAGTGGATCTGGATGTCCTGGCGGGTGGTAATATGGAGCTTTCCAGTGGAAAAGGTATCTGATACCCCGGCGATCCGCCGAAGCTGACGGGAGCTCACCTTGCCGTAGGGCAGTTTGATCCGCACCATCTGCACGCCCGGCTGACGCTGGCCGTATACCCCGCGGGCGAGCCGCAGGCTGCGAAACCGCTCTTCGGGAAGGCCGCCCTCGCGAAACTCCCGAATTTTGCGTTCGAGTGCAATGATATCTTTTTCGACAACCGGATTTTCAAGTTCGGAGCGGAAGCTTTTCATAATATTATAGTATTCCTATCGTTTATATAGGTTTTATAAATAAAAAAATAGGGGACCTTCACCTAGGTATGCAGGCCGCATTCCCGGTTTTCCAATACTTTGGTCGGGTCAAAATAGTGGTGCTCATTGGGTAGCCCGAACGAGTGCAGGTATGCGTCGAGCTGGGTATCGCTCCAATAATAGAAGGGGCTCACTTTCAGCATGCCGGAGCGGTCCAGGCTTAAAATATCGAGGCTGTCGCGATGTGCAGTTTGCCCGCGCCTCAGGTTGGTGAACCACACATCGGGCTTGTGCTCCTGCATGGCACGGCGGAAGGGCTCCAGCTTTACCTGTTCGGTAAACTCGCGGTGGCGGGGATCGTCTACCCCTGGCATCCCCATAACGGCATCGCGATGAGCGGCAGTTTGCCGGGGGACGTACAAATGCACGTTCAGGCCCAGGCGCCCGATGAGTTCTTCTGCATGGCGGTAGGTCTGGGGGGTGTTGTACCCGGTATCGCACCAGATGACCGGTATTTCCGGGAATACGCCAGAAACTGCGTGCAAAATGGCAACCTCATAAGGGCGGAAGTTGGTCGTAATAACTGGCCTTCGGGCTCTTTCAACGGCCCATGAAATGATTTCTTCAGGAGCAATCCCCTTAAGCTGGGGGTTCAGGTGGTCGATTAGCTGCGGGCTGAATGACATGATTTATTATCCTATCTTTTTACTAGAGTTTACAAATATAGGCCACTTTCCGAATCGTGCAAACTAAATTTACTCAATTTTTCGATTTACCCCATCGTTTTACTAGTTTTATAACAGAAAACGGCGCAAATTTCTTATTTGGCAAGGAAATGCCTGCACGTTTGGGAATTAGATAATGTCGGCCAGGGAGTTGTTGCGGTACACCTCCAGGGCGCTGTCGCGGACTTGCAGCATGAGCTTGTGCACCGAGCAGGTCGCTTCATCGGGGCAGTCATCGCAGGTTTCGTAAAAATTGAGGCTCACGCAGGGCACCATGGCAATGGGGCCTTCCAACACGCGCATAACCCCGGTCATGGGGATTTCAGCCGGGTCCTTGATCAGGTAATACCCGCCGCCCTTCCCTTTTCGGGAACCCAGGTAGCCGTTCTTGCGAAGGGTCAGCAATATGCTCTCCAGGAACTTCTGAGAGATGTTTTCGTGCCGGGCAATCTCCGCAATCTGAACGGGGCTGCGGTCTTTGCGACGAGCCAGGTAGGTGAGCGCCTTGAGCCCGTATTTGGTCTTTTTGGAAAGCATACTGCTAAGGTAGCAAAAATACCTGTGCCTCAGGCCCCAACCCCATCCAAAGCACGGGCCAGGTCGGCGCAGATGTCGTCGGGGTGCTCCAGGCCCACAGAAATGCGGACCATACCGTCTGTAATGCCGCTTTCCAGGCGCTCTTCCGGGGTTAGTTTGCTGTGGGTGGTCGAGGCCGGATGCGTGACGATGCTGCGGGTGTCGCCCAGGTTGGCCGAGAGGGACAGCAGGCCTATGCCGTCGAAAAAGGTGCGCCCCCCATCTACGCCTCCCTGCACTTCAAAGGCCACCACACAGCCGCCCGCCTTCATCTGCTTGCGGGCCAGTTCGACCTGAGGGTGCGATTTCAGGAAAGGGTATTTGACCCAGTTAACCTTTGGGTGACCTTCCAAAAATTCGGCCACCTTGAGGGCGTTCTCGCAATGCCGGTCTACCCTTACGGCCAGGGTTTCCATACTCTTGGAGAGGAGCCAGGCATTGAAGGGTGAGAGCGCCGGACCGGTAATGCGTGCAAAGCGGTATATCTTATCGATCAGGGCGGCACTCCCCACGGTAATGCCAGCCAAAACGCGGCCCTGCCCGTCCATGAGCTTGGTGCCCGAATGGATTACCAGGTCGGCCCCGAAGCGCAGGGGCTGCTGCAGGTAAGGGGTAGCGAAGCAGTTGTCTACCACCAGCAGCAGGCCGTGCTTTTTGGCCAGGCGTCCCAGGGCCTCAAGGTCGAGCACGTCGACCCCCGGGTTGGTGGGCGATTCGGCGTAGATCAGACGCGTAGTGGGCCGGATAAGCCCCTCGATGTCTTGCAGCCGGTCGTGCCGGAAATAGGAATGGCTGATTTGCCACTTCGGAAAAATGTTGGCAAACAGGGTGGAGGTAGAACCAAAGACCGAGCGTGACGAGATAATATGGTCGCCGCTGTCGAGCAGGGCGGCCAGGGTCGAAAAGACGGCCGCCATGCCGGAGGCAAAGGCAAAGCCGGCCTCGGCCCCTTCCATCTTGCACACCTTCTCGATCCATTCGGAGGTATTGGGGTTCGAGTAGCGCGAATAGATGATGCGGTCTTTCTCTTCGGCAAAGGAGGCCCGCATGTCTTCGGCGTCGTCGAAGACAAAGCTGGAACTCAGGTAAAGAGGGGCTGAGTGTTCCTGGAATTCGCTCCGCGGGATCTGGGTGCGGATGGCCTCGGTTTCTGGTTGCAGTTTTTTCATGGCTTTGGCATTCTGATTACGAATCGGCATGGCCTTTTTCGGCAATGCGCAAAATATCCCCGAAAACGCCCCGGGCGGTAACGGCCGCCCCGGCCCCGGCGCCCTGGATTACCAGGGGGTGTTCGCCGTAACTTTCGGTGTAGATCTCAATGAGGGAATCGGCCCCCTTCACCTGGCCCAGCGGGCTGGAGTCGGGCACCGATACCAGTTTTACCTCCAGCACCCCTTTGTCTTGCTGCAAGTCGCCGGAGAGTTCTCCTACGTAGCGCAGTACCTGGCCGGCAGGCTGCTCCTGCTTCACGCCTGCATACACGGCATCAAGCCTCCCCATTTCGCGCTCAAAATCGGGCAGCCCGACGTTTCGCAGGGGCTCGGGGATCAGGTTATGTATCCGGATATCGGCAAACTCGTTCTGGAGGTCGAGCTCCCGGGCCAGAATGAGCAACTTCCGCCCCACATCGCTGCCTGAGAGGTCTTCGCGAGGGTCGGGTTCGGTAAACCCCTTGTTCATGGCCTCCCGCACAACCTGCGAGAAGGCGACCTCCTGACTCGAAAAGGTGTTGAAAATATAACTCAGGGAACCGGAAAAGACCCCCCTGATACGGGTGATGTTCTCCCCCGAAAGGTGCAGCAGCCTGATGGTGTCGATCAGCGGCAGGCCCGCCCCGACATTGGTCTCGTACAGGTATTGCTTCTGGTATTTCTGCAGCTCGTCGCGCAGCAGTCGGTAGTAGTCGTAGCCCAGGGTATTGGCGATCTTGTTCGACGAGACCAGGTCGAAGCCGTTTTCGATGAATTCAAAGTAATGGGCCACAAAATCGGCGCTGGCCGTATTGTCGACCATGATCAGGTTTTCCAGGTGGTGGGCCCGGGCGTAATCGAACAGCTCGCCGAGCTGGTAGCCTTCGGGCTGTTTTTGCAGGCGCGTCTTCCAGTTTCGGCCAATGCCTTTGTGGTCGAGCAGCAGCTGGCGCGAATTGGCCAGGGCAAAAACATTCAGGCGAATGCCCTTGCGCGCCTCGATCTTGTCGGCCGACTCCAGCATCTGCCCCAGCAGGGTGCCCCCCACGTTGCCGATGCCCATCACGGCCAGGTTAATCTTCTTGCTGATGCCGAAGATTTGCCCGTGGATCACATTCAGCGCCTTGAGCATGTCAGCCTTGCGCACCACCAGGCTCACGTTCCGGCCCGTCACGGCATTGTTGAACAACAGCGGCACCACCTGGTTGCGGATCAGGGCATTGTAAGGTTTGTGGAAGGTACTCAGGTCTTGCCCCACGATAGAGATCACCGACACGTCAGAGGTACTGTGGATGCGATTGATGTCTTTGCGGCGGAAATCTTCCTCAAATTCGGCTTCCAGGGCGGCTCTGGCCCGCTCGGCCATTTCGGCTTTCACCACCAGGCCGATACCTCGTTCGGATGAGCCCTGGGAAATAATTCCCACGCTTACCCCGGCCTGGCCCAGGGCCCGGAAGATGCGGGCATCGACCCCGACTTTTCCGAGCAGGCCCCTGCCTTCGAGGTGGATCAGGGCCTCGTTCTCGATCACCGAAAGCGAACGAATGCCGTGGCGGCTCGGCTTGGCGCTGATCAGGGTCCCCTCTCCGTCTCCCCCGAAGGTATTCAGGATACGCAGCGGAATATTTTTTTCCAGCAGCGGGATGATGGTCTTCGCGTGCAGAATGGTAGCCCCGAAATTGGCCAGCTCGTTGGCCTCCCCATACGACAGCTGGGCGATGCGTTGTGCCCCGGGCACGAGTTCCGGATTGGCGGTGAATATGCCGTCTACATGGGTGTAGTTCTGCAATTCGTCTGCATTCAGGAAATTGGCCAGCAGGGAGGCCGAATAATTGCTGCCGTTGCGGCCCAGGGTCGTGGTTTCTCCCAGCTGGTTCGAGCCGATAAAGCCCGTTACCACCGGCACTGTGCCGGGCGGGATCGATGCGAAAAAGTGGTTTACGTTTTCACGCGACACCTCTTCGTGCACCTGGGCGTTGCCGAAGGCGGAATCGGTTTTGATCAAAGGGCGCGTATCTACCATGCGGGCATCCACCCCGCGGCCAATCAACAGTTTGGTGACCAGGTTCGCCGAGATCAGCTCCCCGTAAGAGAGCACCTGGTCTTTGATCTTGGGGCTGTAATCGCCCAACAGGCGCACCCCTTCCAACAAACGGGCCAGTTCCACAAAGCCCTGCCCGAGGTTTACCTGGGAAAAGCTGTGCCGCTGGTATTTCTCGAACCGGTCGAAAGCCGTCTTGTAGTCTTTGCCTGCCGAGGCAAGATCCAGCAACTCCTCCAACTGGTCGGTAGCCTTTTCACGGGCCGAAAGCACCAGCACGATGCGCCCGCCGGCGGCTAACTTGCCGGTCACGATATCGAGCACACGATCAATACCTTCCCCGTTGGCCAGCGATTTACCGCCAAATTTGAGCACCTTGAGCGCCCGGGTTGGGTCTGGCGGGCTGAACACCGGTTGCAGCAGCTGCTCCATCTGTTCGAATTCGATCAGGAAGGCGTCGTGCCCGTGTACCGAATGGATCTCCCCATAGGTCACGTTGCCGCTGGCCTGAGCCAGCTGCTTATAGGTTTCCTTGTTTTCAGAAGCGGTGAAGAACAGGTCGGAGTCTACCCCGATAATGTGGATGTTGGTGTCACTCTGCTGCAATTCAAAGAATGCCTCCTCCCCTCCCCTGGTAATGTCGATGGTCTTCAGCAGCTGGTTGGTGAGCTTGTAGGCGGCCAGCTGGAAACGCTCCTGCAGTTTTTCACCGTGGTGGAGCAGCCAGCTCTCCACGTTGAACAACTGCCGCTCCTGGTTCGTGCTCCGCTGGAAACGCTGTTTGAACGATTCGGGTGTGCGGTAACAGAGCATGGCGTGCATGCGCGCATCGTGCACTGGTTGTTTGGAATTGACCAGGAACTGCTCCTGGATCTGGCAGTTGGCGATGAGCCAATCGGTCGATTTCCAGTCGGAAGCAACCGGGATCAGGTGCTCGGCCAGCCCGGGCCGCAATGCCGCTATTTCCCAGGCGATGCCCCCGCCCAGGGATCCGCCGATCAGGGCGAAAAGCGAGCGGATGTGCAGGGTTTCCAACCCCATCAGGAAAATGCGGGCTATGTCGGCGGCCACGAAGTCTTTGTAATTCTCGATCATAAAGCCGTCGTACCCGTTGCCGGGCACATTGAAGCACAGCACGGTATAGGTCTCGGTATCTATGCATTTGCCCGGGCCCACCAAAGACGACCACCAGCCGTCGGGGCCGGCCACGTTTGAATTGCCGGTAAGGGCGTGGTTCACCAGCACTACGGGGGCCTCATGCAGGGGGCGGCCGAACAACTGGTACGACAGGTTAATGGGCTGGGTTGACCCGCTCAGGGTAGTGTAGGCGTCCAGCCTGATATGTTGCAAGTTCGAAGTTTCCATAACTACTGCGTTGCGCCTGCCGACAAGGGGTTTTTTCCCGGGGCGCAGGCTCAATAAGTTAAGTTAAAAAGAAAGGACAGGGGGCAGAGCCCATGCGTTATCTTTCCCGGGGAGTGAAGACCGCCTGCAGGCAGGGGTCCGCACCGGGTTAGAATGTAGCACCTTCTTCAGGGAAGCTGAAGGGTTGCTAAGGCTTCACAGGGTCTACTCCCTCCGCCTTTCTTGATAACCGGTCAATATTTGTTTGAACGTCTGGGCAAATATAGGTGGAGTCGTGCGATTCCTCCCATTGCTGCCCAAAATTTTACAGCCCGAAGGCCGACTTAACCGCCGCTACGGTGTCGAGCTTCTCCCAGGTAAAAAGCTCCACCTCGGTTTCCACCCGCCCGTTGTACGGCGATTCGAATATCTTTTTAACGGTACGGGGCGCCTTGCCCATATGGCCGTAGGCCGCCGTTTCCAGGTAGATCGGATGGCGCAGCTTCAGCCGCTGCTCGATCGCGAAGGGGCGCATGTCGAACAATTCGGCCACCCGCTCTGCAATCTCCCCGTCGCTCAGGCCCACTTTGGCTGTGCCGTAAGTGTTCACGTAGAGGGAGGTCGGCTCAGCAATGCCGATGGCGTAGCTCAGCTGCAGCAAAATTTCATCGGCAACCCCGGCGGCCACCAGGTTCTTGGCGGCGTGGCGGGCGGCATAGGCCGCGCTGCGATCTACCTTGCTCGGATCCTTTCCGCTGAATGCCCCGCCCCCGTGGGCGCCCTTGCCCCCATAGGTATCTACTACGATTTTGCGACCGGTCAGGCCGGTGTCGCCATGCGGGCCGCCGATCACAAACTTCCCGGTCGGGTTGATGTGGTAGGTCACTTTCCCGTCAAACAATTCGTGCAGCCGCTCGGGCAGGCCGGCAATGACCCGCGGCATCAGGATCTGCAGCATGTCGAGCTTGATTTTGGCGAGCATGCGGGCATCGTCTGCATCAAAGGGGTCGTGCTGGGTCGAGATCACGACGGTATCGATGCGCAGGGGCTGGTGATCGTCAGAGTATTCCACGGTTACCTGGGCCTTGGCATCGGGCCGCAGGTAGGGGATATCCCGGGCCTCCCGCCTCAGCTCGGCCAACTCGTGAAGGATGCGGTGCGAGAGTTCCAGGGCCAGTGGCATGTAATTGTCGGTCTCCCGGCAGGCATACCCGAACATCATGCCCTGGTCGCCGGCCCCCTGCAATTCCTTGCTGCCGCGGTCTACGCCCTGGTTGATGTCCTGAGACTGCTCGTGGATAAGGGATATCACCCCGCAGGAATCGCCGCTAAACTGATAGGAGCCCTTGGTATACCCGATCTGGTTGATCACCTCGCGGGCGATCTGTTGCAGGTCTACATAGGTATGGCTCTTCACCTCCCCGGCCAGGATTACCTGCCCGGTGGTCACCAGGGTTTCGCAGGCCACCTTGCTTTCGGGGTCGAAAGCCAGGAAATTATCCAACAGGGCGTCACTGATCTGGTCGGCTATCTTGTCGGGATGTCCCTCGCTGACAGATTCTGAAGTAAACAGGTACGGCATTGCTCTTTTCTTTCGGAAGACAGGCTTGGGATGATTGCGATGCCAGACAGTAGAATGGCTAACTCCCGTAAAGGGAACAGCCAACTGCTTTAGCATTTTTTGCGGCCCCGCCTGTGCGGGACCAGAGGTTGCAATCAGTCAAATCTATCCTCAATTGTGGGGTCAAAAATACGGCAATTCAAATTCCCGTCAAAATCCTGGGAGAAAATTAGCAGCAACCCTCCGCGCTCGCTGCCGGGCTACAACTCATATTTGATCTTGAACACCAGAATAAACGGTTGCACCACATAAGCCGAAGTGCGGTAGTACAGGTCGTTGTAGCTGTCCTGGTTCAGCTGGCGGTTGTCGGTCAGGTTCTGTGCCTCCACGCTGTATTCCCATTTGCTGTCCTTTTTCTGGTACGACAGGCTGGCATTCAAAAAGCCATAACGGTTGTCGATGGTACCCGCCCGGTCGCGGTAAAAGTAGTAATCGTAATCGGCCAGGAAGATGAACCTGTTCAGGAAAGCGGCGTCGAGCTTTGCAAAGGGGCGGTCGGTAAAATAGGTAGAGGTGGTGGAACCCGCCTGGTAACGGTTCACGTTATAGCGGTAGCCCACTTCCAGGTTGGGGGCCTTCCGGAAACTGCTCCCCACAGAGGCCGTGTAATTCTGGGTGAACGAGCGCGAATTCTGGGGCTGGCTGTTCACGATGTTGTTGGTGTTGGCATAGCTCAGGATGGCGGCCGTGCTTACCTTGACCCGGCCGAAGGTGCGCTGGAAGTTGCCCGAGCCGCTCAGGGTTTCATCGTCCAGGGCCGAGTTGATGGTGGTGTTCACCTGGTTGATGCCCGCGATGGCCGTACTGCTTTTGAACGAGTCGATGCGTTTGCTGTAGGCCAGGCTGGCGAAAATGTTCTGCATGCTGAACATGTTGAAGCTGAAAAAGTTCAGTGACAGGTTGTGGTACAGGGCGCTTTCCAGGTCGCGGTTTCCGGTGTACAGGGCATTGTAGTTGCTGAAGACATAGCCCCGGGCCAGGTTGTTGATATCGGTAAAATTGCGGTCTACCGAATAATTCAGGCGCAGGCTTTGCGACTGCTTCATCTGCCAGTTTACAAAAAGGTCGGGCACCAGGTTGGTCAGGCGGTCGCTCACCTCCGAGCCCAGCTGCCGGTTGCGCGCCAGGTAGTGGTGGATGTGGAAGCCCGGGTTAAAGGTGAATTTCCCCGAGATCCACTTGAAATGCACCCCGGTAAAAAGGTCTGAAAAATAATACTGCACCTGGTTGCCGAACTCTGGACCGTCAAGGGTCTGCTCGGCCCCCGAATCGAGGGTCTGGAAAATGGCGGAGTTGAAGCGCTGGCTGCTCTGCAAAGTGCCCAGGCTCAGGTTCAGGTGGCTTTTGGGGCTGGTTACCCAGAAATAATCGAGCTTGGCGTCGACCCGGTGGGTTTGGGTATACTGCCGCTGGCTGATGTCGTAGCGCGACTGGGTATCGTCCAGGGGCAAGATGCCCGCAAAGGGCTGCTGCTCGCGTATGGCATTGTAAAACGGGTCTTCGTCGGCGTATTCGTACTGGCTCTCCAGGGCGAAAATATGCGATTCAGACAGCGTGTAATACAGGTTCGAATTCTGGGTGAGCCGGTGCGGTTTCTGGCGCCGCTTCTCGGCGATGGAATCGGTAACCGACGACACCGAAAGCGTGTTCTCGCCCTCCTGCTCGTCCGAAAGGCGCAACAGGGCGTCGTAGTTCCACTGCAGCCGGTCTGAGGCCTTGTAGCTCGACCCGAACTTAACCAACCCCAAACGGGTGTTTTGGTCGGTTTTGGCCGTGGTTTGTTCGGTCTCGTTACTGCTGATAAAGGTGCGTGAGGCCCGGGTTTCCATGAGGGTATTGGCCTGGGAATAGATGCCGAAACCCGAAAGCCTCCAGGCCTCGGCAGGCTGGTAACTGAGGTTTAGGGCCCCGAAGCGGGAAATGATGTTTTTTGCCCGGTTGTTCTGCAGCATGGAAAGGCCCAGGCCCGACGCACTGGTGGTGAACTGGGTGCCCGTTCCGGCGCGGGTGGCCCCGCGCATGCCCCCGGTAAAGTTCCAGTAATCGCGGCCCGAAAACGGGATTTCGCCAGTGTTGTTCAGGTTGGTCAGCAGGTTTATGCTGTACTGCGGGCTGTAGTAAAAGAGCTTGGGATTCACGGTATAGCGCGAATCGGGGCCTGCCCCTGCGCTGACCTCCCCGAACCAGAATTTCTTTTTCCCCTCCTTCAACTTGATGTTCAGGGCCACATTGTCCTGGTTGTTGGTAACGCCCGAGAGCTGCGACACTTCGCTGTAATTGCGCAGCACCTCAACCTTGTCGAGGGCCTTGGCCGGGATATTCCTGGAAGCCAGCTTGGAATCGCCGTCGAAGAAGTCTTCCCCTTCGACCATTACCTTGGTCACCCGCTTGCCTTCCACCTCTATTTCCCCTTCGTCGTTCACCTCGATGCCCGGCAGTTTTTCCAGTACGTCAGCCAGTTTTTTCTCGGTGCCCGTTACAAAGGAATCCGTGTTGTACACCAGGGTATCGCCCCTGATGCTCACCGGGATCTCATAGACCACCTCTACCTCTTCGAGCTGCTCAGACCTGGGCTGCAGGGAAACATCCTGCACCTGGTCATCGGTGCCGGTGGCAATGGCTATTTCGACAGGCTCAAAACCGAGGTAGCTTATTTTGAGCAGGTAAGAAGCATTGGCTTTGAGCTGCAGGCGGTAAAGCCCCTCGGGGCTGGTAATGCCGAAACCCTCCAGGGTCTGGTCGGCCTGGTTCACCGCCACCACATTGGCCATGTCAAGGGGGTTCTGCAGGCTGTCGCGCACCGTGCCGCTGAGGGTAATACGCTGTGCGCTTACCCCACCAAGGGTAAGCAGGAGGGCCGCCCACAAAATAAACCTCCGGGCCCGCACCCTTTAGTTCTGGATCCGGATTTGCATACCCCCTTCCCGGCCACCGCGCGAGCGGAACCGTTCGGCCATCTCGGCCATCTTCTCTTCCATGATGTCTTCGTACTCTTGCTGGCTAACTTCCTTCCCCTTGTCAGGCGGGTCGAGGCGCACCTTTTCTTCCGGGTTCAGGACGATTTTGGAACAGAGCACAACCGTAGTACCGTCGTTTACCTCCAGGATGAGGCCCGGCAGGCCCCAGTAAGGCCCCGGCCCCTGGCTAACAGGAATTTCAGGGGCAAACCAGGCCACGATTTCCTGGTCTTTGGGGGACTCCAGGCGCGAGAGGAGCGAATTGCCACGGGTGCTGTCTTTGCTCACACTGTCCCGGGCAGCTCCCGGTTCGGGCGGGGGTGGCCCAAAGCGCCGCTGCATGCGGTTTATGCGCGCGGTATCCACTTTGCGGATGGCTGTGGCCTTATAACAGGTGTAATTCCCGATTTTCTTGGTTTCCGACCCGAGTTTCCACTGCCAGTTCTGCAGGCTGTCGCGAATCAGGAATACCTTTCCGAAGAGTTCGGTTTGGTTGCGATAGCCCTGTTCCTGCAAATTTTTATAGTACAGGCCATCCCCCATTCGCCCGAAGGCCATGCGGAACCCTCCGGGACCACTTGCCCCCGGGGTTTCCAGGGAGGCCTCCTGCTCGTACAGACTCGAGGTGCGGTCGAAGGTGAGCTGGTAGGTGCGTTCCATCGCCTTTTTCATGTTTTCCAAAATCTCCTGCCGGCGGGCTTCAGGAATGTTGCGCCCTTCGAAATTGAAATCGACGCTGGTTTTGCTCTGATAGGTGGCCACGCCCTGGAATTCCTGTGCCTGGACACCTGAGGCGAACCAAAGGGCCACCCAAATGATTTTGAATTGGTTTCGCATCGGTTTATACATTTACGGATGTTAGACAAAGGTAACATCCCAAGGTTTAACGGGAATGCCTTTTTTCCGCATGCGGCCGCACTCATTTGCCGGATTTTTTCCACATAAAAATGCCGAACTTCCCTTTTGATACGCTTGATTACTTCGTATATTGTGTGCCCTTTTCGAGGGGGACCAACCGTAAAGAATCGCCTTATGCACATCGCTGTTGCCGGCAACATCGGCGCCGGAAAAACCACGCTCACCAACCTGCTCTCCAAACACTACAAATGGGAAGCCCACTTTGAGGATGTGGTCGACAACCCCTATCTGGACGACTTCTATACCCAAATGGAGCGGTGGAGCTTTAACCTCCAGATCTACTTCCTGAACAGCCGCTACCGCCAGATACTCCGCATTCGTGAAAGCGGGAAGAACGTGATACAAGACCGCACCATTTACGAAGACGCCCACATTTTCGCGCCCAACCTGCACGCGATGGGCCTGATGACCAACCGTGATTACCAGAATTACACCAGCCTCTTCGAACTCATGGAGAGCCTGGTACAGCCTCCCGACCTGCTCATCTACCTGCGCAGCTCCATTCCCAACCTGGTAGACCAGATCCACAAACGGGGCAGGGAGTACGAGAATTCCATCTCCATCGACTACCTGAGCCGACTTAACGAAAGGTATGAGGCCTGGGTTCACCACTATGAAAAAGGCAAACTGCTGATCATCGATGTAGACAAGATCAACTTTGTTGACAAGCCCGAAGACCTGGGCGAGGTAATCAACAGGATCGACGCCGAAATCCACGGCTTGTTTTAGCCTCCAGGCTTACAAAATCCCAAGCCCCTCAGCATGCCGGGCCACTTCTTCGGAGTGGTCAACCACCACGGCCGGCACATCGCGCGCGCCAGCCAACAGCTTGCGCACCCGCCTCATGCGCCCGGGGTGGCGCACCGAACGGAGGTATATGGCCAAAATGCGGCCAGGATAGGCTTTGGCCAGGTCCAGGTAGATGTCGGCATCGCGCTCCGCGCTGTCGCCGATCAGTACAAAGGGCAGCTCAGGATACGTTTTCAGGATATTTACGATTTCGCGGTGCTTGTGGGGAACGCTCCCCTTTCTGGTGCGGCCCAGCACGCTGGCCATCGACCGCAGCAAGATAGGGCCCTTCGGAAATCGGTTGCGGCTCAGGAAAAACTCCAGGTACCTGTAAAGGTTCCACGGGCTGTGGCTCACGTAAAACACGGGGTTCGCCTCCTTGCCGCCCTTTCCCCAATGAAGCCGGTGGTACAGCTCCGGGGCCCCTTGCAGGGCGATGCGGCTTTCGGCCCGTTTGAACAAGGTGTTGGCTATAACCCGCCATTTCAGGTACGAGGTAACGCCCGTGTGCAGGATGGTGTCGTCGATGTCAGTGATGATCCCGTACTGCGCCGTTGCCGGAGGGATCAAAAAATCGCCCGCAAAACTGTTCTCCCGCAAAATGGGCCTGCTGAGCGACTCTTCCCGGTACGAGACCCGGTAGGGCACCCATCCTTCGCCATCGGCAAGCTGCTCCAGGCCATCTACCGGTAAATCCAACAAATAGTAGCCGTCGGCATCGGTGCTCAGGTCAAAGCGGCGCCCGTCGGGCAGGCACAACTCCAGGGGGGTATTGCGGATTTCATCGGTCTCGAAGCGCTTCCAGGTGTTTAGCAGGAGTTGCACGGTCCCTTTCTGGGCAAGGTCAATGGCCTCGTCTTCAAGCGCCCTGCCCCGAACATATAGCTTGCCGGGGGAACCGTAGCTCTGGAATGCCACGATTTGCAGCGGATCGATTCTGCCCAGCCAGCCCATCTCAGCCCCTGCGAATTAAAGTCGGGATTCTTTCCATAAAGTTTGAAGTTAGCACTCCTGTGCTATCCCTACAACACCGATCCATTGATTTTTGCAAAGGGCATAAAAAACCCCCGCCTTTCGGCGGGGGTCATGAATGATAATAAACCAGATCAGGGGTTGTTTTCAGCACGCGGCTCCTGCTCGATTCTGATGTCTGTATCACCATCGCGAAATTCGGCTACCTTGGCCTTCACTTCAGCAATCGTGCCGGTGAAAGACTCCTCGGTTACGGAAGTTTCCCCGTTATTCTCGCTAGTGATGGTAATGTAAGCCGTAACGGTACCGTCTTCGTGCGGCTCCATGTTCACCTCAACCTTTTTGCTCACTTCCACTTTTTGCTCGGTGTAGGCGGCAACAGACTCGGCCGACAGCGCAATGCTCGGTCCGATTACCAGGGCCACCACAGAGATGAGTTTCAGCAGGATGTTGAGCGATGGGCCTGAAGTATCCTTGAACGGGTCACCCACGGTATCTCCCACCACAGCAGCTTTATGAGCATCGGTACCCTTGCGGCCCTGCTCCTCGATCATTTTTTTGGCGTTGTCCCAAGCACCTCCGGCGTTCGACTGGAAGATGGCCATCAGTACTCCCGCAGAAGTTACCCCGGCCAGCAGGCCCCCGAGCATTTCGGCGCCCCCGATGAAACCAACGGCAACCGGTACGGCAATAGCCATCAACCCCGGCAATACCATCTCTTTGATGGAGGCCTTGGTAGATATGGCCACGCATTTGTCATATTCGGCCGCTCCGTCTGCCGCGTCAAAGATTTTGCGGTCTTCGGCACTGGCATTGGTCATATCGGAATCGTATTTCCGCATGACCTCCAGGGCAGCCTTGAGTTTCGGGATATCGCGGAACTGGCGGCGCACTTCCTCGATCATGGCCATGGCAGCCCGGCCAACGGCATTCATCGCCAGGGCCGAAAACACGAAAGGCAGCATGGCCCCTACCAGCAGTCCGGCCATGATGTCGGGTTGCGAAACATCGATGGTACGCACATTGGCGGTCTTCATGAAGGCGGCGAACAGAGCCAGGGCGGTAAGGGCAGCCGAAGCGATGGCAAAACCTTTTCCGATTGCAGCAGTGGTATTCCCAACGGCATCGAGTTTATCGGTACGCTTGCGCACTTCCTTGGGCAGTTCGGCCATTTCGGCTATCCCTCCGGCATTGTCGGAGATCGGGCCATAGGCATCAACCGCCAGCTGGATTCCGGTATTGGCCAGCATGCCCACGGCTGCAATGGCGATACCGTAGAGCCCGGCGAAGTAATGCGAAACCAGGATAGATGCAGCGATCAGCAGAATCGGGATGGCCGTAGACATCATGCCCACACCCAAACCGGCTATAATGTTGGTAGCCGATCCGGTCTCAGACTGGCGGACAATATTGTTCACAGGCTTGGTTCCCGTTCCTGTGTAGTATTCTGTAACCTTCCCTACCAGCAACCCGGCGATAAGACCGGCGATGGTGGCCCAGAACACGCCCAGGGAGCTGAAGGTTTTGCCACCTTCTACCCAGGTTTCGGGCAGCATGGCCTGAATCAGGAAATAGGACACTACCAGCATCAGGCCGGCAGAACCGAATTCACCGATGTTCAAAGCTTTCTGGGGCGATCCGCCATCTTTAACCTTCACAAAGAAGGTGCCGATGATCGACATTACGATCCCCGCTCCGGCCAGGACCAGGGGCAGGTAAACGGCGCCCAGGCCGTCAAAAGCCGCCTGGAATTCGGGCAGCCCCACAAAAGAGGCTCCCAGTACCATGGTACCGATAATGGAACCTACATACGATTCAAAGAGGTCGGCGCCCATCCCGGCTACATCCCCAACGTTGTCGCCCACGTTGTCGGCGATGGTGGCAGGGTTCAGGGGGTGGTCTTCGGGGATGCCGGCTTCCACTTTGCCAACCAGGTCGGCTCCCACGTCGGCAGCCTTGGTGTAGATACCCCCGCCCACACGGGCAAAGAGGGCGATGGAAGAGGCTCCCAGAGAGAAGCCCGAAAGTACGTTCAGGACCTCGGAGATTTCCCAGCCCTGCCCGCTATAGAACATGAACAAACCGCTCAGACCCAGCACGCCAAGCCCTACCACGCCCATCCCCATCACGGCACCGCCGGCAAAGGCCACTTCCAGGGCTTTGCTCAGTGAGGTGCGCGCGGCCTGGGTGGTGCGCACGTTGGCTTTGGTCGCCACGCGCATCCCGATAAAGCCGGCCAGGGCCGAACAAATGGCCCCTACCACAAAGGAGAGGGCGACCAGCCCGTTGGAGCCGGGTTCACTCTGCCCTTTGAAATAGAGCAGAACGGCTACCGCCGCCACGAAGATGCCCAGAATCTTGTACTCAGCCTTGAGGAAAGACATGGCCCCGTCGGCGATGTTTTTGGCAATACGGGCCATTTTGGGGTCACCTTCTTCCTGTTTGGATACCCATGCGTTCTTCACAAACACAAAGAGCAGGCCCAGGATTCCGAATGCCCACAAAAAATTCACGATTTGTTCCATAATCAAGTTGTTATTGTTTCTGTTTTTCTTATCAAAATTCAGCGGCTGCAAATGTAGTAAAATACCCGACAATAAAAAATCGCCCCGCCAGCCGGGAAGGAACAAGAATGCAGGTTGTTGCCGCCACCGTGAAGCCGGTTTCCCGGGAACGCTTTAAGAAGGCAGGATTCCCTAGAATTGAAAGCCGAAGGCGCCGGTAACGCTGAAGTCGCGCGCACCCGGATCGTCCAGGTAATTCCCCCGGAAGTTGAAGTCGATGCGGAAGATCTTCAGGATGTTGCCCACCCCGAAAGAGTATTCCCAGTAAACGCGGTCGGTGGGGGCCTGCAGGGGGATGTTGGTCGGGCTGCTCAGCTCGCGGTTGGCCTCGGAAAGCTCACCCCACACCGCGCGCAGGCCAACGATCTCCCGAAGGTTCCACTTGCGCAGCAGGGGGATGCGCGAAAAGAATCGGCCGTTGAAATTATGCTCGATATGCCCGGCCACGTAAGTGTCGGTCACGAACTCGTAGAAATCGAGGTTCGGAAAGGTGGTGTAGATGGTAAAGTAGGTCTGGTTGCCAGGCACCACGCTCAGCAGGCCCAGGGGTACCGCCCCGAAAGTCTTCCCGGCTTCGAGGGTGGTGTACAACCGGCCAAGGCTGCCCACCTGCCAGGGTTGGGTATAGGAGAATTGCAGGCGGGTGTAGTCGAAATCGCTTCGGAAAAACCCGCTCACCCCCAGGGTATATCTCAAGAAAAGACGGCTGTACTCGTCGTTGACCTCATAGCGTTCCACCCCAAAGCCGACGGTTCGGCGGCCGGGGGTATACACCAGGGTGGTGGTCAGGTCGAGTTGCCTGATCTCTGACGAAATACCACCCGGGGCCCCGGGGTCCAGGTAATCGAGGCTGAATTCTTCGGGCAGGGCCGACCGCAGCGTGCGAAACGAAGCCCCTGCCTCGACCCGCAGGTTGTTGACGGGTTCGGCCTCGAATGCCAGGGTGCTCAGGTTGATGTTCGTAAGCCGGTTGTTGGTGCCCACCGTGAGGATTGACCCCGAGGCGATGCTGCGCCCCATCACGTCGGTGGTGGCGGTCAGGTTCAGCCCCATCTGCTCGATATCGCGGCGGTTCCCGCCCGAGACGATCAGGCGCATCCTGCGGTCGAGCAGCCACTTCCCGGCCAGGCCGTATTTGAATTTTTTATCCAGGAAACCGTAGGCCCCGTAGCCCTCCAGCCGCCACGGGTCATTCTGGCTGAAGAAGGTGCGGGCCCCGCCCCTGAGTCTGATCCCCTCGGCATTGTTGTACCCGAACCCGCTGTAAATGTCGCCCAGGTCGATATTCCATTTGTCGATCTCGATATACCCCGACCCCAAAATGCTGGCAATGTCGTAATAGGTCTTAAACCGCGGTACTGTTTTTAAGGTGTCGAGCAGTTGGTAGATCCCCTTTTCGTCTTTGTTGAGCTGCTCCAGGCGGTTGGCCTCCCAATAAGCGTCGTCCCGCTCGTACACGCTCGGGTCGAAGGGGTCGGGAGGCACCTTGTAGAACTCCCTTGGCCTGGGCACGTTAAAGCGGTAGTTGTCGTATACGGTGGTGCGCTTTCCGTATACCCCCTTGGAATCTTCCTTCTTGGTGAGGGCGAAATCGCTCAGCATGTAATCGCGCCTGAGCAGGAACACCGAATCGGAGAGCACCTCGAATTCCTGCTCGATATAGATGTCTTTAACCCAGTTGACATTGGCGCTGCGGGTTACTGCCAGGTTGATCTTCTTGATGGCGAAGGTGGTATCGTTTACCCAGAAATCGCCCCGGAAGGTGAGCTCGCTTTTGCGGCGCGGGTAATAGACGATGTTGTAGCACCATTTGTTGCCGAGAAAGGCGCTGTCGGCCAGCACGTAATTATAGGTGTCTATTCCGGTGGTCGAGAGCGGGCTGGTAAAGGCCTTGTCGAAGAATTCCAGGTAGTTGTTGTAGATGTTGTAGTCGGAGTAGAGGTCCTGCACAAAGGCGATGATGGCCTGGTTGTTGCTGAAGCCCGAGTTCTTGTTGGCCTGCACCTCCTTTTTCTCAAGGCCGAGGGGGTTGTCGCCGTACACCTTGGTAAGCTTCTCGTTGATAAATACGGGCAGGTAGGTTTTTCCGGTGATGTTTGAGGTATCGAGGTCTTCGAACACAAACTCCATCCCCTTGAAGAGGCGGCTCTTCATCATGGCGCTGTCGATGGTATTCAGGTCGAACTCCACCTTTTCGTATTCGTCGTAGGCGTACTGGTCAAACATCCGCAGGCCGTTCACCCGCTTCTTGGCCCATATTTTGCGCAAGATCTCCACGGCCGGGTTGTTCTTTTTGGGCATGCGGCCCGAATACACCACAACTTCCTTGAGCTGCTCCCCAGACACCAGCACAATGCGCAGGTCGGTATTCGTGCGGCCGGGCAGGGCAATTTCCTGGCGGGCATAGCCCACAAAGGAAACCATCAGGGTATCGTAAACCTGTTCCGATTCCATATAGAACCGGCCATTTTCGTTGGTGATGGTGCCCTGGGCGCCATTCTTGAAAACCACGTTGGCAAAGGCCACCGGCTCGTCCTGCTCGTCGAGCACCACCCCTCCGACCTTGGTCTGGGCCGTGGCCGTCAGCAGGCTGCAGCAGAACAGTAGCAGGAGGATGGCGTTTCTCATGCAGGTGGTGTTAGGGCCAGGTGCCCGCGACAGGTCGGTTCACTGTCATGGGGGGCAATCGGGGATCGCAGGGTAGTCTTCAAATAAAAAAAGCCTCTCCGGAAACGGGCCGGGGAAGCTAAAGTTACGGTGCGCGCCCGAGTCGGATTATTTATATAACACTTTCTTAACAGCCTTGATCACATCGTCGCTGTTGGGCAGCCAGGCCTCTAGCAGGACCGGCGAATACGGGGCAGGGGTATCGGCCGTGTTGAGCTTCACCACCGGGGCGTCGAGGTAGTCAAAGGCGTGTTGCTGCACCTGATAGGTGATTTCGGTTGCCACGTTGCCGAAAGGCCAGGCCTCTTCGAGCACCACCAGGCGGTTCGTTTTTTTGACCGATTTCAAAACGGTCTCGATGTCAAGTGGCCGCACGGTGCGCAGGTCAATGACCTCGCAGGAAATACCTTCTGAGGCGAGTTTGTCGGCCGCCACATAGGCCTCCTTGATGATTTTCCCGAACGAGACGATAGTCACGTCGGTGCCTTCGCGCTTGATCTCGGCCACCCCCAGTGGGATGGTGTATTCCCCTTCGGGCACCTCGCCCTTGTCGCCGTACATCTGTTCCGATTCCATGAAAATAACGGGGTCGTTGTCGCGTATGGCCGATTTGAGCAGGCCCTTGGCGTCGTAGGGGTTCGAGGGCACCACTACCTTGAGGCCCGGGCAGTTGGCAAACCAGCTCTCAAAGGCCTGAGAGTGCGTGGCGGCCAGCTGGCCGGCAGAGGCCGTGGGCCCGCGGAACACGATGGGGCAATTGAACTGCCCGCCCGACATTTGACGGATCTTGGCCGCGTTGTTGATAATCTGGTCGATGCCCACCAGCGAAAAGTTAAAGGTCATAAACTCCACGATGGGCCGGTTGCCTATCATGGCCGAACCGACCGCAATCCCGGCAAAGCCGAGCTCCGAAATGGGGGTGTCTATCACGCGCTTGGCCCCGAACTCGTCGAGCATACCCTTGGAGGCCTTGTAGGCCCCGTTGTACTGGGCCACTTCTTCGCCCATCAGGTAAATGGACTGGTCACGGCGCATCTCTTCCGACATGGCTTCGGCAATGGCTTCTCTGAACTGTATGGTACGCATTGGCTGCTTGGTTCTGCCGGTGTGGCGTTCGTATTTAAGTGCGCACAAAAATAGAAAAAGTTCGTTCATAACCGGTTTGCGGGACCTCAAAAAAAGCGGTTTTTTTATTATGCACGCATAGTATTTTAGAAAATATTTGGCTATCTTTACGGCCATTTTCCACACCTAAACCAAGGTCTTATGAAAATATTAGTCTGTATCAGCAATGTGCCGGATACCACGTCGAAGATCAACTTCACCGCCGACCATACGGCCTTTGACACCACGGGGGTGCAATTTGTGATCAACCCCAACGACGAATACGGCCTGACGCGCGCCATGTGGCTGAAAGAAAAACAGGGCGCAGCCCTGCATGTGGCCACAGTTGGAGGTGCCTCCGTTGAGCCCACCATGCGCAAGGCACTGGCTATAGGGGCCGACGAGGCCATCCGCATTGATGCTGAGCCTGCAGACGGGCTTTTTGTGGCCCGGCAACTGGCCGAAGTGGTCAAGAACGGGGGCTACGACCTGGTAATTGCCGGGAGGGAGTCTATCGACTACAACGGCGGCATGGTGCCGGGCATGATGGCAGCCCTGCTCGATATGAACTTCGTGAACAACTGTATCGGCCTGGAAGTGGACGGCAACAAAGCCGTTTGCATGCGTGAGATCGACGGCGGAAAAGAAACCCTGGAAACCACCCTGCCCCTGGTTATCGGCGGGCAGAAGGGCCTGGTCGAGGAAAGCGACCTGCGCATCCCGAACATGCGCGGCATCATGATGGCCCGGCAGAAAAAGCTCAACGTGGTGCCCCCTGTGGATGCCAACCCCGGCACTCAAGACCAGCGCTTCGACAAGCCCGCCCCCAAAGGGGCCGTTAAGCTGGTGGCCCCCGACCAATTGGACCAATTGATAAACCTGTTGCACAAAGAGGCCAAGGTAATCTGAGCCCCGCAGCACTTGCCGCACACCCACCCAAAAAGAGAATCACATGTCTGTACTCGTCTATACCGAATCTGAAAAAGGGAAATTCAAGAAAAGCGCCCTCGAAGTAGCCAGCTATGCCAGCGCCCTGGCCCGGCAAATGGGCACCGAGGCCGTCGCCCTTGCCGTAAATGCCGAAAATACGGCCGTTCTGGGCCAACACGGCATCGCCAAAGTGCTGCAGCTGACCGACGCGCGCCTGGAAAGCTTCAACCCCCGTGCCCTGGCCACGGCCCTGCAACAGGCAGCCGAAAGCAACAGAGCGAAGGTGATTGTGGTGAGTTCCAGCGCCGATGCCCGTTTTATGGCCCCCTTGCTGGCCGGCAAACTCAAGGCCGGGTATGCCCCCAACGTGGTGGCCCTGCCCGACAGCACCGAGCCCCTGGTGGTCAAACGCACCGTCTTCAGCAACAAAGGCTTCGCACATACCCAGGTCGACGGGTCCCTGGCCATTATCGGCCTGTCGAACAACGCTTACGGCCTTGAGGAAAGCACCGGGGCAGCCACAGCCAGTCCGTTTGCCCCTCAGCTTCCGGATTCCGATTTCCGGGCCAAGGTAACGGCCACCGACAAGGCCACCGATAAAATCTCCATCGCCGATGCAGACATCGTGGTCTCCGGCGGCAGGGGGCTGAAAGGGCCTGAAAACTGGGGCATGATCGAAGAGCTCGCCCAGGTGTTGGGGGCTGCCACTGCCTGTTCCAAGCCGGTTTCCGATATGGGGTGGAGGCCCCACAGCGAACACGTAGGCCAAACCGGGCGCCCGGTTGCCAGCAACCTGTATATAGCCATCGGCATCTCAGGGGCCATCCAGCACCTGGCCGGGGTAAACGCCTCAAAGGTGAAGCTGGTCATCAACAACGATCCGGAGGCGCCCTTCTTCAAAGCAGCCGACTATGGAGTGGTGGGAGACGCCTTCCAGGTTGTGCCCGAACTCATCGAAAAATTAAAGCAATTTAAAGCCGAAAACGCCTAATTTTTGTTAATTTGTACCTTTGCACGGCGGTTCAAGGCCTCGTTCCCCCCGGAGCCCGGTAGCCCTGATTTGGTTTCAAATTGACTATGAGCCTGGTACGACTTAAAATAAAGGGCATATCCTACAGCCAGACCCAGAATGGGGCCTATGCGCTTATCCTGAATGAGGTGGACGGAGACCGGAAACTCCCTATCGTAATCGGAGCATTTGAGGCGCAGTCTATCGCCATTGCCCTGGAAAAGGAAATCAAACCGCCCCGCCCCCTCACCCACGACCTGTTCAAAAACTTTGCCGACCGCTTCGACATCGTGATCAAACAGGTAATCATCCACAAACTGGTAGACGGGGTCTTCTATTCGAGCATTATCTGCGAGCGCGATAAAATCGAGGAGATTATCGATGCGCGCACCAGCGACGCCATTGCCCTGGCCCTGCGCTTTAACGCCCCGATTTTCACCTACAAGACCATTCTCGACAAGGCCGGCATATACCTGAAGTTCTCTTCCAAGGATAGTGAGAAGGAAGACTCAGATGAAAGCAGCATTGTGGTTGATGAGATTTTGCAGGAAAGCGAAACGGTCGAGATCGACCCGGGGGCAGCCGCACCCTACCGCGAATTCAGCCTTGAAGAACTCAACCAGGAACTCGAAAAGGCCGTAGCCAGCGAAGACTACGAAAAAGCCGCCAAGATCAGGGACGAAATTTCCAAACGAGCCAAATAACTTGAGGGCGCGGTCGTCAATCCCCATCCTCCTTTCCCTCGCCTGCACAGGCCTGCTGCTGCTCTTGCCCTTAAGCCTGGGCGCGCAGCAAACCGGGGGGGAAGCAATCGCCCCTAATAGCGGCTTCGGACTGGTATCCCTGGGGCGTGGTGCCCTTGGCATGGCTGTGCTGCTGCTACTCGCCTACCTGTTCAGCAACAACCGAAAGCGCATCAATTGGAAGACTACTGGCATTGGCCTCGGGTTGCAGTTGGTCCTGGCCATAGGGGTACTGAAGGTGCCTGCCGTACAATGGGTCTTTAACCAGCTGGGGCGCTTTTTCAACGGGGTGCTGGAGTTTACCGCAGCCGGGAGCACCTTTCTGTTCGGCAGCCTGATGGACCTCGAAAACGCCAACATCGGCTATGTATTCGCCTTCCAGATTCTGCCCACCATCATCTTCTTTTCGGCCCTGACCTCGGTGCTTTACTACCTGGGGATTATCCAGAAAATCGTGCGCGGCCTGGCCTGGCTCCTCACCCGCTCCCTCGGCATTTCAGGACCCGAGAGCCTTAGCGTCGCCGGCAATATCTTCCTGGGGCAGACCGAGGCACCCCTGCTGATCAAGGCCTATCTCGAAAAAATGAACCGCTCTGAAATGCTGCTGGTCATGGTTGGCGGTATGGCCACGGTGGCCGGGGGCGTACTGGCGGCCTACATCGGCTTTTTGGGCGGGAACGACCCTGAATTGCGCCTGGAATTTGCACGCCACCTTATCGCCGCCTCGGTTATGGCGGCCCCGGGGGCCATAGTGGTTTCCAAAATGCTCTATCCGCAAACCGAACCCATCGACACCGAAATACGCATCAGCACCGATAAAATTGGCAGCAACCTGCTGGACGCCATTGCCAATGGCACTACGGAGGGCCTGAAACTGGCCGTGAACGTGGGCGCCATGCTGTTGGTGTTCGTAGCCTTTATCGCCATGATCAACGGCATCCTGGAGTGGGTCGGTGGCCTCACCGCTTTGAACGAGGTAATCGCTGCCCACACCCCTTACGAAAAACTCTCGCTCGAAGCCGTGCTCGGGGCCGTTTTCGCCCCCCTGATGTGGCTTATCGGGGTAGACGGAGCCGATATCATGCAAATGGGACAGTTGCTGGGGATCAAGCTGGCAGCTTCCGAATTTGTGGGCTACATCCAACTGGCAGAGCTCAAAGACGCTGCGCAGGCGCCCCACCTGGCCTACCAGAAATCGGTGATCATGGCCACCTACATGCTATGCGGCTTTGCCAATTTTGCCTCTATTGGCATCCAGATCGGGGGCATCGGCTCCCTTGCCCCGGGCCAGCGCCGCACCCTGTCGGAATTTGGCATGCGGGCCGTACTGGGGGGCACCCTGGCCTCCCTCCTCTCGGCTACCATCGCCGGGATGATCCTGGGTTGATAAGCTGTGGAAAAAAGCCGGGCATCCCGGCCGGCTGAACCGGGTCGAATCCGTATTTTTAAGCCCGGCCAACAAGGAGGCCTTTCCTAACCCGCAACCTCATGAAACAATACCACGACCTGCTGAGACACGTGCTTGAAAACGGACAGGCCAAAGCCGACCGCACCGGCACGGGAACCCTGAGCGTTTTTGGATACCAGATGCGGTTCGACCTGGCTGAGGGATTCCCCCTGGTCACGACAAAGAAAATCCACCTGAAGTCGGTTATCTACGAATTGCTCTGGTTCCTCAGGGGCGATACCAATATCGGCTACCTGCAGGAGCACGGGGTGCGTATCTGGAACGAATGGGCCGACGAAAACGGCGAGCTGGGCCCGGTGTACGGGCAGCAGTGGCGCAACTGGAACAACGAGCATCTCGACCAGATCAGCGAGGTGGTGGACACCATCCGCAACAACCCCGACAGCCGGCGCATGCTGGTGGCAGCCTGGAACCCCTCGGTACTGCCCGACACGTCCAAGTCGTTTGCCCGGAACGTCGCCGAAGGCAAGGCGGCCCTGCCCCCCTGCCATGCCTTTTTTCAGTTTTACGTGGCCGACGGGCGGCTTTCCTGCCAGCTCTACCAGCGCTCGGCCGACATTTTTCTTGGGGTGCCGTTCAACATCGCCTCCTACGCCCTGCTCACCCTGATGATCGCTCAGGTTTGCGGGTTGCAGCCCGGAGAATTCGTCCACACCTTCGGCGACGCCCATATCTACAACAACCACATGGAGCAGATCAGGCTGCAACTGAGCCGGGAGCTGCGACCCCTGCCCCGCATGAAACTCAACCCGGAGGTATCCGACCTGTTTGCGTTCCGCTTCGAAGACTTCACCCTTGAAGACTACCACCCGCACCCGCATATCAAGGGGGCCGTGGCGGTTTAGGCCGCTCAGCAGGGCCTGTGGCAAATAAAAAGGCCTGCACACGGCAGGCCTTTTTCGCTTTGCAATTTGTATCGTTTGTTTTCTTACAACTCGAGTACAGCATTTTCAGCTCCGGCGAACTCGTTCCACTGATAGCGGTCGGCTGCTTCGTCGTTCACATAACTTCCGTCTACCAGGTAGCGGAATTCATAGGCCTGTTCGGCCGGCAGGTCAAATGTGCCTTTGAAGGTGCCATTCTTAAGCTTTTTGAGCAGGCTGCCCTTCGGGTTCCAGTTGTTGAAATCCCCAACAACGGCCACTTTTTTGGCTTCATCGGCAGGTACGGTAAAGGTTACCTTGCATACGGGCTTAGATTTCAGGTACTGTTTTTTAATCGCCATGATTTTTAATTTTCGGTGAATTTAATTCAGGTTTCACGCCGCAAAGCAACGCACAAAAAACCTAATAGACAATTGGTTAACTAAGAATTATGAATTTCGTAAAAATGAAATTACAAACCCCCCAACTTGATAAAAAGCAGGAGGCAGCATTGCCAGCTTCTCAAGAAGGGCGGTAATTCCGTATCAAGTCTGCGAGCCGGCCAAGGTCGGCCTCCGAATTGTAGCAGTGGAAGCCAAAACGAATGCCCTGGCCCCGCCGGGAGCAAACCACATCGTTTTGGCGCAGGTGCTTGTAGAGCCCCCCGGGGTCGGGAATGTTGAAAATTGTGCCGTGCGCCTCGCGCTGCTCCAACTCCGGGTCCAGGATGCCGAGTTCTGCAAAGGTGGCCCTCACCTTCGAAACCAGCTCCCGGTTATAGGTTTCGACCCGGTCCAGGCCCAGGTCTTGCAGCAGTCCGAGCGAAAAATGCAGGCTGCCGAAATTCAGGGTGTCGAGGTGGCCCGGCTCCAGGCGGCGGGCGAAGGAAATGCGGTCGCGGGCAGCGAGGTCGCCCCCGCTGGCATTGAAGCCGGAAGACCGCAGGTCGATGCGGGCTTCAGCGAGCTGGCTGTGCATCACAAACCCGTTGCCATTGCCGCCAAGCAGCCATTTGTAACCGCTGGCGCCTAAAATATCGATGCCCCCGGCATCGAAATCGTGGGTGAAGGCACCCAAAAACTGTGTGCCGTCGGCCATGATGAGCAGATCGGGGAATTCCTGCTTCAACTCCTTTAAAAAAGCGGGGGTAATCAGCAGGCCATTCACCCACTGCACCAGGCTCAGGGCAAGTACCTCTGCCCCCCACTCCCGTATGAGTCCCCGCAGTTCTTCTTCTACCCCTGCCCCGAGTTTGGCATAGCGCAACGGGTAACCCCGGCTCTCAAAAGGCCAGTTCACAGAGGGGTAATCGCCTTCGAGCAACACCACTTTTTGATGGCGCGGCAGCCCCTCGAGCAGCAGGTTGAGTCCGAGCGAAAAATTGGGTACCAGGGCAATGCGCTGTCCCGGGCAGCCGAAGCAGGCTCCCAGGCGCTCCCGGGTCTGATCGAGCAAGGCCAGGCTTTCTATTTTATAGTCGCTGCCGCCCACCAGGTAATCGAGGTCCTGTTCCTGCCGCCATTCGAGCAGGTCTTCGTGCAGCAGCCCCCAGGCTGCCGTATTCAGGTAGGTGCTTTGGGTCAGGAGCGGAAAATGGTTGCGGAAGGAGGAAATCGGCTTCATCGGGAGGCTTTGAATTCGCTATCTTTGTTAGTAAAGATAGGTATTCAGATGTTTTTCAAGAAAAAGAAGGACCCCCTGCTCAACGCGGAACAACATGCCCAGCTGGAATACGCCCAGCATCGCATCCGCAAGAAAAAAAGGCTTTTCCGCCACTTTTCGGCCTTCCTGGTCGGGGCCGTGTTCCTGGTTACCCTGAACAAGATCCTGAAATATCGGGCCGAGTACAACTGGTACCTCTGGGTACTGGGCGCGTGGGCCTTCCTGCTGGCCCTCCACGTGGTAAACGTCTACATCACCGACCGCTTTATGGGGCCCGCCTGGGAACGGGAACAGCGGGAAAAACTATTGCGCCTGCAGCAGGAACGCATCAAAAAACTGGAAGCCGAAGTAGAAGCCGAAGCGGCCCTGCCCGAGCCTGGCAAAAAAAAAGAGACCGGCCCATGAGGGAGGTCATCCTCATTGCGGCTGCCGGGGACGGCAACGAATTGGGGCGCGAAGGGGAGCTGCCCTGGCACCTGCCCGACGATTTCAGGCACTTCAAACAGCAGACTTCCGGCCACCCGATCGTAATGGGCCGCAAAACCTTTGAGACCTTCCCGAAGCCCCTGCCCAACCGGCTCCATATCATCATTACCCGCGACCGAACCTACCGTGTAGACCATCCTTCCTGCCAGGTGGTATACAGCCTGGAAGAGGCTCTTGAAGCGGTGGCCGACCGCGACCGCGTTTATGTAATCGGGGGTGGGGAAATTTACAGGCAGGCCTTGCCGCATGCCACGGGCATCGAGCTTACCCGGGTGCATGGCCGGTTTGAAGCCGACACCTACTTTCCTGATATGAATCCGGCCTGCTGGGAGCAGATTGCCTCAGAAGACCATCCGGCCGATGACAGACACGCCTTTTCCTTTACTTTTCTGACCTTCCGCAACCGGTGTTAAAACGGGGCAAAGCGGGCCTGTTCGCTATGCCCCAACAGCTCCAGTAACCGGCCCATCACCTCCGGATCACCATTGGTGAACAACTGGTGACTGCCCTTGTGAGCCGCGTCGCGCAGCCACCCTTTTGCCGCCAGTACAGCCTGAGTCTGCCGGGCCACCGGCAGGCCGCAATCGACAATCTTCACCTGTTCGGGCAGCAAAGTGCGCAGGACAGGTATCAAAAACGGGTAATGGGTACACCCCAGCACCAACTGGTCAATGCCGGCCTCCAGCATGGGCGCAAGCAGCGTCTCCAGGCGGCCGGCGAGTTCCGGGTCTTCTAGATTCCCTGATTCAATAAGGCGCACCAGCCCCACCCCTTCCTGTTCCAGAATACGGATGCCCGCGGCATAGGCTTTGGAAGTTTCCGCAAACAGGTCGCTGGCCAGAGTTCCGCGGGTGGCCAACACCCCCACCCGGCCTGAGCGGGAGTTCAGGGCGGCTGGCTTTATGGCCGGTTCTATACCGACAAAAGGGACCTGGTATTCGCGCCTCAATTGGGCAATGGCATTGGTAGTTGCCGTATTGCAGGCCACAACGATAATCTTGCTGCCCCGCTCCAGAAGCCATTCCGTATTCTTTCGGCTCAGGGCTCGAATCTCTTCGGCAGGCCGTTCCCCATATGGGGCATGGGCACTGTCGGCCAGATAGAGCGTATCTTCTGCCGGCAAGAGCTGTACGATTTCGTGCCAGACGGTCAGGCCGCCCACTCCGGAGTCGAATATCCCAATGGGGGCTTCGTTCATAGGGTTATGCGCTTACCCTCAAAAATAAAAAAACCGCCCGGAGCTGGGCGGTTTTTTTTTCTCGTTGGGACGCGCTGTTAGAATCCTAATTCCTTTTTCACATCCGCAAGCAGATCCTTGCCAGTGGCGACGATAACGCCAGACCCCGGGCTCGAATCCAATACGTACTGGAAGCCCTGCGCCGCTGCCACTTTTTCAATGGCGGTTTTGGCCTTTTTGGAGATGGGCTCAAACAACTCGGCCTGCTTTTTAGACAGCTCCTGCTGGGCAGCCTGCTGAGCTTCACCAATATTGCGCTCTGCACCCTGCAGTTCCAGGGCACGCTTCTGGTTTTCTTCCTCAGATTTAGAGCTGGCTTCGTTGTTGTATTGGGTGAATCTGTTTTGCAGTTCTTCCATGGAGCCCTGGATATCGGCCCGATAGGTCTCTTCCAGGCGCTTGAGTTCGGCCTGGGCAGCCTTCATTTCCGGCATGGCTTGCAAAAGCTCCGTCACATTGATATGAGCAGTCTTGCTCTGGGCCCGGGCAACGCCTGCGGCTGCTACGAACAAGACAACGGCTACTGCCACCTTCACTACGTGTTTCATGATGTTAAATTTGCGTATTTGAGTTAAAATATTTCGAATTTAGTTTAGTTACTTCCTATAGTGTCGTTTACCTGCTCGTTGGGCTTCAGCTCTTCTTCGCGGGCCTTGCGCTTGGCCTCCCGCTCTTCGAGCAATTTTTGCCGCCGGGCTTCGTATGCTTTTTTGCGTTCTTCGCGCAATTTCAATTGTTCGGCCCGCCTGGCCTCGGCATCCTGGGTGCGGGCTGCTTCGGCTTGCTCGGTCCGTTGCTGGCGTTCGAGCACGGCCTCAGAAACGGGTTCCTCGGCCTCCCCTTCAAAAGACTCCAGCCTGGTTTCCGCCTTTTTAGCGGGCTGGCTCACCTTGCGCGTGCGGGCGATGCCCCGCAGCACCAAGTCGCTGATATCGTGTCTTTTTTCGGAGTACAACATTACGACATCCGCCGATTTATCGAAAATAAAATCATACTTTTTATCGGCTCCGATCTTCTGTACTTCATTGAACACCTGGTCCTGGATCGGCTGAATGAGCCGTTGCTTTTGCAACACCAGGTCGCCACGCGGACCAAAGCGGTTTTGCTGGTAATCAAACAATTCCTTCTCGAGCACGGCAATTTCTTCTTCCCGTTCGGCGATGAGCTCGTCGGTTAGCAGCACCCGCTCGGCCGCCAGGTTTTGCTTCTGCTGGTCGACGGCCTCCTGTCGGGTATCTATATCAGACTTCCACTGAAACACCTTGTTCTCGAGCTGCTCGTTCGCCTCGCGGTATTCATCTACGTGCTCCAGAATGTACTCCATATCCACGTAGGCGATTCTCACGCCCCGCTGTGCCCACGTAATTCCCGTGAGCCCCAGTAACAAAACGGCTGTTGCAATTCGTCCTATCATACCCGTACTGCTTTTCATACTTGAAAATATCGTGCCAAATTTATTAAATATTTCAAAATGAAACATTTAACACTTCAGCTGGTCGGGAAAAGAGCCGTGCACGCCTAAAACTGCTGGCCTATGACAAAGTGTGTCTGCCAACCGCTTGGCCCGGTATTGTTATCGGGCCTGTAGTCGTCGTCGAAGCCGTAACCGAAGTCGATCCCCAACAGGCCAAAGGCGGGCATGAATATGCGCAGCCCGACTCCGGCCGATCTTTTTAACTGAAACGGACTAAACTCCTGAAAATTGTTGTAGGCGTTCCCTCCTTCCAAAAATAAGAGGGTATAAATCGAGGCGGTTGGTTTCAGGGTCAGCGGATAACGCAGCTCCATGGTTAACTTATTATAGGCAATAGCCCCTTCTGCCTGTCCGGTAACGGGGTCAAGCGGGGTAAGGGAGTTGTTCTCATAGCCCCGGAGCTGAATGGTCTCCCGACCATCGAGGGTAAAGTTGTTTCCAAGACCGTCCCCGCCAAGCCAGAAGCGCTCGAAGGGCACCTTGCCCACATCGGGATTGTAACTGCCCAGAAATCCGAATTCGGCATTGGTACGCAACACGAGTTTGCCAACAACGCGGGTGTACCAGTCGGCCCTGAACTTGACCTTATAGTATTCCAGCCAGCGGAACCGCTCCTGGTCGAGCTCCTCGAGCCGCATCGACAGTGCCACATATTCCGGGCTTCCGACGAGCCCCTGTCTGGCGAGCTCCTGCTGTTCCAGGATTATATCCTCAGTTTCCTGTTTCAGCGAGGCGTAGTCTTTATCGTTGAATGCCGAATAGGGAGGGGTAAACTTGGCCGAAAGCTCAAAATTGCTTCCCGTCATCGGGAAAATGGGACCCGGGCCCGAGGAATTTCGGGCTATCCCGATCGTATAGGCCAGGGAATTGGAACGCCCGTTCCCAAAGTTGAACAACCCCGTGCGGTAGTTCTTAAAATCGTACAGCTGGTAGCTCACCGCGTGCGAAACCACAAAGAAGTCATCTGGCCACTGTACCCGTTTTGCCAGGCCGGCCGAGATGCCCATAATGGAAAACTGCTGGCTTTTGTCTACCTGTATACGGCCGCTGCTGTTGTAATTCGCCGCAAACTGTTGCGTGCGCGAAAGCGACAGGCTGAAACGCACGGGCTTTCGCCCGCCCAGCCAGGGTTCTGAAAAGCTCAGGCTGTATACCCGGAAGGTCCGGCTGGCCTGCAGCCGCAGGGCAAAGGTTTGGCCGTCTCCCATGGGGACGGGCGAATACGATTCGCCCTTGAAGAGGTTCTGAATCGAGAAGTTGTTGAACGATAGCCCGAGGGTGCCGATAAAGCCGCCGCCCCCGTAGCCGCCCTGCAACTCGATCTGGCTTGCACCCGACTCTACCAGGTCGAATTTGAGGTCTACCGTACCCTCGTTGGGGTTGGGGTTCTCGATCTCGGGCTTGATTTGCTCCGGATCGAAAAAGCCCAGCTGCCCGAGTTCACGTATGGTCCTGATAATGTCGTCCTTGCTGTAGCGCTGCCCGGGGCGTGTGCGCGCGTCGCGGTAGATAACGTGGTCGTTGGTCTTGTTGTTGCCGCTAAAGGTGATGCGATTCAGGAAGGTCTCCTTACCCTCGATGATGCGGATCTCAAAATTGATGGTGTCATTCTCGGCCGAAACCTCCACCGGGTTGATCTGCGAGAAGAGGTAGCCGTTGTTCTGGTACAGGTTGGTCAGGTTTTCGGAATCGGGCTTGGTGTCGTCTGCGATCCGCTTGCGCAACTGCACCCCGTTGTAGGTGTCGCCTTCCCGAATGCCAAGCACCTGGGTAAGCTGCCGGTCTGAATACACCGTGTTTCCGATAAAATCGATTTTCCCGAAATAATACTTGTTGCCTTCCTCCACGGCTATGCGGATGTCGATGCGGTTGTCGCGTACCCGCACCACACTGTCTGAGAGCACCCGGGCATCGCGGTACCCGCTCTCGGCATATTTATCTACAAGGGCCTTAAGGTCTTCCTGGTAATCGGATTCGATATATTTCGACTTCTTCCAGAATCGCGCCACGCGCCTTTCCTTGGTTTTCTTCATCGCCCCCCGAAGTTTGCCGTCGGAGAGCTTTTCATTGCCCTCAAATATGATATCCCGTACCTTCACCCGGCTGCCGCGCTTGATGTTGACGACCATGTTTCTCGCGTTGGTCTCTGTGCTGTCAGGGCTGGTGGCAATCTGCACCTGGGTATTCAGGTAGCCCTCTTTGCGGTATTTGTTGAGGATGTAATTGCGCGTGGTGGCAATCAGGCTTTCGGTAATCTTTTTGCCCTTTTTAAGGTCGGCGTCGTCGATGATATCATCGGCCTTGCGGTCGCGTATACCGTAAAAGGTGACATTGTTCAGGGAGGGGCGCTCCTGGATTTCGAGCTCCAGGAAAAGGGAATCGCCCCGAATGGCGCTGGTATAGAAGGTAACGTCGCTAAACAGGTCGAGCCCCCAAAGTTTTTTGATGACCTCGCTAATCTTGTCGCCGGGGATGGTGATGGGCTGCCCTTCGCGCAGGCCTGTATAGGTCTTAACTGTCTGTTCGTTGTAGCTCTGGAGCCCAACTACCTTGAGCCCCCCAAGAATATAGGTCTTACTCTCGGGCGTGGCAACATCCTGGGAGTAAGCGGAAAAGGTCAGTAAGATAGCAAGAAAAAGGAGGAGCCTTCTCAGTGATATGAATGCCGGCATACCACTAATTGAGTTGTTCGCTAGTTTTTCCAAATCGTCGTTCTCTGTTCTGGTAACTCTTTAGGGCCTCAAACAGGTCGTCTTCCCCGAAATCGGGCCAAAATACTTCCGTAAAGTACAATTCAGCATAGGCAATTTGCCACAATAAAAAATTGCTTATCCGGTGTTCGCCACTGGTTCGGATAAGCAGGTCTACATCTGGCAAATCGTGCGTGTAAAGATGATCATTAATAATGGTTTCATCAATTTTTTCGGGCGAAATTATGTTATTTTTAACTTTGAAAGCAAGGGCTTTAAAAGCAGAGGTCAATTCTTCGCGAGAGCCGTAGCTTAGGGCCACCGTAAGGGTTAGGCCGCTGTTCACAGAGGTCTGTTCCACAGCCTCTTTCAACTCCTTTAGCACCTTAGCGGGCAGGGTATCTAACCGGCCGATAGCACGCAGGCGAATATTGTTCTCATGAAGGGAGGCAAGTTCCTTGCGCAGGGAGGCAACCAACAGCATCATCAGGGTATCTACCTCGAGTTTGGGGCGGTTCCAGTTTTCAGTGCTGAAGGCGTAAAGGGTAAGGTATTCGATCCCCAGTTTGGCAGCCAATTCGACGGTGCGCCGCACTGCATGCACTCCGTTTTCATGGCCAAAGACCCGGAGTTTTCCGCGCTGCTTGGCCCAACGCCCGTTCCCATCCATGATAATGGCCAGGTGCACGGGGATGCGCCCTTGTTTCAATACTTCTATAGTGTCCATCTCGTATGCTATTCAAAGCAATCCTGGCACGGTTTCCTTCCGAAGGTGAAGGTAAGGGTCACCCCTGAGAAAACGTACCAGTCATCGCTGAATATGTTTCCGATCGGGCCGTCGGCCTGCGCCTCGTAATTGCTGCCCACCGGGTTGCTGGCATCCAGGTTGTCGGTAAAGGTGTATCGGGCGCCAATTTCGCCCCCCAGTACCAGTAACTGATTCAGCCGCAACTTAGCTCCAACGGTCATGGGTATGGCAAACGCCCCGTCCCGCTGGTTTGTATTAATCAATTGCCCGGCGTCGAAATAATTGTAATCGTACCTGAAATACGTAATTCCCGTATACAGATATGGGGTAAACGCCGGCCCCAGTTTGTGGAGGTTGTACTCCACGAAATTCAATTCCAGACCAGCCGAGATTTCCAGGATGTTGTTCTTCATCCTCAGGCCCCGCTGTTCCCTTGATGGCATATCCGATTTGCTGTCGTCTGCCGTAAACTGCCCGTACAGCATGTGCGCCCTCCAGGCATACCGACGGCTTTTGTTCCATTTGAAAAGGGCTCCCATCGCAGGGCCGGAAGGGTAGATATAGTTCATCCTTCCAATATCTCCGATGTTGTTGACCCCCCCGCCGAACAGCCCGACTTCGTAAGTCTGTCCATGAGCGGTGCCCGCCAGCAGCAGGCACAGAACGGCAAAAACAATCCTCATCAATTCCAAAAAGTTTGCAAATATAGCAATTTTAAACGCCTTGCTGTATCCGGTTTCCATTGATAAACAGGAATTGGGGGGTTTTATTGCGCTTGGCGGGGGTCAATTCCGCCGGTCTTCCCCCCATAATAATTTGTGGCGAATGGTTTTCAGGAAGCTCTCCGAGGCGAATTCTACCATCTTTACCGTAAAGCCCGCCCTGCGGATGCAGATTTCGGTGCCGTTTTCGACACTGGTAATGCGCGAATCAAGCGACAGCAGGTGTTGCGACTCCCTGCCTGATACCCGAAGCCTGATTTCGGTGTCGTCTGCGATAACCAGGGGGCGGGCATTCAGGTTGTGGGGAGCGATGGGGGTAATCACCAGGGAGCGTGCCGTAGGCGTTATTACGGGGCCCCCACAGCTCAATGAATAGCCCGTGGAGCCGGTTGGGGTGGCCACGATCAGACCATCGGCCCAGTACGAAGTAAGGTATTCCCCGTTCAGGTAGGTTTCCACGGTAATCATGGAGGTCGTGTCTTTGCGGCTTACCGTAACCTCGTTCAGGGCGAAATTCATAAATCCCGCTTCCGGAGCGGCATCGTTCAGGCGGGCACTGACCAGGCTTCGCTCCACCAGGCGGTAGGCACCCTTGCTGAAATCGCGCACCAGGCTGCGCACCTCTTCCTTGCCGATGGTGGACAGGAACCCGAGGCGGCCCGTGTTCACCCCCACTATCGGGATCCCCAGGTCGCGTATGTAGGTAATGGCCCGCAAAATGGTGCCGTCGCCCCCGAAGCTCACGAACAGGTCGAAGGAAGGATCGAGGCCCTTTTTAAGGGTAAAGGTGGGGTACTCCGGGCCGGATAGGCCCAGAAACTGCGCAAATTCGGCCTCGAGGACAGCCTCGGCCCCCAAGACAGACAATTCATCGAGGAGTTCCCCGGCCGGGCCGGCAGATTCCTTATTGAAGGTCTGACCGTAGAGCGCGACTTTCATCGGCTATTAAACGTTTAGGTATTTATCCAGGTAATCGGAGCGCTGCTTGAGGTCTTCCATAAAGTGGTCGTCCACACTGCCGGAAAGAATGTTGTAGCCATACCTGCGAAAGGTCTGGATGACTTCATTGATATGGGTATCGCCCATCTTCAGGGTTACTTCGGCCACCTCATTGCGGATCGCCGAGATAAAGGCCCCCATAAGGCGGGTATTGTTGCCTTCCACGATCTGGGCAATTTCGCTGAAGCTGTAGTCGCGCAGGGGTTTGGAAACCACCAGCACCGCCCCGGGCTCGTTAAAAAAAGGCATTTCGCGAAAAATTCCCACCAGTTCGGTAAGGTCGTAGTATCCCAGGATGAGCCCCCCGGCATCCACCACGGGCAGCACATTGGCCTCATTGCGCGCAAAGACCTCCAGCACATCGAGCCAGGTTGCCCCGGGCAGCACTGAAAAGCTTTCAAGCTGGTACCGGAATTCGTCAACCAGGCTGGTCTCGAGAAAGCTGTCGAGATCGGCTTCCCCGAGCAGGCCCAAAAAGCGACCTTCCTCTGCAACGGCAACATGCGAATAGGTAGACTGGGCAAAAAAGAGGATGACCTCCTTAAGGGAATCGCCCGGTTCGAATACCGGCAGGGTGGTGATTATGTGGTCCTGAATCTCCATGGTCTTATCGAGGTGCAAATTACTAATTTTACAGCGCAAAAGGCATGCCTAATTCGTATTTTTGCCCGAGAAATAACGTAAGACAGCCCGTCATGGTACGATTGAGCGTGAATGTGAACAAAATTGCCACCCTGCGTAATGCCCGGGGCGGAAACATGCCCGACCTGGTCAAAACGGTCAGGGACATTGAAGTCTTCGGGGCAGCGGGGATCACCATCCACCCCAGGCCCGATGAAAGGCACATCCGCTATCAGGATGCCCGCGACCTGAGGGCCGTGGTCACTACCGAACTGAACATCGAAGGCAACCCCATCCCGGAATTCATCGACCTGGTTTTAGAGGTGGGCCCCGAACAGGTAACCCTGGTGCCCGACGCGCCCGACGCGGTTACCTCCAACGCCGGCTGGGATACCCGGGCCCATGGCAAATTCCTCAGTGGAGTCATAGCCGAATTCCAGGCCGCCGGCATTCGCACCTCCATTTTCGTAGACCCCGATCCGGACTTCGTAACGGCTGCCCGCGATACGGGCACCGACCGGGTGGAACTCTACACCGAGGGCTACGCCCACCGGTTCGGGACCGACCCGGCCGCTGCCGTGCGCCCCTATGTACAGGCTGCCGAGGCA
The DNA here is from genome assembly GCA_024642005.1 of Robiginitalea sp. Lineage (GTDB taxonomy): Bacteria > Bacteroidota > Bacteroidia > Flavobacteriales > Flavobacteriaceae > Robiginitalea. The sequence goes on along the minus strand of JAHECA010000002.1, from coordinate 22,968 downwards.
GCCGCACGGGCTGGTTTGGGACTAAATGCCGGCCACGACCTGAACCTCGACAACGTGGCCTACTTCGCCCGGGAGGTTACCGGCCTGCTCGAGGTATCCATCGGCCATGCCCTCATTTGCGAATCGCTCTACCTGGGCCTGGAAAACGTGATCGCCCTCTACCAAAAGCGGCTCAGCCCATGAATCTGCTGCATGCCAAAATACTGGGCAGCGGCCGGCCGCTGATAATCCTGCACGGCTTCCTGGGCATGTCAGACAATTGGAAATCACTGGGCAGCCAGTACGCGGAAGCAGGCTTCCAGGTACATTTGATTGACCAGCGCAACCACGGCCGGAGCTTCTGGTCAGACCGCTTTGACTACCCAACGATGGTCGAAGATTTGCGCGAGTATATGGACTACCATCGGCTCATCCGGGCCTCTGTGATCGGGCATTCCATGGGGGGAAAAACCGCCATGCTGTTTGCCTGTATGTACCCCGAACGTGTCGAACGACTGCTGGTGGCCGACATAGCCCCCAAATACTACCCGCCCCACCACAAATGGATTATCGATGCGCTCAGTGCCCTGCCCGAAGGCAAAATCGAGACCCGCAACCAGGCCGACGACCTGTTGTCAGCATCCATCCCGGACTGGGGCATTCGCCAGTTTCTCCTGAAAAACCTGCATTGGGTGAAACCCGGGCAGCTCGGTTTCCGGATGAACCTGCCGGTGCTGAGCCTGAGCATGGAAGCCATTGGCGCTGCCCTGCCTTCCGGCGCCAGGTTCGACGGGCCGGTCCTTTTCCTCAGGGGTGGCAAATCGCCCTATATAGCCGATGAAGACCTGCCGGGCATACGGGCCCATTTCCCTCAGGCGGCCCTGGAGACCGTGGCGGGAGCGGGGCACTGGCTGCACGCCGAAAAACCTGCCGAATTCTACAGGATAAGCCTTAATTTTATGAATTCCTGAAGGCGGGCCCTTTATTATTATGCATGCATAATTTTTAACAGCCGCTTATTGCGAGTTTCGCAAATTTGGTTAATTTTGATCGGGTCCCGGCCGCTTGCAGTCCGGGCCAAACTAACTCAAAACAAATCCGATGAAAAAACTCCTGGCACTCTGGGCTGTTTTTGGCCTTTTCCTGGTTTCCTGCAACAATGACGACCCCGTTGTTCCTGGCCCCGGGCAACCGCAACCACCTATTGAATATACCAGCGGTTCCGCCGACCTTTCCAATTACGTGGCTATCGGCAATTCGCTCACTGCCGGATTTTCAGACGGTGCCCTGTTCATCATGGGGCAGGATGCGTCGTACCCGAACATGCTGGCCGGCAGTTTTGCCGAAGCCGGCGGTGGCGATTTCAGCATTCCCTATATGTCAGATAACCTGGGTGGCCTAACCCTGGGCGGACAACCCATCCCTGGCCTGGGCAACCGCCTTTACCTCGATTTTTCCACAGGTTCCCCCAGCCCCGTTCCGGTTAGCGGGCAGGGCGCCACAGAGGTAACCAATGCCCTTTCGGGCTCTTTCAACAATATGGGGGTTCCCGGAGCCAAGATCTTTCACCTGGTAGCCCCGGGTTACGGAAATGTAGCCGGGGTGGCCCCCGGCCTGGCCAACCCGTATTACGCCCGCTTCGCCTCCGGTCCTGCCGCGACCGTCCTGGGTGATGCCCTGGCACAGTCTCCTTCTTTCTTTACGCTCTGGATCGGCAGCAACGACGTACTCTCGTTCGCTTCATCAGGAGGTAACGGGGTGGACCAGACCGGCAACCTGGACCCCAGCTCATACGGGGGCAATGACATTACAGACCCAAACGTCTTTGCCAGCGTTTACAACTCGCTGCTGCAGGCGCTTACTGCCAACGGCGCCAAAGGCGTGGTGGCCAACATCCCCGATGTAACCACCCTCCCCTACTTTACCACCGTGCCGCATAACCCGGTACCGCTCGACGCGGCCACCGCCGCCCTGCTCAACGGGGCCTACGCCGTATACAACGGGGGGCTCGCGCAACTGGCAGGCCTCGGGGTGATCTCGGCCGAAGAACTGGCCCGCCGCACCATCTCCTTCCAGGCCGGAGCAGGGAATGCCGTGGTTATTTTGGATGAGGACCTTACTGACCTGACACCCTACAATCCCGGATTGATCAACATGCGTCAGGCCACAGCTGATGACCTTATGGTATTTACCTCGCAACTTATCATCGGTACCCTTGCCAACCCGAACGACCCGACCAGCATTAACGGGGTGGCCATTCCCCTGGCCGACAAGTGGGTCCTGACCCCTGAAGAGCAGGAGGCCGTTGCAACGGCTACCGCCGCCTATAACCAGACCATCGAGGCCCTGGCCCAACTTTACAATGTAGGCCTGGTAGACGCCTATGGTTACTACAACACGGTTGTGGAAACGGGTGTACCACTGGCCGACGGAAGTGTGGTAACCGACGCCTATGCCACCGGAGGCGGGTTCTCCCTCGACGGGATCCATCCTGCCCCCAGGGGCTCTGCCTTGCTGGCCAACCAGTTTATCGCCGTGATAGAAGCCAAATACGGCGCCTTACTGCCAAAGGTTAACCCACTGGCCTATACCGGGTTGTATATTAATTAATTTGCTAACCGTAATTTACAGCGCAGTAAAGCGCTAATTTGCACATTGGCAACTTAGCTCATTCAACCACTGAAGCAATCTTCCGAAATAAACTAATACAGCCATGAACTTTATCCTTCGCATGCTGCTAACCGCCCTGGCGGTGCTGTTGCTGGCCAACATCCTGCCCGGGGTATCGGTGGAGTCTTACTGGATCGCCGTACTGGTAGCCGTGGTGCTGAGCTTGCTGAACCTGCTCGTAAAGCCCCTGCTGGTTATCCTGACGCTCCCGGTAACGCTTCTTACCCTGGGGCTTTTCCTGCTGGTGATCAACGCCATTATCATCTTGCTTGCCAGCAAACTGGTCTCGGGCTTTGCGGTCGACGGGTTTTGGACCGCCCTGTTGTTCTCCCTGTTGCTCTCCCTGCTGCAGGCCATTCTTTTCACCTTCCTGAAAGACGACAAGGCCTAACCGGGCCGGGTTTGAAAGACAATGGGTTGAAAACTTGGCGAACCGGGTAAAATCCGTTAATTTTGCCTCCCATTTTACCCATAACAGGAAATTAATGAACATCACCAAAGAGCAGATCGATGCGTTGAACGCCGTTCTGAAAGTGGCCATAAGCAAAGATGACTACCAGGATAAAGTTGAAAAGATCCTGAAAGACTACCGCAAAAACGCCAACATTCCGGGGTTTCGCAAAGGACAGGTGCCCATGGGGCTCATCAAGAAACAGTACGGGAAAGCCGTGCTGGTAGACGAGGTAAACAAGCTGTTGCAGGACAACCTGAACAAGTACCTCGTGGAGGAAAAGCTGGATGTGCTGGGCAATCCCCTGCCCAAACAGCAAGACAACTTTAACTGGGATGCCGAAGAACTGGCCTTTGAATTCGAACTCGGGCTGGCCCCAGACTTCGAAGTACCCCTGAAGACCAAGAAAGCCATTACCCACTACCAGATCGTTGCCGACAAGAAAATGATCGACGAGCAGGTTGACCGCATCCGCAGGCAGTATGGCAAACTGGTTGCCCGCCCTGCGATAGGAGCCGCCGATGAGGTTAACGGCACCTTTGTTAACGAAGCGGAAGCGATCGAGCACAAGACCACCCTCGAAATGGGCAAGGTCAAGAGCAAAAAGGCCCTCGACGCCCTGAAAGGCAAAAAGGTGGGCGACACCGTGAGCCTGAAGACCAAGGGACTGCTCAAGGAGGACTACCTCTTGCCGAGCATGCTGGGCATTCCGCGCGAAAAGGCTGAAAACCTCGATATCGAGGTGCAATTCACCATAGCCGAGGTCAACGAGCGCCAACCGGCAGTACTCGACCAGGAATTGTTCGACCGCCTGTTCGGAAAAGATGCCGTAAAGTCGGAAAAGGAAATGCGTGAGAAGATCAAGGCCGATTCGGAAGCCCAATTTCTGCAGCAGGCCGACCAGAAATTGCTCAATGACGTAACCGAGCGCCTGATCGAGACCGTGAAATTCGACCTGCCTGCCGAGTTCCTCAAAAAATGGATGCAGAATACCGGGGAGAAGCCCCTGAGCTCAGAAGAAGCCAGCGATGAGTACGAGCGCTCCGAAAAGGGCCTGCGCTACCAGCTCATCGAAGGAAAACTTATCAAGGAGCACGACCTGAACATCCAGTTCGACGAGCTTAAGGAATTCGCCAAAGGCTTTATCCGCTCGCAGATGGCCCAATACGGCCAGGTAAACCCGAAAGAAGAAGACCTGGAGAACATCGCCATGCGCGTACTTTCAAACCAGGACGAGATCAAACGGCTTTCTGAGCAACTGATGAGCCAGAAAATGCTTGGGCTGTTCAAGGAAAAGGCAAACCTGAAGACCAAGGAAGTTACATACGAAGAGTTCGTAAAAGAGGTTTACGGATAGGCCCGAGGCCATTTCAAAAATCAGGCTACAAGTCCTTGGTAGCTGTAAAATGAGTATCTTTACGGTGCCGAATACGCAGGTTTCGGCACCTTTTTTTTAACCGGTCTCCCTGGGAGCACCGAAGTGGAAATTCCCAGAGGGAATGCCCGATTCGATTGGTCCGGAGGCCCTTAGCCGTAGTATAGCACAGATGGATTACGCCAAAGAATTCCAGAAATACGCCCTGCTCGACCGGGGTATTGGCAGCCTGCAGCTCGAGCGCGGGCTTACAAGCATGTATCCGGTGGGCATGACCCCCAACATCATTGAGGAGCGCCAGCTGAACGTTATCGCCATGGACGTATTTTCGCGTCTGATGATGGATCGCATCATTTTCCTGGGGACTGCCATAAACGACCAGGTGGCCAATATCGTCCAGGCCCAGCTGCTCTTTTTGGCCAGCGCCGATTCTTCCAAAGACATTCAGATTTACATCAACTCCCCGGGAGGTAGCGTTTATGCAGGCCTCGGTATTTATGATACCATGCAGTTTATCAAGCCCGACGTGGCCACCATCTGTACCGGCATGGCTGCCTCTATGGCCGCCGTCCTGTTGTGCGCCGGCGAAAAAGGCAAGCGCAGCGGCCTGAAACACAGCCGGGTGATGATTCACCAACCCCTTTCAGGAGCTCAGGGACAGGCCAGCGATATCGAAATTGCCGCCCAGGAAGTCCTCAAGGTTAAAGACGAACTCTACCGCATCATCGCCAAGCACAGCGGGCAATCGTATGAGCGGATCTACGAAGACGGCGACCGCGATTACTGGATGCGGTCGGGCGAAGCGATGGAATACGGTATGATAGATGAAATCCTGGAACGGGAGCGTTCCTCTTAAACACGGCAAAGCCGCCGCGCTTCGTGCCAGAAGGCAATTTTTTTCATATAAAACGTTAGTTTAGTAGCAGGACTTCAAACCCATGGCAAAGGAAAATTTAGAATGTTCATTTTGCGGCAGGAAGAAACCCGAGACTAATCTGCTCATCGCCGGGCTGGATGCACATATCTGCGACCGGTGTATCGAGCAGGCCCATGGCATTGTTGCCGAGGAGTCGCGCCAGTCGCGCACCAGCGACCTCAGCTCAGAGCTCACCCTGCGCAAGCCCCAGGAAATCAAGGATTTTCTTGACACCTATGTAATCGGGCAAGAACGTACCAAGAAAGTGCTCTCGGTGGCTGTTTACAACCACTACAAAAGATTGTTGCAGCCTTCAAGCAAGGAAGACGAGGTTGAGATCCAGAAGAGCAATATCGTTATGGTAGGCCAGACCGGTACCGGCAAAACCCTGATGGCCAAAACCATAGCTCGTATGCTGAATGTGCCCCTGGCCATCGTGGACGCCACAGTGCTCACCGAGGCTGGCTATGTGGGCGAAGATGTCGAAAGTATCCTGACCCGCCTGCTGCAGGCGGCCGATTACAACCTGGAAAAGGCAGAACGGGGCATCGTGTTCATTGACGAACTCGACAAGATTGCCCGCAAGAGCGACAACCCTTCCATTACCCGAGACGTTTCCGGGGAGGGGGTGCAGCAGGGCCTCCTGAAACTGCTTGAGGGCACCCTGGTAAACGTTCCGCCAAAGGGCGGTCGCAAGCACCCCGACCAGAAGTTTATTGAGGTGAATACCGAGAACATCCTGTTCATCGCCGGGGGGGCGTTCGACGGTATCGAGCGCATCATCACCAAACGACTCAACATGCAGGCCATCGGCTACAGCGCTTCCCGGCGGGAAGAGAGCCTCGATGCCGAGAATGTGCTGCAGTACATCATCCCGAAAGACCTCAAGGAGTTCGGCCTTATTCCCGAAATCATCGGGCGCCTGCCGGTCCTTACCCATATGAATCCACTCGACCGCAAAGCGCTGCGGGCCATCCTCACCGAGCCCAAGAACGCCATCCTCAAGCAGTACGAGAAACTCTTCACCATGGACGGCATTACGTTCAGCATTACCGAGCAGGCTCTCGATTACATTGTCGACAAGGCGATGGAATACAAATTGGGCGCCAGGGGGCTTCGCTCCCTCTGCGAGGCCATCTTCACAGATGCCATGTTCGAATTGCCCAGTTCAGATGAAACCGAGTTCAAGGTTACCAAGCCTTATGCAGAAGAGAAGCTTTCCTTTGAGACGATTAAAAAATTGAAAGCGGTCTCGTAAACGACTTGTGTTTCGTCCGTACGAAATCTTCCAGCAATTCGAGACTTACCTTGCGGATGATTTTTTCATCTGAATAGAGTTCCCGGCCAAAAAGCGGCTCGACCTTCATCGGCACTTCAAGTTGTTCGGCCCATTCCTCTGTGGGGCGTTCTTTATGCAATTCCCCGAAAAGGAGTTTTACCGGGCAATCAGGCCTTTCTTGTTCACGTTCCAGCCAGAGGGGCGAAATGGCGTAAAGCGATTTCATGGGCAGCCCTTTCAGGGCAGCCCTCCAGGCGACGGTGCCCCCCGCGCAGAATGTCAGGTAGTGGCTGGGGGTTTTCTCCTTCTTAAGCAATTGGTTTACGGCTGTGTCGTACCCGCCTTCAATCAGGGCCTGGCACAGGTCTTCGCGTGTCTTGACAACCCGCTCCAGGCCCGCCAGCTCCTGGCTGTCGTAGTAAACGATATCGAAATATTGCTGTAAATAGCCCAGGTAGGACGTAACCCAGAGCCCCCGTCGGGAACCCCACATGTCGGATAAAATAACCAGTCTGTTTGCCATAATCGCTTGAATTACAAGAAGAAGTAGGTTAATGAGGGATGTGAAGTTGCGGAAATGGCTTCAGATATCCATTTTTATTTGATTACCGGGTGCAATTCGTCGATAAAATCCCAATTGGTGGGGTGCCCGGGCACGGGCTTTCAAAGGCCTGGCGCAATTGGGCAGCGCGCCAAGGCCCGGTCAGGTGGTCACTTCCTGGTTTCGCTCCAGGAGTTCTTCCAGGTATTCGCGGGTGTTGGAAAGCCTGGGTACCTTGTGCTGCCCGCCGAGTTTTCCCTTGGATTTGAGCCAGTCGTAGAAAAGGCCCTCCCGCGCCTGGTGGAGCAGCAGCGGGTTAAGGGTCATGTTTTTATAGCGTTTGGCCTCGTAATCAGAATTGAGGCTCTGCAGGGCCTTGTCCAGGTCGCGTCCGAAAGCCTGCAGGTCGCTGGGTGGCTGGCGAAACTCGATGAGCCATTCGTGGGCCCCTTTGTCTGATTCCGACATAAAAACAGGAGCCACCGTGTAGTCCCTGATGCTGGCATGCCAGAGTTCGCAGGTTTTCCGCAGGGCGTCCTCCGTATTTTCAATGATGAGTTCTTCCCCGAAAACATTGATGTGGTGCTTGGTGCGGCCGGTAATGCGCAGGCGGTAAGGATCGGTACTGGTAAAGCGCACGGTGTCGCCCACCTGGTAACGCCACAGGCCCGCATTGGTGGTAATTACAATGGCGTAGTTTACTCCGGTCTGCACCTCCCAGAGCGGAATAACCCGCTGGTGGGGCGTCCCGTACGATTCCATGGGGATGAATTCATAGAAGATGCCGTAATCGAGCATGAGCAGCAAATCCTGGCTGTTGTTGCGGTCCTGTATGGCAAAGAATCCTTCGGAGGCGTTGTAGATTTCGTAGTACTGGAAGGAATCGCGGGGCAGCAGACGCCGGTATTGTTCGCGATACGGGTTGAAGTTGACCCCGCCGTGAAAGTACACCTCCAGGTTATCCCAGACTTCAAGCAAGTGCCCCTTCCCGGTATCTTTCAATACCTGGGTAAGCAAAACCAGCATCCACGAGGGCACGCCGGCCAGGCTGGTTACATTTTCCTGAATGCTTTCCTGGATGATGGCCTTGAGCTTGCTCTCCCATTCGCTCATCAGGGAAACCCGGCTGCCGGGGGTGCTGCTCAATTCGGCCCAGAAGGGCATGTTGTCGATCAGAATGGCAGACAAATCGCCAAAAAAAGAGCCGTTGTCTTCGTACAGCTGCATGCTCCCCCCCAGCCTCAGGCTTTTGCCGGTAAACAACTGGGAATTCGGATTGTTGTTCAAATAAAGGCAGAGCAGGTCTTTGGCCGACTTGTAATGGCAGTCTTCCAGCGCCTCGCTGCTCACCGGAATGAATTTGCTCTTGGCGTTGGTGGTACCGCTGCTTTTGGCAAACCACTTGATTTCAGTTGGCCAGAACAGGTTTTGTTCGCCCCTGCGGCTGCGCTCGATAAGCGGTTCAAATTCCTCGTAGGTAACAATAGGCAGACGGCCCGCAAAGGTTTCGTAATCGGTAATCCCCTCAAAACCATAGCTTTTTCCAACTTCCGTCTCGTCGGCGAAATCGAGCAACTGCTGCAGTACTTCCTGTTGTACCTCTGCCGGGTATTTCAGGAAGAGCTCGATCTGATGGAACCGCTTTTTCAGCAACCAAGAGGCGATTGAATTGAACAGCGGAATGGGCATTTTTGGGTATCTTTAGACGCTTTAGCGAAGGCTAAAGATAGGAATATTCCGCGGGCCAAAAACCAGACCGGCATGCAATACGAAGGTGTTTTACAGAAAATGCAAACCGAATGGGACCAACCCATCCAGTACTACCTGCTCTTCCCCGACGACTTCGTACATGTAAACCAGCTGCTGGAACGCCGCCTCGTCATCCGTTTTCTGAAATACCAGTGCCTGCAATGCGGGGAAGACAAACCCATTTTCAGGCAGGGCTTCTGCCGGAGCTGCTTTTTTGAAACGCCCCGGGCAGGCGACTGGATCATGCACCCCGAACTGAGCCGGGCCCACCTGGGGCAGGAAGACCGCGACCTGGCATACGAGCAAAAAATCCAGCTGCAGCCCCATGTGGTGTACCTGGCCAACTCCAGCAGCGTAAAGGTGGGGGTAACGCGCAAATCGCAAATCCCGACCCGCTGGATCGACCAGGGCGCCCACGAAGCCATCGAAATCGTGGAAACCCCCAACCGCTACCTGGCGGGTATTACGGAGGTGGCCCTGAAAGAACATGTGAGCGACAAAACCAACTGGCGCAGCATGCTTACCGGGAAGCTGGAAGATATAGACCTGTTCGCCTGGCGGGCCCGACTGAAAGACTACATTCCGGAAGAAGCCCGGCCTTACTTTATCGAATCGACCCGGGAAACCCATTTGGAATTCCCCGTATTGCGGCATCCGGGCAAGATAAAGAGCCTCAACCTCGACAAGCAGCCCGAGTATGCAGGCAGGCTTATGGGCATCAAGGGGCAATACCTGCTCTTCGAAGACGATACGGTATTTAATGTGCGAGGCAGCGAGGGGTATTTCGTCGGACTGGAAGTCGGATAAACCAATCTCAATCCAGGGTCTGGCCCAATTTCTGCCTTACTGCACGCTGTCTTTTTTAGTAGTTGCCGGCTCCTTCTTCTTTTTCAAAAGGCCGCCCAGGACGTTGCGGGCAGCCTCCTTAACGGCATCGTTCCCGGAGGCGGCCGCAGAATCTGTTGCTTTAGGGGCCTTTTGGGTGGCGGCACCCAACACGTCGCCTACCACATTGCCCAGATCTGTTTGGGCGGTATCGGCGGCAGTCGTGCTGTCGCGGCTCCCTCCCATCAGGTTGCCCAGCAATTCCCCGGCCTTCGCCTGCCCGCCGGCCAGCAATTTTTGCTTCTGGTAGTCTACCAGGCGAACGGTCAGGTTCTTGACGACCGCCTGCAGGTCGGTTTCTACCGTGGGCTGGGTATAGGTGCCGCCAATTCGCGCCGCCACGGGAATGGTGGTCTGCTCCAGGCCTGGTTCCTTGATTTGGGCAAGCAGGCGGTTTACCTCGGGGCCCAGGTAATGGGCCGGCACATCGAAGTTGGCCTGGTAGGTGAGCTGCTGATCAAAAGTATGGCTCCCCTCAACAGTAACGCCTATGTCGCGGTATTTAAAGGTAAAGGGCTTCACGGCCACCTTCCCCTTTTCAAAAGACAGGTAGGTTTTAAGGCCCTTCAGGTCAAGCTCCTGCAGGTTTATGAAATTCATGCGATCGTCCAGGGCCTGCAACACCTCGGCTTTCTGCCCGCTGGGCTTTGCCGCCAGCACTTCGGCTACCACCCGTCCCCCCAAGCTCATCAGGTCGGGGCTAAAATCGTTATTCAGCAGGCCGCTCAGGCTTACCTGCGAATTGAGCTTGCCGTCCAGTAATTTGGCAATTGGGGCCAGGGTAGTGAACAAATCGATTGAGGCCAGGGCTTCCTGTATCTGGAACCCGTCAATTCCCAGGTCCATGCGGAATTCCGGCTTCCCGGTGCGTGTGCTTAGTGCCCCGTTCAGGGCGAGGGCCCCTTCGAGGGCACGGGAGCGCACCTCCTGAAAAAGAAGGCTTTGATCCCGGATCAGCAGGGTGCCCGTAACATCCTGCAGGGGCAGCTTGTCGTATATAACGGTGGCTGCCTGTCCCCGTATGGTGCAATCGAGGTTGGCCGGGATAGCGAAGGGCTCTGCCGCAGCCACCTCTGCCTGGGTATCCGTCACCTCGGGGCTCTGGAAATCGGCCACAACCAGGCGCTTGGCGCGTAGGCTGAAGTCCCCTTTAAGCAGGCCTTCGCTCAGAAAATACCCAAGGTAATTCTCCAGGCGGCCGGTCAGATCAAAGTCGCTGCTGCCCAGCCCCCCCTTCAGGCTTTCGAGCCGGGCGGTCCTGGGATCGAAACTCAGGCTGGCCTGCTGCAGGTTCACAGGCGCAGTAAAAGAGGCCGTGCGGAAGGTGGCATTGGTGAGCTGCAATGTTCCCGAGGTACGGGTGTTTTCGTATTTACCCTGTTCTACCGAAGCCATATCGAAAGCCGACTGCAGGTCGACCTTCAGCAGGCCGCTGAGCTGCTGCCCGGGGTCTACGGGGTAAGCTTTGCTCAGGTTGGCCAGGTTGATGGTTCCCCTTACTCCCCCTTCCACCCGGGGGTTGCCGGTGAGTTCCCTGATGCTGGCATGCAGCCCAAAGGCATCCCGGTCTATGGCAAAGCGGGCCTCCGGGATTTCGAGAAAGGTATCTTCGGTCTGGCCGGTAGTGTTCAACAACTGGGCTTTAAAGGCAATATCGTTTACCCCCATGGGCAGGTTGGGGTACTTGAAAGAAGCCCCCGTTGCCTCCATCTGGATGTCGAAGCCCGGGATTCGGGTGTCGTCGTTTCTCCCGCTCACCGTGCCCTCCAGGCGAAACTGCCCGGTGGTTTGCACCCCGTCCAGGTTTTTGGAGTAGGCCTCGGGAATCAGCGCCAGGAAGTTTTTGAAGTCCGAATCGGGCGTGCTGAACTGCAGGTCTACCTGCTGGCCGTCTTCGAGGAGCTGCAGGCTGCCCGTGAAGACCAGTGGCATCTGGTTGATGGTCCCCGCGTTTTTCAAAAAAGTGTAGGTGTCGGTGCTTAGGTCGATCCCGATCAGGGCGTCTAGGCTCAGGCGGTTCTTGCGCAGGTAATCCACGCTGTCCATGCGAAAGGAAACAAGCGCCTCTGTATGGGTATCGAGCTGGGAGGCATCGAGGGAAAGGTCGCCCTTCCCTGAATGGCCGATGGCTTCCAGTACAAATTGCATGCCCGAACCCAGGTCGTCATACGCGATGCGCGAGTCGGCAAGGTCGTACCGCTGCAGCTCGAGGCGGTAGCTTTCCCCGGTACTTCCGGCAGCAGTGGCAGGCTCGGTTTCGCGCACGATCAGGTAGTTTACCTCCTCATCGGCATTTACCTTGAGCCGCAGATCGGCCCCGCCCACATATACTTCCCTCAGGCCCAGGGGCTCACCGGCATCCCTGAACAGCTCCCCCAGGCCCATCACCAGGCGTACCTCAGCAGCGGTGAGCAGGGTATCTCCCTCAAACGGGGCCGCGGTTGTAATCCGCATCCCACTCAACGACACCCGAACGTTCGGAAAATCGCTCAGCAGGCTCAGGTCGGCCTTGTCGAAGTCAAAATGACCGGTAATGGATTTGTTTACGGTAGTTCTTAGCAGGGTGCCAAACTTGGCTTCCAGGTAAAATGGGGCAGCGATCAGGAGCAACAGGACGAGCCCCAGCAGGCCCCCCACTATTTTAAGCCATTTCTTTTTTTTCATAGCGCCTCAGCGGATTTGGGCCGAACAGGCCTTACGGCAAGTAAATAACGCCGAAGAGGGGGCGAAACGTGTGCGGCCACCGCCAAATATTTATTAAAATTCGAGGGCGAGCTCTTCGGCAGGCTTCAGGCCAAACCTCCTTCTGAAGATATATACGAACAAATACAGGAAAGGGGTGTCGAGCACGGCTATCATGATCTTAAAAATAACCCCGGCCACAAACAGGCCGTAAAACTTGTCCCAGGGCAGTACGCCGAAGGTGCAGAGCAAAAAGACCACAGTAAAGGTGTCGACCGTCTGGGACGAAAACGTGGAAAAGTTGTTGCGCAGCCACAGGTGCCTTCCCCCTGTGAGGTTTTTCCAGAAATGGTAGATGGCGATATCGATGTACTGGGCAAAGAGGTAGGCCATCATGGAAGCGAGCACGGCAATGGGCGACAGGGCAAAAACCCGGCCGAAGGTGGCGTCGTCTACGGGGGAATCGGAGATGGCAGGGGCCACGTGGGCCAGCAGGATAATCCCCATGGAGAAAAAGGAGGCGAAAATGCCGGCCGTGACCACCTGGTTGGCCTTTTTGCGGCCGTAGATCTCAGAAATCAGGTCGGTAATCAAAAAGGTGACCGGATACGGCAAAATGCCTACCGACAGCTCGAACAGGGGAGCGCCAAAAAGATGGGCGTCGCCGAAGGGCTTCCAGAAGAAGAATTTCTGAAATATCAGGTTGGAAACCACCAGGGAGGTAATAAAGAGCGCCCCCAGAAACAAGTAAATGCGATAGGCCGCTTTTTGGTCTGAGAGCTGCATCGGTTAATGGATTTTCAGGGTGAAAGGCAGTCGGGCCTGCAGGCCTTCCTGCCTGAGCTGTGCCTTTATCTCGCGGAGCAACCCGGCCCAGTCGGCGCCAAGCTCTTCTTCGAGGGCCTTTTCAGTCGCTTTTGCGCCAACCCCTTGCAGGTCGTCCATCAGGCGTTCCAGGCCCGATTTGTATTTGGGCAGCGATAAAATCCGGTAGGTGTCGATACCGGCCAGCCCGGCTGCCGATGCCAGGGCTTCGGGCATGCCCCCCAGCTGGTCCGCAAGGCCCAGCCGTACGGCATCGGTACCGCTCCACACCCGACCCTGCGCCAGGCTGTCGGCCTGTGCCAGGGTAAGGTTGCGGCCTTCGGCCACCCGCTGCAAAAAGGTGTTATAGGTCGTTTCGATGCCCTGCCGCAGCACGTCGCGAAAGTCGTCGCTCATGGGCTCGAAAAAGGAATAGTCTACCGATTGCCGGTGCGTTCCCACCTGTTCGGAGTTGATGCCTATTTTTCCGGCCAGGCCGCTCATATTCGGGATGGTGGCAAACACCCCAATAGACCCCGTAAGCGTGGTGGGTTCGGTTACGATCATGTCGGCGCCAACCCCGATGTAATACCCGCCCGATGCGGCCAGGTCGCTAAATGAGACCACCACCGGCTTGTTCTGCCTGAGCTGCTGGATTTCCCTCCAGATGAGCTCTGAGCTCAGGGCGCTGCCCCCAGGGGAGTTGATGCGGAGCACCACAGCCTTTACCTGCTTGTCGTCGCGGGCCTTGCGCAGGGCCTTGCGCATCTGTTCAGGACCGATGTAGGCAGGCCCTCCCGAGCCGTAAAGAATCTCGCCCTGGGCATAGATCACCGCAATGCGGTCGGTGCCCTCGTATTGCCGCTTGTTTTTGGTGTAGCGCAGGTATTCCGTCAGGGGCAGGCGTTCAGGCTTGTCCCCGCTTCCCCCGCTCTCGCGATGCAGCTTTGCTTCGTACTGGTCTTCATAGATAATGCCATCGACCAGCCCTGTGGCCAAAGCCCGCTGCGGGTCGCGCGCGCCCAGCTGGTCGGCAATGCGGTCGAGCGAATCGGGTTGCAGATCCCGGCTTGCGGCCATTTCGGCCCGCATGCTCTCCCATATCGAGCCGAGCAATTCCTGCAGCTGCGTCCGGTTCTCCGGGCTCATTGCATTGCCCAGGAAGGGCTCCACGGCACTCTTGTAACGACCGTGGCGCACCACCTCCATCTTCAGGCCCGACTTTTCCTGGAAATCGCCGAAATACAGAATTTCGGCGGCCAGGCCCTTAAAGTCGAAATTGCCGGCCGGATTTATAAAAACGCTATCGGCAACGCTGGCCAGGTAGTAATCTTTTTGCATGTAAAAGTCGGCATAGGCATAAACGAATTTGCCTGACTTTTTGAAATCGGCCAGTGCCTCACGAATGGCCCGTGTCTGGGAAAGGCCCGCCATAAGGTAGGAACTGCCCAGGCTAATGCCGTCGATGCGGTCGTCGGTCCTGGCAATGGCGATGGCCTTGGTAATCTCGTTGAGGCCCATGCTGGGGTCGAAGAGAACCGAAAAGGGGTCTTCGGCATCGTACCCGCTGTATTCGCTGATCGGATACGGGAAATTCAAATCGAGTACCGAATGCCGCTGGATGCGGACCTGTTCGGTCGAACCGGCCAGGCTCAGGAAGAGGAAGAACATAAACAGGACGATCCCGAAGGCCACCAGAGTGCCGAGTATCGCTGCAAGCAGGTTTCGCAAAAAAGCCATGGCTAATCAAGTATACAGGCAAATATAACCATTCGCCCCCGAACTTGCAGCGACCATCAGAAGCCCACTGATCTCTGGCTTTCAGCGGCATGCCGGGCGGTCACAGCCGGTGTCATTCCGGCCTGCGGATCGGTGGGATTTTGCGTACCTTTCCCCAGTGAACAAAGCCGCAGAAACCGTCTACCTCTCCCTGGGCAGCAACCTGGGAAACCGGGCTTTTACCCTGCAGCAGGCCCTGTTCCGAATCGGACAACGGGCCGGCCGCATTTCGGCCATCAGCCCGGTTTACGCCTCCCCTGCCTGGGGTTTTGCCGGAGGGGAATTTTTAAACCTCTGCCTGGCCCTGGAAACCGGACTCTCCCCGGCCGACCTGCTGGGAACCCTGCTCGATATTGAACAGCAATTGGGGCGGGAGCGCCTGCCCGAAGGGGGGTACCGGTCTCGCACCCTCGATATCGACATCGTTTACTACGGGCGCGAAGTGGTGAGGCAAGAAGGGCTGGAACTCCCCCACCCCCGCCTGGCTGAGCGGGCGTTCGTCTTGAAGCCACTGGCCGACATTGCCCCCCAGGTTTACCACCCGGTGCTGAACAAAGACACCCGAAACCTGCTGCAGGCCTGCCACGACCGGGCAACCGTGCAGAAAACCGACCTGAAACTCCACCCCGACCGGGCTTCCCTCTTTGCAGAACTCGGCTTTGTGGCCATTGAGGGCAATATCGGCTCAGGCAAGACCACCCTGGCTACCCTCATGGCCGAACAGATGCAGGCCAAGCTTATTTTGGAGCGGTTTGCAGACAACCCCTTTTTGCCCAAGTTCTACGAAGACCGGTCGCGCTATGCCTTTCCGCTGGAGATGTCCTTTCTGGCAGACCGCTACCAGCAATACATTGAAGATACCCGCCAGCTCGACCTTTTCAAGCGCTTTATGGTGAGCGACTACGACATCTACAAAAGCCTCATCTTCGCCAAGATTACCCTGCAGGAAGACGAATACAAACTCTACCGCCGGCTTTTCGGGCTCATGTATTCCGACGTGCGCAAGCCCCGTCTGTACGTGTACCTCTACCAGCACACCGAGCGTCTGCTGGAGCAGATCGCGCGCCGGGGACGGGCCTACGAACGCGGCATCCCGGCCGAATACCTCGAGAGCATCCACCGGGGCTACTTCGATTTCATGAAAAACAGCCCGCAACTGCCGTCTTTGGTCATCGACCTGGCCGAAATAGACTTTGTAGCCAGGCCGGCCGACTACGAGTGGGTGCTCGACCGGATGGCCGAGTATACCCTCCCCGACCCGGGTGTTAAATTTTAAGGGATTTTTTGTAAATCACGGGGCGATTGCCTTTCTTGCGCCTCCCTTTCAAAAAGGAACAAACTAACTCAAACGCTCAAGTTGGCCCCGGCATCCGTGCCGGGGTCATTTTTTTTGGGCCAGTTTGGCGTACAGATCCCAGAGCACCACCCCCACTGCCACCGAGACATTCAGCGAATGCTTGGTGCCGCCCTGGGGTATTTCCACCACCCCCCGGCAGCGGTTTACCACCTCCTGAGACACGCCTTTCACCTCGTGGCCAAAAACAAAGGCATAGGCCGCGTCTTTCTGCGGCTCAAAGGCTTCAAGGGAGATCGATTTTTCGGCCTGTTCCACAGCCCAGCACTGGTGGGTGGCCTCCAGTTGGCCGATGGCTTCAAGGGTGTCTTTCGCGTACGACCAGTTCACGCTTTCAGTGGCCCCCAGGGCCGTTTTACGGATATCCTTGTGGGGTGGGGTGGCCGTAATGCCGCAAAGGATGATTTTTTCGATGCGGAAGGCGTCGGCCGTGCGGAAAACCGAGCCTACATTGTGCAGGCTGCGAATGTTGTCGAGCACCACCACAATAGGCGTCTTGGGCGCCTCTTTAAAGGCGTCCACATCGAGTCGGTTCAGTTCGGGGTTGCTCAGTTTGCGCATGGGCGGGCAGCTTGAGGCAAAGGTACTCTTTTGGGGCCATTTGTAAAGGCCGGCCCGGGGCATGCCAAGTTATCCGAAGATATCAACAGCCTTTGACGGGGCCGGGCGAATCCCGTATTTTCGTCTATCCACTAATTTTGAGACGCCTTGGCAGCCAAAAGCAAGAAAGAAACCCCGCTGATGCAGCAATACAACAGCATCAAGAGCCGGTATCCGGACGCCCTGCTGTTGTTCCGCGTGGGCGATTTCTACGAGACCTTCGGCACCGATGCGGAAAAAGCCGCAGACATCCTCGACATCGTGCTCACCCAGCGCAACAACGGGGGCGATATGACCGCCCTGGCGGGCTTCCCGCACCACGCTTTGAACACCTACCTGCCCAAACTGGTCAAAGCCGGGCTGCGGGTGGCTATCTGCGACCAGCTCGAAGACGCCAAACAGACCAAAACCATTGTGAAGCGCGGGGTTACCGAACTGGTTACCCCCGGGGTGTCGCTCAGCGACGAACTGCTGCAGGCCAAGGCCAATAATTTTCTGGCAGCCGTGCACTACGACCGCCATCGCATGGGGGTCTCTTTTCTGGATATTTCCACCGGGGAATTCTTCGTGGCCGAAGCCAGCCCGGAAGGCATAGACAAATGGCTCCAGAATTTTGCACCCAAAGAAGTGCTCCTCTCCAAAAACCACCGCTCCGAATTCGCCGAACGCTTCGGGCCCGAATACCACACCTTTTACCTGGAAGACTGGGTGTTCCAGGAAGACTACGCCCGGGAAACCCTGACCGGTCATTTCAAGACCGGCGGCCTCAAGGGCTTCGGGGTCGAGAACCTGCCCCTGGGCATCATAGCGGCAGCCTCCGTGCTGCACTACCTGGGCGAAACCCAGCACCGGCAGCTCGGCCACATTCGCACCCTGAGGCGGCTGGCCAGCGACGATTTCGTCTGGATGGACCGCTTTACCATCCAGAACCTGGAGCTCTTCCGCACCCGCGACTCCAAAGGGGTGCCCCTGCTGGAAGTAATTGACAAGACCCGTTCCCCCATGGGGGGTCGCATGTTAAGGCGTTGGCTGGCCCTGCCGCTGCTCGAGCTGGAGGCCATCCGCAGCCGGCACCAGGTGGTAGCCCACTACGTGGCCCGCGATAGCGAACTGGTGCGCATTCAGGATCACCTGAGGCGAATGGGCGACCTGGAACGCCTCATCGCCAAAGTGGCCGCCGGCAAGGTGAGCCCGCGCGAAACGGTGCAGCTGAAGAATTCCCTGGAAGCCGTGATCCCTGTAAAAAGCCAGCTGGGGCAAACAGAACCCGCCGCCCTGCGGCGCCTGGCCGAGGCCCTGGACCCGTGTGACCCCCTGCGGGAGCGCATTAAGGCCATGCTCTGCGAAGAAGCCCCCGTGGGCATTGGGAAAGGGCGCACCATCGCCCCGGGTTTCTCAGCCGAACTCGACGAGCTGCGCGGGCTGGCACACAGTGGGAAAGACTACCTCGACCAGATGCTCGAGCGCGAATCGGCCCGCACCGGCATCACTTCCCTGAAAATAGCCTCCAACAATGTGTTCGGATACTACATCGAGGTGCGCAACACCCATAAAGACAAGGTTCCTGAAAACTGGATCCGCAAGCAGACCCTGGTCAACGCTGAAAGGTACATTACCGAGGAGCTCAAGGAATACGAAAGCAAGATCCTTGGGGCCGAAGAACGCATCCTGGAGCTGGAGCAACAGCTGTTTGCCCAGCTGGTGGTCTGGATGCAGGAATACATCGCCCCGGTGCAGCGCAACGCCCAGACCCTGGCCGAGCTCGACTGCCTCTGCGGCTTTGCCACCCTGGCGCGAGACCACGGCTACGTTGCCCCGGAAATGACCCAGGACACCACACTGCACATCGTACAGGGGCGCCACCCGGTTATCGAACGGCAACTGCCGGCCGGGGAATCGTACATCCCCAACGATTTGTGGCTCGACCGCGAAGAGCAGCAGCTCATCATGATCACAGGCCCCAATATGAGCGGTAAATCGGCGATTTTGCGGCAAACGGCCCTCATTGTGCTGCTGGCCCAGATCGGCAGCTTCGTGCCTGCACAGTCGGCCCGGCTGGGGCTGGTCGACAAGATCTTTACCCGGGTGGGGGCCAGCGACAACATTTCGCTGGGCGAATCGACCTTCATGGTGGAGATGAACGAAGCAGCCTCGATTTTGAACAACCTCTCGGAGCGCAGCCTCATTTTGCTCGACGAGATTGGCCGGGGCACCAGCACCTACGACGGTATTTCCATTGCCTGGGCCATTGCTGAATACCTGCACGAACATCCCTCCAGGGCCAAGACGCTTTTCGCCACCCATTACCACGAGCTCAACGAGATGTCTGCAACCTTTCCGCGCATCCGCAACTACAACGTTTCGGTTAAGGAATTGAAGGACAAGGTACTTTTCCTGCGGAAGCTGGAAGCCGGAGGCAGCGAGCACAGCTTCGGTATCCATGTGGCCCGGATGGCCGGCATGCCGCAGCAGGTGGTGGGGAAAGCCGAGAAAATCCTGAAAAAACTGGAGAAGTCACATGCCTCCGAGGAGCTCACCGACCGGCTGCAGTCGGCCGGCAACGACCTGCAACTGAGCTTTTTCAACCTGGACGACCCCCTGCTGGAGCAGATCAAGGAAGAAATCCTGCACCTGGATATCGACACGCTTACCCCAGTGGAAGCGCTTATGAAACTCAATGAAATCAAGCGGTTGCTTTCGGCCAAAAAACGGGCTACTTCCTGAGTTGCATCCGAGCAAATTTTCTGAAATATTTGTTCGATTGCTCTAAAAAGTATTAAATTTGCCTCCGCATCTTTCGAGATGCATCCGTTCTTATTTTACTGCGAAAATAGCTCAGTTGGTAGAGCGCCACCTTGCCAAGGTGGAGGTCGCGGGTTCGAATCCCGTTTTTCGCTCAAGCCCAAAGAAACGCTGCCCGTCAGCGTTTTTTTGTTGTGCCCTGCTCGGGTGGTGGAATTGGTAGACACGTTGGACTTAAAATCCAATGGCCATAACGGCCGTACGGGTTCAAGTCCCGTCCCGAGTACGGATAAGAGGAAAAGTCAGAGCGCATGCTCTGACTTTTTTGTTTTTACGCCCTGAGCCAAACTTGTTTGAGCGAAAGGGCGAAAAACAAAAAAGCACTGCCCGCATGGCGGGCAGGCTTT
>JAHECA010000002.1:0-2655 GCA_024642005.1 Robiginitalea sp. | reverse complement strand
CCTCTTTCAACACGTTCGGGCAGGGACTCACCGACTGCGCAGCAGGAGGTAATTCCGGTCGGAGGGATATTCATTTTCTTTTCAACGGGTATCTGCTATACCCGAAAACAGACTCACCAAGGTCGTTTCCCCCAAGTGAATTATCTTTAATCCCGATACATCAATGCCTACATGGAACAAATAGTCAACACCCTGATCTGGGCTGCCATGTTTCAGGGCCTACTTTTGGGCCTGATCTATCTGTTTTCCAAAAAATACAGGAGCCATGCCAACCGGATCCTGGGATTTTTCTTGCTGGCCTTTGTTTTCGAAGCCCTCACCAATTCACCCATCAGCCATATTGGAGATTACGCCACCAACGGATATTTTACCCTGCCCGAAGTCAAGCTCCTGTTTCCTATCCTGATTTTGCATTATGTACTGGAAAAACTAGGGCGTTCGAAAGCCTATCTTCGCTTCCTGAAAATCCACTATGTTTTGGCGTTTTTGGCAATCTCCATTACGCTGGTCAATGTAATGATGTTTGCCTTCAAGGGTACAACCATCGATCAGGTGTTTGATTTTCATACCATCGAAACGGCTTTCATGGCCATGCAGTACTATGCCTTCTTCCTGACCCTTGCCGTTATTGCCCTTTCCATCCGTGAAACCCGCACCTACACCCAATTGATCAAAAGCACCTATTCCGACCTGGATCTGATGCAGATCCGCTGGCTCCTGCAATTCATTTACAGCATCATTCCCATAGCATTGGTATGGGGCCTGGAACTGGTTCGCATCGCAAAAGGCGGGACGGGCCCCTCTGCCTTCGCCTCCCTGACGTGGATCCTGCTCATCCTATTTGTCTATTTCCTGAGCTACAGAGCGTATCAGCAAAAGAACCTCCTGGAAAATATTCCACCGACCCCTGAACCCGAACCCTATCGGAACACTAACCCGTCTTCCGGGCAGCCCCCGGAACAGGACTATGCCGACATGAGCCTCCGCCTAAAGACGTATGTCGAAGCCAAAAAGCCATACCTCCGGCACGACCTGACCCTGTACGACCTGGCCAAGGAAATGGGGGAGTCGCCCCGGTTGATCTCCGGGTGCATCAATCGGAATTTCAGTCAAAATTTTGCGGAATGGATCAATCGTTTCCGGGTTCAGCTAGCCCTTGAAAGGTTGAAAGACCCTGCCTATGGTCATCTGTCCGTGGAAGGCATCGGTTCTGAATCCGGCTTTAAGTCGCGCTCCGCCATGTACGCAGCCTTCAAAAGGGAAACCGGGCACAGCCCGGGCCACTTTCGGGAAGATTGATGTCCTGATTTCCGCATCCCGCACAGCAACTGGCCCTGCCGGGTGTTGCAACCAAGCCCTTTTCAGAGTCATTGGTGTGAAGAATCAATAAATCATACCATCATGAAACTACAACCCATTTCCCAAAGAGCCCGGATCGATGCAGTAGACGGCCTGCGAGGCTTTGCCCTGCTGGGTGTACTTATCGCCAACATTCCGGTCGCCGGCCCCGATACCATAAATGGGGCCTGGGATTCTACGCTCAACTTCCTGTCGCATTTACTGATCGACAAAAAGTTTATCACCGCATTCTCGATTTTATTCGGTTTCGGATTTTACATCCAGATGACTCGGGCAGCCGAGAAAAGCATCCGCTTCACGCGGTACTTCCTAATCCGCATGGGATTGCTTTTCCTGATCGGGCTTATACATTCCTACGGCCTCTGGAACGGCGACATTATTATGTCCTACGCTTTAGGCGGGGTATTCCTCCTGCTGGTGCGCAGGTGGCCCGTGAAACGGCTCATCCTTATGGCAGTACTTTTCAACGTACTACTGACCGGGATTTTCTTTATAGGCAACAGTGCCTTTGGCTGGCAAATTTACGATTACGATTACGCCCTCGATGCAGAGTATGGCATTACCCCTTCCTTAGTCCGATATCTTGCCATCAATTTTATCATGAACCCCTGGTCCAATTTCATGCAAGACATGCCCATTACGCTTGTATTTACCTTCGGAAACATGCTCATCGGCCTCATATTGGGGAAACTGGATTTCTTCCGCCTGGCGGCGGGAAAGATGCGAAAAACAGCTAATACCCTACTGATCCTTGGCGGCACAGTCGGTTTTGCCTCAAGTTACTGTTATCATCTGGTAATGACCGGGCAGCTGGAACTGGATCTGCCCCTTCTCTGGGTACCCTTCGTTTTGGCCGGTGGCATGGTATTACACAGCTTGTTTTATATATCCGCCTTCGTGCGCGTCTACCAAAACCCTCGGATCAGTAAGGCGTTGCGCTTCTTCAACCCCGTTGGCCGCACGGCGCTGACCAATTATATTATGCAATCGGTATTCTATCTGAATTTGTTCTACCACTGCACCCACCTGTTTCAATTATACGGCAAAATTACTATGGGACAAACCTACCTGCTGGCAATAGCCCTGTTCGGACTGCAAACCCTGATCAGTTATTTATGGCTCAGAAAGCACACCCAGGGTCCATTGGAATTTGTGTGGAAAAAACTCAGCTACGGAATGGCTAAAACACGGTCTTACCGATAACCTTACGGAGGGCCAATACCTCCATTTGATAAATGATGATGAGGAAAAGTCAGAGCGATTGCTCTGACTTTTCCTCTTTCAACACGTTCGGGC
>JAHECA010000037.1:4165-22739 GCA_024642005.1 Robiginitalea sp. | reverse complement strand
GAAATTGCCCAAATGCTGGCCTATTTTGAAGCACACACTTATATGGGGCCGGAAGCCGAAACTCAAATCGAGTTAGCCAAAGAAATTGCAACGGGAGAATTGACTTCTCTAAACGAATGGATCAAACAAAACGCACTTTAAGATGAAAAGAATACTAATAGCGGTGTTCGCTATCATACTGATCGCTTCCTGCAATGAAAACAGCAATCAGCAAACAACCGGTAATTCAACAGAAAAAACAGAAACCATGGAAAAGCAAGAAAAACAAAAAATAGAAACACTTCTTGGTGATTACAAAAAGTCTTTAAACACGTCAGATGCAAAATTGGCTCAATCCCTTTACACGAAAGATGGGATATTTATGCCAACAGAAGCCCCATCAGGAATTGGCGCGGAAAGTATCCTGAAATCGTATGAGTATGTCTTTTCTCAAATTCAGCTGAACATTGAATTCTATATTGAGGAAATCCAAGTTGAAGGTAATATGGCTTATGCGGTAACCAGTTCGAAAGGAACTACCCTAGTCCATGCGACAGGAGATACTATTCCTGAGGCAAATCGAGAGCTCTTTGTCTTTGAAAAAGTGAATGGAGATTGGAAAATTGCCCGATATATGTTCAATAAAACTGAGCCGGGAAAATAAGAAACGCACTACATCATTGTATAAAAGCAATGGCGGGTGACTATAAGACAGACAATTCTTTGCGATTAGTTACATTAGCAGGGGTTTGAAAGTTATAAGCTTTTAAGCCTCTACTGCTTTTTACGAGGCCTATTTGCTTCATTGCTCCTTCGCCAGGGCTTAGGAAACAGAAACTATGACCAACCGCTACCAATGATCAAATTCTTTAGGGGTCCAAACGATAGTCAAAGGTCTTGCAGACCTTTGACAGTGAGCAGCCAGGCGGTTCGCAGGCAAAAAAAGCAAAAGTTATGCTAATGTTCTTTAGGCGAATTCGACAGCAATTATTCTCTGAAAACAAACTCAGCAAATATCTGGTTTATGCCATTGGTGAAATCGTGCTTGTGGTTATTGGCATTTTGATTGCAATGAGTATTAATAACTGGAATGACAACCTGAAAAAAATAAAATGGCACTGATTAATCCTCACATTAACTTCAACGGAAACGCCGAAGAAGCATTTACATTTTACAAATCGGTTTTTGGCGGAGAATTCGCAAAAATTATCCGTTTCAAAGACCTGTCA
The DNA here is from genome assembly GCA_024642005.1 of Robiginitalea sp. Lineage (GTDB taxonomy): Bacteria > Bacteroidota > Bacteroidia > Flavobacteriales > Flavobacteriaceae > Robiginitalea. The sequence continues at coordinate 21,531 of JAHECA010000037.1, read as the reverse complement.
AGTCCGGAATTCCCGGTATCAGAAAATGAGGCAAATAAAATAATGCACATTGCTTTACCTATCGGAAAAAACATTTTAATGGCAAATGATGTTCCGGAAAGTATGGGACCGACAAATGAAAACGAAAACAGAAGTAAAATTTCAATAAGCGCTGAAAGCAAAGAAGAGGCAGAGAAATTATTTAATGGACTTTCGGCAGGCGGACAAATTGAAGTGCCCTTTGAGGAAAGCCCCTGGGGTTCTTATTTTGGTATGTTCAGGGACAAATACGGTATTGAATGGATGGTAGATTTTGATCCAAAATATATGGGGCAATTTTAACCGAAGAAAAACAACGAACCGCTAACATTTGCTATACCTAATGCGGGTTTTGATTATAAATTGAGAGCAAAAACATTTAATAAACTTCTCGGTAAGCGAAAGGTGAAGTACCTTGAAAGCCTGCACTACGCATAGCCGGGGCCGTTTTGCTTCAATATACCCAACCATTGACCAATAATAACATTCTTCAGACATATCCGTCAACACTTACTGACTGAAAACAAATTCAGTAAATATCTGGTTTAAGCAATTGGCGAAATATTACTTGTCGTAATTGGAATCTTGATTGCCTTGCAAATCAATAACTGGAACGAGTCCTAAAAAAGAAGTGCGATTAAAGAAAAATCACTATCAATAACTTTATCTGATTTTGAAACCGACAACAACTATGCTATGGAGAGGATATCATTCTTCGTGTCAGAAATTAAAAAAATAGATGATTATAACAACATTTATGCGAAACCGAATTAAATAATTAACGAACGACCAACAACGGGAATACCCAATTCCGGCATAGCAACCAGCCCAAAGAAATTTCTTAAATTTAGGTGTAAATATTCCCGGCGCTAATTTCGTCTCCGGCTTGGTTTGCCCGGCGCCCGACAAGGGTGCCGACTCGCTCAGGCGGTGTCTGTCAGGCGCTCCCCTTGGCACAAATCAAGCTCCCGAAACGCAGAGCCCGAAAGCGGCAAAGCCTGCTTTTGGGGTGCATACCCGGGGCCGTTGGCAAACATTAAATCGAGACACTATTAAAGTCTAATTTAAATAATAGACCCATGAAATCTAAATCAGTATTTATGGCATGCTTGCTATTAAGTATTACAGCAGCATTCGCTCAAGAAAAATCACCATTGATAAAACAAATCAACAATGGCAACTGGCTGCCTCAGGCAGAAGCAGAAGAACTAGTTAATGAATTGTATTATCAACGTGCCATATATGCATACCAAATGATGCAACCAGTCATGAACGTAATTGGAATGCGGGATGGATCTGAAGCTGTTTTTGGTAAGGGATATAACATTTTGCCTGTTTGGAAAGATCGGATGGATGCGCGTTGCTGGGTTCCAACTCCCAATGCCGATGTGGTATACTCCATGAATTATTTTGACTTAAAGGAAACCGGACCACTTGTAGTTGCTGCACCACCTAATGTCATAGGCATGTTTACAGATTTTTTTCAACGCACAATAACAGACGTTGGTGCGGTAGGCCCGGATCGGGCCAGAGGTGGCTTGTACTTATTGCTTCCTCCCGGATATGACGGACATGTGCCTGATGGTTACTTCGTCTTTGAATCAAAAACTTATAATGTGTTTTTATTTTTCAGAACCGTGCTAACGAAAGGTGAAAATGGGCCAGACGCAACCCAGGCAGTAGCCACTGCAGAGCGAACACGAATATACCCGTTGTGGAAACTTGAAAAAGACATTCCTGCCATGCAATTTCCAAATGCATCCGGGAAACGATTGAATATGATGTACCCAACAGACTATACCTATTGGGAAAAAATGAAGAAATTTGTTGATTATGAGCCTATATCTGCGATTGATTTTGAATTACGGGGTGTGTTGGCATCGATTGGCATCGTAAAAGGACAACCTTTTAACCCAACGGTTAAACAAAAAGAATTGCTGAATAAAGCGGTGATAATAGCTCCGAAAATGATTTTTGCCACACGTCAGACACAACGAAAAGACACACGTGAATTATACTATACAGATCGTCAGTATTTAAATGCATGGGTAGGAACAACTGCTGAATGGCAGCAAGAAACCTACCTGGATATTGATGCCCGCATGTCCTATTTTCAATATGCCTATTCATCAGCCCCGGCCATGGTAATGCGCGCCATTGGTAATGGTTCCAAATATCCTAATGCAATGCGCGATGCAGATGGAAATTACTTAAACGGATCAAACACATATAAAATGCATTTGCCCAAAGGTATTCCTGCCTTGGCTTTTTGGGCGGTAACCCTTTATAATACTGTAGATGGAACCATGCCTGAAACAGACCAGTTGATCCCTTCACGTAACGGTTATGAAAATACAACCATAAATGAAGATGGCTCCATAGATTTATATTTTGGGCCAACAAAACCTGAGGGAGTTTCTGAATACAACTTTATAAAAACAATTAAAGGACAAGACTTCTTGACAGCATTAAGACTGTATGGTTCTGATGTTGATTTCTATGACCAAACCTGGAAACCGGATGATATTGTTAAGATAAAGTAATGTTTGCCAAGAATCTGTAAAAGTAATGGCGGATTTTGTATCGATTTTGAGCATTTTACCTAGCATCAAATTCATCGTAATTTGACAGGAAAGTCCTCCTAAATCCGGCACTACTCAGACACAAGACCGTTAGTGTCCACGCTAAAAAAAGACAACGAATACTATCCTTTTAAGGTACTTTTGTGTTTAAGATTGTATGTGCCGACCAAAGCCGTCATTGACAAGAGTTGGAGGCCGGGCGAAATTGAAAATGTGAAATAACAAAAAGCTTGATTAAATAAAATGAAAAAACTAAATCTTCTATTAAGTCTATTAATACTTGTTGCAATTGCAGGTTGTAACCAGGCAAATAATGAGACCTTGACTGAAAAGGCCAATCCTGAATCTTCAAGGTTCGAAGTACTGGCCAACCTGCCGTTTGCCGAAAATCGGCCGACAATGGAAACAGCTCAAACTTTGCGCGATGAACTGCTTTTTCAACGCGCCACGCAGACTTATCTCTGGGCGATGCCCCTGATAAACACGCTCGGAATGAAATACGGTTCAGAAAAGGTCTTCGGCGAAGGATACAATGTGCTGCCGATTTGGAAAAAGCGCCTCGATGCCAAAACACTGGTCACGACCCCCAATTCCGACGTAATCTACGCAATGAGCTATGTTGACCTCGGCAAGGATGGTCCGCTGGTATTCGAAGCGCCACCCATGCTGCAGGGCATTCTGCTCGACGCCTGGCAACGACCAATTCCGGTCGATGGCGGTAAGTTCTTTGGTGACGTGGGGCTGCCCGGACCGGACGCCGGCAAAGGCGGAAAGTTCCTGCTGCTGCCGCCAGGCTACACAGGCGAGGTGCCGGAAGGCTATTTTGTCTATCGGTCGGCCACCAACAACGTTTTCGTCTTCCTGCGTTCGTTCTATCAGGACCCGAATAACCTGACGCCGGCCGTCGAGCGGGTTGAACAGGCAAAAATCTATCCGCTCAATGGCAAGGCCGACGCCAAGCCGATGAAATTCCCGGACGCCTCCGGTGTCCCGGCGAATATGCTGCCGGTTTCCGACGGCAGTGTTTTCGACCAGCTCAAGCTACTGGTAGACAGCGAGGGCAGCGACCTGGCGAGCCCGGATGGGCTCGGCATGCTGGCGTCTATCGGCATTATCAAAGGCCAGCCGTTTAACCCTGACGAGCACACGCGGCAGATTCTCGATTGGGCTGCCAAGACCGCTTACAAGATGAGCCGCGTCATCGGTTTCCAATCTACCGTGAATGGGCGCTCGTTTCGGGTCTATCCCGACCGCAACTGGCTCAACCCCCTGGCCGATGGAACACCGGAGAATCCGAGCGGGCCGTTCGACCTGGGTTGGAGGAGAAAAGCGGGGGGATATCTTGATCTCGACACCCGAATCTGGTTCTTCACCGACTACTACTCGTTTAGCCCGGGAATGATTTCCCAAATACCGGGCACGGGCGCGAAATATATGATCGGCTTTACCGATAGCGAGGGCACGCCCTTGTCGGGTGACAGCAACTATAGCATTGACCTACCACCCAACATTCCGGCCGCCTTGTTTTGGTCGGTGACGCTTTATGAAGCTGAAAACGCCTCGGGACTCCCCAATGGTCGGCCCTTACCGTCGCTCGGCTTGAAGGACAACCCGGTGCAGAATGCCGATGGCAGCACGACTCTTTACCTAGGGCCGAAGGCACCTGAAGGCAAAGAAGCCAACTGGCTTCCGTCCGTGCCGGGCAGGGGATATTTCGCCATCCTCAGGCTCTATGGGCCGACCGAAGCTGCCATTGACAAGAGTTGGAAGCCCGGCGACATAGAAAAGATGAAATGACCTGCGTCTTAAGGCTGTGAACCACGCGGGCCGGTCGAGAGACCAATCCGGCTCGGATCGGTCCGCGGATTCGCAACCGAAAATACAATCAAAACCAGGCAACCATGCCCGGTGAAAGCCGGAATGTACTGCTGAGATTTTACAAACCATTTAAACCTTGGATTGGCAAAAGCAGGAAGCCAGGTGACTTTGAGCTGGCGAAGTAAGATTATAAAAGCACGAATCGTTAGCACATGCATTGCCAGGTTAGGAAATTATGAGAAAATATTTATTACTGCTCTTTCTAATCCAAATGGCAAATTTGGTACAGGGACAAATACCAAAAGGTAAATTCATCTATTACCATTTATATTCTGCTTCTTTGGAAAATATTGGAGGAGAAGAATCGACACGGAGAATAAGCATATACCTTCCACCGGATTATGATGAAACAACAGACAGGTACCCTGTAATCTATTATTTGCATGGAATTACTCAACGCGATAGTACACTCATTGCTGAGAATGGCATTGATAACTTGTGGGACAAGGCGCTGGCAACTCGATTTATGCAAGCATAACACCTTAAAGGTATGCTGCTCTTCATATACCAATCGTTGTGCAATTGAGAAAAACATCGAAAATTAAGTTTATCGCAAAGACAGGAATTTAATGAACAAAAAAACTGTCAAAATCTTTTTACGAATTGCGATTTCAGTTGGATTTCTATCTGCTGTGGCAGACAGATTTGGAATGTGGAATAAAGACTATACGGTTTGGGGAAATTGGAATAGCTTTTTAGAGTATACCGAATTAATAAATCCCTGGTTTCCCAAATCAATGATTTCGATACTTGGCACTATCGCAACGTCTGCTGAAATTGTGTTTGCTGTGTGTCTTTTGATTGGATACAAAACGGAACTGTTCGCAAAATTGAGCGGTATTCTTTTACTAGTATTTGCAATTTCAATGACCTTTTCTACAGGAATAAAAGGGGCCTTGGACTTTTCTGTTTTTACAGCCTCGGCAGGAGCTTTCGCCTTGAGTCTTCTAAAAGAAAAATATTTTGAATTGGACAATCTAATTAAGAAAACATAAAAATAAAACGCCCCAACAACCACGGCTATTATCGCGCGCATCCTAAGAACTCCCTTAGAGTTTTCTATATTTAAAAGGCCTAAACGATTCCCGGTAACCAGAGCGCCGGACTCATAGCCAAAACCCTTAGGCACAATTAAAAAATGAAAAATTGTGCATAAAAAAGATAAATCGAATACGCCCGGTTTGCCCCCCATGGGGGCCAAAGACTTCTCTGAAATAGAAGACTGGCCCGGGTATTTCAATGCGGTTTTGGGCAAGGGCGCACGCGACACCCTTATTGCGGCCCTGGATTCTTTTGAGGCAGAAGGCTTCGCAAAGGGCTTTGCCATAGACCTGGCCGCCGGGGAGGGGCGCGATACCCTGGAACTGCTCGCCCGGGGCTGGTGCGTTTTGGCCACCGACAACCATCCTGAGGCGTTCTCCTATTTATGGCCCCGGGTACCCGAGCCGCTGAAACCCCTGTTAACCACCCGGGAGGTATCTTTCTGTGATATGGAATTCCCCGGCTGCGACCTGGTGAACGCCAGCTTTGCCCTGCCGTTTTGCGAGCCCAGGCATTTTTGTGCCCTCTGGGATAAAATTGTAGCCTCCATACGGCCCGGGGGCCGGTTTGCCGGGCAGTTCTTCGGCAAGCGTGATACCTGGGCCTCCATTGCGAACCGGACACACCACTCCCTCGAGGAGGTGGAACGGTGCCTGCAGGGCTTTACCATCGAAATGATGCGGGAAGAGGAACGCGACGATCCGCCCGAGGTGCGGAATCCGAAACACTGGCAGATCTTCCATGTGGTGGCGCGGAAACTATAAAAATAGGTGGGGAATCGGGGACACCAGCCTATTAACAGGGGTTGCCTGCCTGCTGGCCCCATTCCCAAGAATAAAATTCCCTACATTTAAAAGCATCCTTTAATCGACTGAAGGCAAGGGGCCGAAAATCTCGCATGATCAAACTATTTCGAAACATCCGCCAAAAGCTCCTTACCGAAAACAAGGCCGGCAAGTACCTGGCCTATGCGGTGGGAGAAATTATCTTGGTGGTGATCGGGATCTTTATCGCCATCCAGCTGAACGACTGGAACCAGCAGCGGCTTGAACAAAAAGCGCTGAACGTAACGCTTCAAAATCTGCAGGATGAGTTCAGCCGCACCCGGGAGTTGCTCCACGCCATTTCCTCGCACTATCAGACCAGTATTGACGCGAATCTGGAATTGTTGGAGCTCTTTTACCAAAACCCCGAAAAAATAGCAGCATCCCGCGTCGACTCCCTGCTGGGGAAGGGCTCTAACCAGGCCCCTTTTTACCCGCCCCAGCCCGTCTTGGACGAGCTGCTCGCTTCGGGCAACATAAAATCCCTGTCGAATGAAACCCTGAAAGTCTACCTGTTGGAATGGAAGGCTACCCTGCAGTGGTTCCATTTTGATTATGATTTGATGATCGGGTTTAATTCGAATGAATTTAACCCGTATATAAACAAACATTGGCCGTGGAAGAATATTGACCTCGCCTATTCGGAGAAAAGCACGGGGGAAAAGAGCCCCTTTACACCCAGGCCGGAAATGTTATTCAGGGAATTGGAATTTGAAAACCTGATTGAGAACAGCAGGTTTCACACCAACCGGTTATTCATGAGGCTCAAAAGCATGGATACCCTTATCGGGAACATCCGGGAAGAAATCAGTGGCGACCTGCAGTAGTTAAACGATGCCTTAAAAAGATACATCAACTAATCCCTGCCTGCCCCCCATGGCGGCCAAAGACTACCCCGATGCGGAGGGCTTTACGATAGAGATGATGCGGGAAGAACACGACGATGCGCCCTAGGTACGGAATCCGAAACACTGGCAATCTTCCATGAGGTGGCGAGAAAACCTTTCCGGTATACCCCCCTATCAATCGGGATACCTTTCGGCTTGCTCCTAACAAGCCATAAAATTGCTACATTTAATTCCAGTCAAACCGTTCCACTCCCAGCAGGGGTAATTTCTTGACACCAACCTTTGACCCATGATCAACTTCATCAGAAAGATCCGTCACCGTTTGCTTTCCGAAAATAAATTGGGCAGGTACCTGCTCTACGCCGTCGGGGAGATCGTATTGGTGGTGATCGGGATTCTGATCGCCCTGCAGATCAATAATAACAGCGAGCGGGACAAGCGCATTCAAAAAGAAATAGAAGTGTTGCACCTGTTCCGGGAAGCGCTCCAAACCGATTTGAAGAAGTTCCAGTATGTCGAGGGTAGGTATGCCGGCTCCAAGGCCTCCATTGTGCGCATTCTGGACCACCTCGAAAACGACCGGCCCTACCAGGATTCCCTGGACGTTGATTTTTTTATTTCGACCACTGTGTACGAACAAACCAGCTTTACCAACGGCCCGTTCGAAACCCTGAAATCGGCCGGGATTGAACTGGTTACCAATACCGCCTTGCAGAAAAAAATCCTGGAGGTCTACGACGATTGGGACCCCTGGCTGGAGACCACCGAAAATATCTATATTACCATGGTTCTGGAGGCAGGCAAGGATTTGTACAAAACCCGGTTCGACCAGTTTTGGCACGGGACCGAGAAAGATTCCGTCTTTTCTGGGGTCATGCATCCCATCGATTATGAAGGCCTGAAAAACGACCCGGAATACATCTACTTTTTGAAAACACAGATGAACATGATGTATTGGCGGGCGGAATACCCCATGCGCGAAGCCACCGTGCACGGTACCCGCTTAATGGGCCTAATCGAAAAGGAACTGGAAGCATTAACCGAATAATAAAAACCAACAACGATAAATATGACCCTCAAAAGAAGAAATTTCATCGGCATTACCGGCATGGCGGCCGCCACCGGCCTGGTAACCGGCCTGGCTTCCTGTACGGCAAAAGCCGAAGAAAAAACAGCGGTTGTCCCCGACAACCCCCTGCCACTTATGACCGGCGATGTACAGCCCATCTCGCATGCCGAACGGGAAGCGCGGCTTGCCAAGGCCCAAAAACTAATGGCTGAGAATAACATAGATGCCCTGCTGCTCGATTCGGGCACCGGCCTGTCGTATTTTACCGGCATCAGCTGGTGGCCCAGCGAACGCACCATGGTGGCAATCATTCCCGCCAAAGGTGACGTAAAATACGTGTGCCCGGGCTTTGAGGAAGACCGGCTGCGGGAACTGATCACCCTGGGAACAGAGGTATATGCCTGGCAGGAAGACGAGAGCCCTTACAAACTAATTGCATCGGTACTCAAAGATGCAGGCCTTGCTAACGGGACGTTGGCCCTGGAAGAGCGCACCCGGTTCTTTATCGCCGACGGCATTAGGAAAGAAGCGCCCGGCTTAACCCTTGTAAGCGGCGACCCGGTAACCATCCCCTGCCGGCTCATCAAATCACCCGCCGAGATCAGACTGATGCAGAAGGCCAGCGATATTACCATTGCGGCCATACAATACGGGGCCAGCCAATTGAAGGAAGGCATGACCCAGGACGAACTGGCTTCGATCATTACCCGTGCCCAACAGCAAATGGGCGGGTCGGGGGCGGGCGCCCTGTGCCTGATCGGCACCTCTACAGCCTTCCCTCACGGCAGCACCCAGCCGCAACGGCTTAAAAAAGGTGACATCGTGTTGATGGACTGCGGGTGCAAGATCGAGGGCTACAGCTCCGACATTACCCGCACCATCGTTTTCGGGGCCGAGCCGACTGCGCGCCAGACTGAAATCTGGGAGCTGGAAAAGGCTTCCCAGGCTGCCGGCTTCAATGCGGCCCAGATCGGGGCGCCCTGCGAAAACGTGGATGCCGCTGCGCGCAAAGTAATCACCGATGCCGGCTTCGGACCCGGGTATGGCTTACCGGGGTTGCCGCACCGCACCGGCCACGGCATTGGCATGGACGGCCATGAATGGGGCAATATGGTGAAAGGCAACCAGCTGCTGTTGCAACCGGGCATGTGCTTCAGCGTGGAACCCACCATCGCCATCCCCGGGGAATTCGGGGTGCGCTTTGAAGACTGCGTCTATATGACCGAAGACGGGCCGAGGTGGTTTACCCAGCCGAGCAAGTCATTGGCGGAGCCGTTTGCATGAGCATTTTAGTTACCGGGGCCAGGAAAAGGGCGGTTCGTTGACTTCAGTGTAATTGTCAGGTATTCTAATGGGAAAATCGGGCCAGTTCCGGGATTTGTTTAAAGTAAAAACGGCACATGAGCCTAATTACTGGCCCTTGAATTTTTCCGTCATTTTTTCCTGCCTCATCTTGCTATCCTGCACGGGACAACCAGGTTTAGGCCTGGAGCAACCTCCCCTCCTGGAGGATGGCATACAGGTTTCAACCGCCCGGGAGGTAGGACTTGATCCGGCCATGCTCCAACAAATGGAAGACTCCATAGAGGCCGGCAGGTATTCCAATATCCACAGCGTCCTGATCCTTCGCCATAACCGCCTTGTCTATGAAAAGTACTGGCCCGGCCACGACCAGGACCGCATAAGAAACTGGGCCGGCCTGGCGGTCCACCACCGCGACAGCCTTCACGATATCAGGAGCATCACAAAAAGCATAACCGGTGCGGCCGTCCTAATAGCCCTGGAACAGGGAGCCATCAAGAGCCTCGATCAAAAGGTATTCGATTTTTTCCCCGACCTGGCCGACTATGGCGAAGGAAAAAAGAAGGAAATCACCCTCAAGCATTTACTGACCATGACCTCCGGGCTTCACTGGCAGGAGTCCGATAATGATTCCTTGAAACAGCGCAATGTGGCCTATGCCATGGATTACATATTGCGCCAACCCCTGGTTTCCGACCCGGGTACCGTATTTCGTTACAGCAGTGCAAGCACCCAATTGCTGGCCCAGATACTCGAAAAGTCTACCGGCCTTGACATAGAAGCCTTTACCGCGAAATACCTGTTAGGGCCATTGGGAATAACCGCTTATGAATGGACCCGGGAAGACAATGGCCTGATCAGTGCCTGGGCGGGCCTGCGCATGCGCTCGCGGGATTTGTTGAAATTCGGCATGCTTTACCTGGGTGGGGGCGCATGGAATAACCAGGCTATAATCCCGCCCCACCTCGTGGAAGAATCTGTCCGCACCCATGTAACCTCAGGGGAATCCGTCGGGTATGGGTATCAATTCTGGACCCTGGCCGACACCGTTAAGGGGCAACCTATTCACACCTTTGAAGCCGCTGGGAACGGCGGCCAGAAAATCGAAATAAACAGGGTCGAAGCCTTAATCATGGTTGTTACAGCCGGGAACTATGATCAAGCTGATTTGCCCAAATCGCCTTATGACCTCTACCTTGATTTTGTTTGTCCGGCCATTCTTGACTGAATTACCCCTTCGGGCAGCAGTCACCCTGCTATTCTGGCAGCGACAATTTACGCTGAATGTGGAGCCCACCATCGCCATCCCCGTCCAATGCGGCGTATGCTTTGAAGACTGCGTCTATATGACCGAAGACGGGCCGAGGTGGTTTACCCAGCCGAGCAAGTCACTGGCGGAACCGTTTGCATAGACAATCTTAAGATGAATTAGCTCGTCACGCCTGTGGCGTGACGAGCACTAATGCCCCTTTCTTTTGCTGGTCCAAAAGAAACCGACAAAGGAGGTTCACGAAGACCTTAAAAGAAAATAGGCCAGCAATGAGTAAAGGGGGAAAGAAAAGGACCTTAGGTGAAGAATTGAGGCGATTTTTGCTGTCGCAAAACCGCGGCTGGCGCTGGTCGCTCCATGCTTTCCATTCGCCTTGCGAATCGCACTTCCGCTTGCGCCACCGATTATCGCTGGCAATTTTTCCAAACAAGATTTACCCAAATCCGCCAAGGGCGGATACCCCCGAGGTTCAGCGTAGGGTAGCGGAAGCGTTAAGAAGGCGGGAAGCCTTGGACCGCCTTTAGCTTCTGCTGCCTGGTTTTGCAGTGAAAACTGCAAAAACGCCTAAGCGAGGGCGCCGTTTCATTTGGTTCGTTTTCTTTGGGCGAGCAAAGAAAATGAACATAAAAAGCGAGTCAGGCCAGCCGGCCTGACGAGCCTACCTTCCGACAATGTCAGAACATCATTTTTCTTAGGGATATTGCATTTTAATCCACCCCTGCCATGGCTTTGGAAAGCACCGCAACCGTGGCCGCATAACTCTGCTCCAGCATTTCCTGCGCACTCCACCGGGCCCAATAGCCCTGGTTGAACAATTCCACAGAAAATCCGCCCCGGAAGCCGGCCTTGTATAATTTGGGTATTACGGTGTTGAATGGGCACGAGCCCTCCCCGGGCAGCACCCGGTCGGCATCGGTGAGCTCATTGAAGGGAGGCGTTTCCGGGTAGTCGTTCATATGGATCACGGGCAGGCGGTGACCGTTCAGCACGTCCACCGTATCCCAGGTGTTGCCGCCCCGGTGCACGTGGTAGATGTCGAGCAGCATGGCGGCCTTCGGGTGGCCGGTGGCGATGGTGATCTGGGCGCAATCCGAAACCCGGTGCAGTGCGCCCATGCCCCAGAGCTCCAGCAAGGGGGTTACCCCGGTTTCGTCCCCGAGTTCCAGAATGGCCCGGTAGCGGGCGGCGTATTCGTCAAATTTGGCCGGGTCGAGGGCCGATAGCCCCATCACCGGGGTGGCAATATAGCCCCCGCCCAGGTCGGCGATAATTTCCATCTCCTGTCGTAACTGTTCCAAAGCTTTGTTGCGTTCCTCCGCCTCGTCGTTGCACCACTGCGAGAAGCCGATGATGTTCTCCAGCACCAGGTTGCCTGCCGCCAGTTTTTCCTTCAGGGCGGCCCGTGTGCCGCCCTTTTCCAGGTAGGCTTGGATGTCGCGCATCCAGAGCTCGGTGCCGTCGAAGCCAGCCCCGGCAATCAGCTCGATCTGCCGGTCTACCGGTAACTGGTAGGCCATAAGGGTGGAGGTGTTCAGGCTTACCCGGAAGGGCAGGCTGTGAGGTGCCCCTGCTTGCCTGCGTTGTGAACGGTTTTCGCTGGAAAATGCAAGGCCGGAGGCCAGCCCCAGGGAAGCGGCCAGGCCGGTTTTCAGGGCGTTTCTGCGGGAGAAGGAATTGAAAGACATAGGTGCTTGGTTTGGTTGGGTGCGATGTGCTGCCACTTCTTCCCAAGGTACTAAAATCTCCAAAACCCGCCTGTATTTCGGCGGGCCGACAGCACAAGATAAAATTTCCTAAATTGACCCGACGTCATGCTGGCCTGGCCCTGTCGATTCGCCACGCCACTTCCCAAGGCACATGCCGTGCCGCTATATGCTGAAAAGCAGTGGTGAAGCCAAGACATTGCCTATAATGGGAGAAAAATTAACAAGGGATGAAATTCTTTAGAATGAACCGAAAAGAACTGGCTGGTGGTAACCAGACTTTTAGTTATCTGGCCTATGCCCTGGGAGAAATTGTACTTGTGGTCATCGGCATCTTGATAGCGGTCTCGATTGACACCTGGAACGATGAACAGAAAAGCGAAAAAACGACGCTGTCGGTACTCAAAGAGGTTCAGAAAGACTTATTGCTGAATCTCTCCGAAGTGGAAGATGTAATTGCGGGCGACCGCAAAATGGACTCCTTACTCAAAAAAGTCAGAAATGGCCATCTGACTGCCGAAGATTACGAGAACAGTTATGATTTGTACTATGCTGCATTGGTATTTACCAAAATTGTCAATTATGACAATGGCTTCTCGAAGCTTATGGGAAATATCGATGATATACCCCCCGTGTATCAGGAGGCAGTTGACCAATTGAAACTCATTTTTGAAAAAATAGCCTACGAGATCGAACTGCATGAACAGATTATTATAAAAGTGGAAGAAACCCATAAATACCTTGCCTTTAATTCGGACTGGTACAACTCCAGAGACAGGGAGGCGAGAAAGAAAGGGATTGAATTTTTTCTGCATGACCCGCTCTACAAAAACATCGCAACCTATATTTTGTCTCACCTGGATGACAACAACTGGCTCCAGTGCCGAAACCTTATCATAGCCGGCTACATATCCCTTTCCAGGCTTACCAGCGTGAACGAGTTGCCTGAGCAATACCAGGTTTTCCAGGAACCAAACCTGGAATCCTATGCAGGAGTATACCGGTACCAGGATTCCCTGGCCAATGCCCTGTATGGAGAAAAGACGATAAACGCGGAGGACGGGATGCTCTATTTTAATACGGGTTCGAGCACCCTGCCCATGTACCTGCAGGCAAAAGACACTTTTTTCTACACCATCAATCACCGGTTCCGTTTCCTCAGGGACTCCTCCGACCAGGTAATTGGTGTAAATCGCAACTTCCCCATCATAATCAGGGACGAATTAATCTGGGAAACCATGGAAATGGTAAAGGCGGAATAACCCGAAAAGGAATGGCGGGCAAGCCGGATTCCATGCCATAATCCCGTTCATGCCCCCTCAGGGGCTAAAGAGGCAAATAATTTTTAAAATTGGAGTGGCATATACGCCCCGGCCAATTGGGCTATTACTCAAAGTAAAATACTTTAACTCGAAAATTTAACCGTACAGCAACGATCCAAAAATAACCCAGGCAGGGCGGCTGGCAGAAACCTGTTTTTGCACTATCTTGCCTGTGGAACCAGCTGCATTTGAGCCGGTTCCTTAACTTCCGGGAAACCGGCAACAGTGCCGAACGCCGAGCGTTGGCACCCATTAAATGTCAAGCAAAATGAAAAACGTTCAAACCCGCTTTTTGATCGTACTGGGTGTATCCCTGCTTTTTGGGTGCAAGGAGAATCCCCAAAAATCTGAACCTGAAAAATCGGCACCGGAACAGGCCGAAAGGGCAGGAAACGCCCTGCAGGAGCCCGCAAAAGTGGTCTTCCAAAAAACGCTGAGCCTGCAGAACATTTCATTCGAGGTGCAGACCACAGGAGAGGGATCTATAAGTGAGCTGACCATACAGCCCAGTGGCCTGGAAGGCGACAATGAAAAAATCGTGCAGGAAGTAGACGGGCAGGTTGTCGGAGCCGAAATCGAAGATTTGAATGCTGACGGATATCCGGAAATCCTGGTTTACACTGCCTCTGCCGGAAGCGGCAGCTATGGGAATGTTATCGGCTATTCCGTAAATGGCGGCAAATCGCTGAGCCAGATATACTTTCCGGACATATCTGAAAACAAGGAAGCCAGCCTGGGCTATATGGGCCACGATGAATTCGCGATAGTGGAGACCAGTTTGGTCAGAAGGTTCCCGGTATACAAGGCCGGTGACCCAAACAGCAACCCTACCGGGGGAACGCGGCAGGTCCAATACCAGTTAAAAGATGGGGAGGCCGGCCGAAAATTGGAACTAACGCGTATTACGCAGTATTGATACGGCCCTTCGGCTGCATACCAGGCTACCCTGATGCGAATGATTTTAACGGGTGGCATGCCTTCGGACCATACCTTTTAGCCGTTATGCCGAATTCGATTAAAAACAAACCATCATGCATCCTGTCAAACACATACACGAAGTCATTTTCCTGATCGAGCAAAACAACGGGCAGTGGACCCCTGAAGAGCTCACAGCAGCCATCGCCGAAACCTGGGGGGACGATGTGCGCTTTGGTTCCTGCTCGGGCAATGCCTTCCCCAAGGAAAATGCGCTCGACTTTCTGCTAAGCCGGCAAAAGGCCGTGCTGTCTGAAACAGGCCTGGTGGCCCTGCACCCGGCCATGAAGATCTGTAGCGGGCATGAGGGTTTCGGGGAAGAATAAGCGGTACTGAGCCCACACGCCTTCGTTTCGAATGCCGGGCGACGAAGGGCTCAGGAGTACCCGTTAAGGTCATGCCATTGCCCAAAACCGCGCATCCCTTTTCGGCCCCTGACCCACAAACGCAGAATTTTTTTAAATTGTTCTGGGATAAACCCCCGGCAACCCGAAGGTCTATGGCTTGTACCCCTCCCCCTGTCTTGTGGGTACATTCCGGATACCAGCCCGGGATTTGGTGCCGATCGCTGCCGGGATGGAATTTAAAACGCAAAGAAGTATGTCGTAGCCGGAACCGTTGGTAATCCTTTTAATCCACAATTGAAGTTAATGAGAATATTCACGATAATGGCATTTATTGGGGTTCTGGCTCTCGGATGCCGCGAAGTGCCCAACCAGAACCCTGCGACCGAAGCCACACCCCAAAAAGGCGAGATCTCCCAATCAAATCCGGAAGCGTTGAGGTTTCGGGATTCGTGCATGGCCGGCTTGATCGATAGCCTGAAAACCGGGTATTACCCAAACCGGCACTCCCTTTTGATTTTTAAAGACGGCAAGTTGCTGGTTGAGGAGTATTTTTCGGGCCGGGACGAAAATTGGGGGACTGACCTCGGCATCGTAACCTACAACGACACCCTGCTCCACGATATGCGGAGCGTTTCGAAAAGCGTGGTTTCGGCCTGCATGGGCCTGGCCCTTTCGCAAGGGTTGATCAAAAGCGTGGACCAGCCCGTCTTCGATTTTTTTGACGACTACCAACAATACCGGAACCAGGGGCGCGAAGCCCTGACACTTGAACATTTGCTGACCATGACTTCGGGCCTGCAATGGAACGAAGAGGTGCCCTATGACAATCCGGAAAACAGCGAAATACAAATGATTAACAGCGGCGACGCCATTGGTTTTGTCCTGAGCCGGCCCCTGGTAGCTCAACCGGGCGCCAAGTGGCAATACAACGGGGGGACCACCGAATTGCTGGCAGAAATAATCCGGAGGGTCTCTGGCAAAGACATCCACGAATTTGCCAAAGAATTCCTGTTTGCGCCCCTGGGTATTACACGTTCGGAATGGACGGTCTCCCCTGCAACGCATACCCCGGCGGCCGCTTCCGGCTTGCGGTTATCGGCCCGCGACCTGCTTAAATTCGGGCTTTTGTACCACCGCAACGGCCTTTGGGGCATGCGGCAAATCGTGCCGAAGGAATGGGTCCGCGAATCGTTGACCGCTCATATTGCCCGGCCCGACGGGGGCGGTTACGGGTACCAGTTCTGGATATTCAACATTTCCGTACAGGGCGAATCCCGGGCCATTCCGGCAGCCGTCGGCAATGGGGACCAGCGCATCTTCTTTGACAAACCCAATAACATGGTCGTGGTAACCACAGCGGGCAATTACAACAAATGGGACATTGCGAATAATGCCAGTGCTGTGCTGGAAAGGATTTATGGTTGCTTAAATACTGCAACCCAAGGGCAATAACCGCAAGCGCGTGCGGTCGATGCAACAATTTTTAAATGAACATACCCCTGGAATACTTCACCCTGGCACGCGTCATCCACATTCTGGCCGTAATCCTCTGGATCGGAGGCGTTTCCATGGTCACAACCGTGCTCATCCCGGCCATCCGGAGGATGAAATCGAAGGAAGAACAAATTAAAACCTTCGAGAAAATTGAAGGCAAATTTGCGGCTCAGGCCAAGGTCACCACGCTGCTTGCCGGCCTTTCCGGGTTCTATATGCTCTACGAACTCGACGGGTGGGCCCGGTACCTCGACTACCGGTACTGGTGGATACACGCCATGACCGGGGTATGGGTCCTGTTTACGCTGATCCTTTACGTGCTCGAACCCTTGCTATTGCACAGGGTATTCCGAAAATACGCCGAAAAGAACCCCGAAAAAACCTTTGCCATCATGCACAGGCTGCATTGGGTATTGCTACTTTTAAGCCTGATTACCACCGCAGGAGCCGTTGCCGGCAGCCATGGGTGGTTCTGGCTAAAGTGAAAACGACATACATATATCAAATATGGATCCCGCAACCGTTTACACGCTAAAAGACAGCATTGACTACTCTCAGGGGGCCACGGTCAGCAAGATTGTGGCCAAAAACAAGAACGGCTCCACCACGTTGTTTTCTTTCGACAAGGGACAGAACCTGAGTGAGCATACGGCACCCTTTGATGCCATAGTTTGTGTGTTGGATGGTGCCTGC
>JAHECA010000037.1:0-4065 GCA_024642005.1 Robiginitalea sp. | reverse complement strand
GAGGCCATTGCCGACACCTGGGGGGCCGATGTGCACTTCGGTTCCTGCTCGGGCAATGCCTTCCCGAAGGAATTCGCCCTCGACTTTTTGCTCAACCGGCAGAAGGCAGTGGTCTCCGAAACGGGCCGGGTGGCCCTGCACCCCGCCATGAAGATCTGCAACGGGCACGAGGGGTTCCGGGGGAAATAAGCAGTTGAACCCAACCATACTCAGAATGTCCCCGTTCTGAATGCGGTGGTAAAATTGGCTCTGTGGTACCGGTTCCAGCAGGGCCCGAGGGAACCGGGGCGCATACGCATTCCGGCCTGACGTTTTGGAAAGAATCTTCGTAACCCACCAAGAAATGAAGCCTTGTTATTATTTTCTGCTACCTTTTTTACTCTTTAGCTGCCAGCAACCCCTAGAGAAAGATGATCTGCTGGGCACCTGGGACATTATTGCAGCAATCGATCTGGAAACCGGGGAGGAAGAATGGCCACCTGCCGATGAAGAGGCGTTCGTGGAAATCAGGACAGATTCCATTTACACGAGCGATGGATTGGGGTATGCCTGGGAACTGGATGGGGATTCCATACGGATAGAAGACATTGGTTCTGTTTTTGTCAGGAAACTGACCTCCACTGACCTTACCGTTGAGTATAATATTCTTGTGGAATACCGCCTGACCCTGCATAAAAGAAAGTAGCAGGTATGGGGCCCGATGCACTCACGAACCGGCCAGATACAAATTCACCAGCAAAAGGGTATCCATATAGGCATGGGCCAGAATCAGGGCCCACAGCCGTTTTTTGAGCAGGAAATAGCATATCCCCATGGCCAGGCCAAATATCCCGGTTTGAATCATCCCCATGGTGCCCCACGTATAGTGGATCAGTCCGAAGCCTGCCGAACTGAGCAGCACGGCTATAATGCGGTTGTACTTTGACGGGCCTGTCAATTCAGCCAGGCGTGTGATCAGGAAACCGCGGTAGATTACTTCTTCAGCAAAGGAAGAGATGAAGTAAACCCCCGCGAGGGTTAGAACCAGGGCGCCCAGATTGTCCCTGAGGTAGTCGTATTTGCTGAAATCTGCACCTTCCTGGATCTCCACCAAATGGGGCAGCAGCATGGGGCCGGCCAACCAGGCCATGATGCCGATAACCAAAACCATCAGGGACTGGCCGATACTTCTCAGGGCGTCCTTGCCGCTGCCCACCGAAAAAGTCAGGCCCATTTCTGCCCAGGTTCTTTTTCTCAGTTTAATCCCTGTCCAAATCGCCGCAAGCATATAGCCATTGGCCATCCAGGCTATACCGAAGCCGCGCATCGGATCGTCGCCCACCCAGGGGCCGGCAGCCCTAACCAGAGCGATAACCGGCAGAAATACCAGGAGCAATTCAACAAGGGTTTCTATTCGGTTCCGGATTGAGGAGCTGGGTCCTTCACTGTGATTTGCCATGATCTGAAATTTAAGGTTCACCCAAATATCCGGAATGTAAAAAGGGATGTCGACCGTTTTCAGGAAGGCGGACCAATTAGGCGCCGGTTTTGGATCTGCCCGAGTGCACCTCACTGGCCACAGACCCGAAAAGGCTAGGGACGGCGGAGGCTTTTTTTGAATTCGCTCGGTGTTTGTCCGGTTAATTTCTTGAATTCCTTGTTGAAGGACGACTTGGAATTAAACCCTGACGCGTACATGGCTTCCAGAATCGTAACCTTATGGTCCGGGCCCTGGAGAATCCGCTTCACCTCCTCACAGCGATACGTGTTTACGAAATCGAAGAAATTCCGATTGAACCCCTGGTTGATTATTTGGGAAAGTGTTTTGGTGGAGATGCCCAGGCGTTGTGCGAGATCGGTGCTTTTTAAGTCAGCCTCCTCATAGAGCCGTTCGGCCTGCATCAGTTCGGCCAACAGGCCTTTGTAGTGCTCAACTTCGTCCGCATTGAGGCTGGACTGGGCATACTTGGCCGTTTCCGCCAAACGGATACCTGAAAAAATAGCGGGTTGATTCAGGGCCTTTACCAGAACGAGGTTCGTGAAGTACAACGAAATCAGCAGCAGGGCGGCAACCGAGGCATATACGAACATCAAATTGTTGAAGACCGGCACGAATCCATTGATCATGCCGAGCAGGGTAATGCCCAGAAACGTGCGGATCATAAAACTGAGCCAGTCCAGGTTTATCGCGTCGATGCTGGAGTAATTATCCTTAAGCACCGCCCGGTAGCTTTTCAGGGTACGCCAGGAAAGGTGAAGGTAAATGAGGATGTGCCCGTAAATCGGCAGGCTCGAAAGCGAAACCCAGGCCGGCAATTCGCCACGCCCCATATTGTCGGCAAAATCGTGCTGAACCCCCGGTTCGACAGTGAAGATAAGATAGATCAACAGGGAAACCATACCGATAAAGGGGATGGCATGCAGGGCATCCCCTGGTTTGAACGTAAAGTCGGCATAAACCACCCCCTGGGTATAGAAATAGATAGCCGGGCCGTACAATAAAAAAAAGCAGTCGTCCAGAAGATGCAGCGATGACACCGGAAACAAAAGTCCGCTGATTCGCAGGGCAAAATCGACCATGTTGCAGGCGACCATCAGAAAGACCAGTGCCAGGATCCTGTTGTTTCTTCGGTTGCCCTTTTTATTGGTGAACAAATACAGGGACAGGAATAACAACTGGGAGGCCACTAAAACGGAAAGTATTGCCCCAAGATTGACGTTCATGACCTTTAAATGTAAAAAGATAAGGGCAACGAACTTATACCCGGCCCTATAAAAATAGCTTCGTAAAGGCTTTTGGAGCCCGAAGATCAGGCAAAAATGGTCCCGGCCTGTTCACGGACATATCCAAATGGCTATATTTGGAAATGAACCGCACCTGCAGCATTTCAATCGCACTCCTGGCCGGCCTGTTGGCCTCCTGTGCGACCTTGGAAGAACCATCCCGCGATAACGGCCGGATCGCGCTGCATGCTGAAAACAGTTCTGCCCTAAACGGTTTCTATCGGCGGGCATCCCTCCCGGACACTCTGAAAACAACCCACCATTGCCCCAATAACCTCTTCCACAGCCTCTTTCTGATGCCGGGGAGGTATCTTTGGCATGACTCCATTTCGGAGGATTTTGTCAAAATGGAGGTGTTGGATGCGAGACGCATCAAAGTGACCCTATTGAGCAATGGCCAAATCGAGAAAGAAAAAATCCTGAAAGGCAAGCTATCCCAAAACACCTTTGAATTCAATCGGCGCAGTTTTCTGGTGCCCCTGGTGTTAATGAACTACTACGAAGACCGCAAAACGCGGATTGCCATTCTTCAAAATGGGAATTTATGCCTTGATACCTATACCCAGGCCCTGGGAAACTTTTTTATTTTTCCCTGGACCGGGGGTGTTTATTCGGCGGAGGATCTGGAATTCGAAAGCGTTGAATTCCAGGCATTGAATCTGGGTCAGGGAAGGCATAAACCCGGGCAAGGGGCGAAACGCTGAATATGCGCATCCGTTTGTTTGGCCCTACCGCCGGGATCGGTTTTCAATTTTAAACAGATATGAAAGCAGTACTCTATGAGGCCTTTAAAGGCAGCCTGCAGCTTCGCGAGGTGCCCATCCCCATTCCCGAGCCCCACGGGGTGGTGGTTAAAATACGGGCCACCGGCCTCTGCCTGAGCGACTGGCACGGGTGGCAGGGGCACGACAAAGACATAGTACTGCCCCATGTTCCGGGCCACGAACTGGCGGGTGAAATCGTGGAGGTGGGCAAGGATGTCCGGAATTTCAAAATAGGCGACCGGGTAACCGTGCCCTTTGTGGGCGGGTGCGGAAGTTGCCCTGAGTGCCAATCGGGCAACCAGCAGGTATGCGACCACCAGTCGCAGCCCGGGTTTACCCATTGGGGCTCCTTTGCCGAATACACCCGCCTGGATTACGCCGACGTGAACCTGGTGAAGTTGCCCGAGGAAATCTCAGACGAAACGGCCAGTATTCTGGGGTGCCGTTTTATTACCGCCTTTAGGGCCGTGGTGGAGCAGGGCCAGACCCGGGGCGGGCAATTCGTGGCCGTGCACGGGTGCGGGGGCGTGGGCCTGTC
>JAHECA010000055.1 GCA_024642005.1 Robiginitalea sp. | reverse complement strand
GGAGCAGGTCTTATGGTATAAATTGAATAGCTGCCCTTTTCATCAGATTTTACCCAACCCCGAATATAGCCGTGCCTTTTAACTCGCTGGTCTAAGTTGGAATTGTTCGCGTAGTATCCATGTATGTCGGTGTGGTAATAGTAGAGAATTACACCAGGAGCTGGGGTTTTACCATCGCGATTGTAAATAGTTCCTGTAATCAAAAGTTTTTGACCATGCTGTGTCCAGCCTGCACTGGTGTCAACCGATGTTATATTTTCAGGCATCCCTATATACATGAAATCGCCATTCTCGAATGGGCCTCCTACGACCAAGCTGTCATTATGCGCTGGTTGCCGATTTGTGCCGGTCTGTTTTGTCTGCCCGTTACAACTTGTCAGCAAGGTGCACAGAAGAAACAGATTTCCAATTTTAGAAAGTCTCTGCATGTTAGATCTGCTTTAAATGGTTGCACCCAACACCCGAGTATGAACTCCGGTACCGCGCCGTAAATAGGATACCACCAAGCTAGCGCTTTTTGTGTTTCCTTTCAACCCTGTAACAATAGATAAGCTTACTCGTCAAGAATTGGTTAATCTTTCTTAGCAATAGTTGCATGGACAAACTCAGGAGTAATAAATGGCATGCCATGCTATTTTATCCAGTTACCCGCATAATCCTCGGTTCAGCATTGTGCTTAACTTTATTTATTGGTTTTCAAAATTTGATCATCAAGCCCTTTCTCTTATCGGTCATACCCGCTGAGAATCTGGCAAAGACCCTGGCCAACTATATTTCCGCGATTACACTCTTGTTAATTTATAATTTCCTGTTTCGATACTATGAAAAGAGAAAAATAACGGAACTCTCACTGCGACATTTGCCCAAGGAAACAATGGGCGGCATTTTTCTTGGCTTCTCAACAATATCGTTGGTCATACTGCTATTGTATGCACTGGGATATTATTCAATAATCGCTATTACAGACTACGGTTACCTACTTCAACCTCTTTCAATTTTAGTCGCCGCTGCATTAATAGAAGAAATTCTTTTTCGAGGAATATTGTACCGCATTTTGGAAAATTGGCTGGGTACTTTTATCGCTTTATTTATTATGGCATTTTTATTCGAACTGCCTCATACATTTAATGACAATGCAACATTCTTATCTTTTTTATTGGGCGTAATTTTTGGATTGACTCATGGATTAATGTTCACCTATACGAAAAGAATCTGGTTGCCTTTTGCTTTTCACTTAGGGTGGAATTTTGCCCAACCCTTTTATGGATCAAACCTGTCAGGTCTTGAAGATCTGGGGTTCGTAATTAAGGCAAAATTTGAGGGGCCAAAATTACTTATTGGTACAAATTACGGAATTGAAGACTCGATAATTTCCATTATTCTTTTAACGCTAATCTGTTCAGCCTTTTTATACGGATCGATGAAGAATGGGAAAATAACAAGGCGATATATTGCTGGCTAGTGCCTCGAGGCCAGCGGAATGAACCCCTGGCAAGTGATTGTGAAACATGCTGCCCTGAAAAACACAAAAACAGCGACAAGGCCTATTCTTTTTAAGAGATGCAGAGAACATATGACTCATGCATAATGCCGTGGAGCGAGGTTTATTTAGGATCGTCTGAATTATACTTTTCATAGTCTACAATGAAGGCAAACGGCTGTGAACAGACACCGTTTGAGTAAGTCGGCGCCCACGATGGGCGGGCAGTAAAACAAGCCGGGGAAGTATCGCCGGGAAGATTATAGGTTCAATTTAGGTAATTTCTTCGGGCTGGGGAATAGGCCGGAAAGGGGTATGCCCGTTGTTCGCCCCTGTGCTTTTATGCTGTTAAAATTTCCGCAGACAGATGGCCTGTTACAGGTGCAGACTGGAGGGGTTCAGATTATCTGCTTTATTCAGTGTAAACCTTACTGATGCTCAATCACAGTGGATTGTTATCATCTGGAATACTTCGTTTTCGATGCTCCCGATTTCATAAGAAGATTACCTGGTAACCTTTTCCGATTAAATCGGTAGTTGCGGTAAACCTCGACACGGCCATTCTAACTCCCGGATAAATATCTTCGGGAAGCAGGTCTTGCTTCATCATGGATTGACCGCATACGATTACCTGAATGCCGTTTCTCAGAAGCTCCTCAAGCAGGGCTCCATTTGGATTCGCCTGGTTAAACCGTTGGCTATAGGTCGGGTCGGCCATCACCATGGGAGTAGAACCGGAATAAACCACGATGGCCAGTTCAATATTTTCTTTTGGGACTCCTGCGTAGCGATGGAGGTTGTACATGCGTGCAGCGTAATCCAGCATTTCGGCCACCTGCGTCTTGTCGGCCAGCCTGTTCCCCAATTCGATCACAAATGTATAGCGCCTGGAAGGATCAGGTTTTTCTGCCTCGAAAGGCACCGGTATTACGCCCCCAAATCCTTCAATGGCAGGAAAAACCATGTTTTGGGCCTGAGAAATGGCCGTTGAGCATACCAGTAACAGGAGCAGCAAGAAAAATTTTTTCATAGGAAGGATCATTGAGGGTGAAAGCGTTTGATCAATTCAAAGTTGTTTTAATCCGGGTCAAATGCCTACCGTGCACGGGGTTCGTTTGCCAGGCCCAAAGGACACGTATAGGCGATGGTATTTTTTTGGAGGGCGCAAAACTCCATAGGTAACATCAGTTCAGGGCCGACACTATTTCCGAAAAAGCTCCTTCCGGTTGCAGCCAGCAAATTGTATGCGCTGTGGCAGATTGGGAGAAACTTTCCTTAGTTGTTTTTCAATTCAGAATCTATCTCGACAATTAATTCATTTGCCGTGTCTTTTACATAGAACAGCAATGCCAAATAGTCGTGTATCGAGTCAAAAAAATAGTTGAGCTCAGCAATAAACTGCTTGTCTTTTAAGTCTTCTATAGTTTTATAGGGTTTGTATTTTTTTTCGTAAGCCCTGTTCCAATTCAATTGGGACTCAATGCCTTGAATTTTGTCGTAACTACCTGAATTAAAACCCTCTATAATTGAATAGTATTTTTGTAGATCGACTATGAGCTCTTTATTTTTTACGATTTTCACAGATCCATACGACATAAAGGACAGGTATGTGCCGTTATTGGGTTTAAAAGGAAATGGTGAATGCATTAATTTATTATAATCCAATACGTTACTGGAATCGGGCAAAGGCACGATATCTAAGTTGTGCAGGTGGTAGGTAGGATCTACCATATTAAAATAGGACAGGTGTTTTTTATATACATTGATTAACGTATCTGCCCTGTTCGCATCCAATTGCAATTCATTTTGAATCCCATTTAAGAATTCCATTTTGTCGTTTCCCAACTTTTTATCTTCATTCCAGTTGTTGATCTGCAAGGCGATCAGGATGCCTATAACAACAAGTATAATTTCGCCAAAAGCATATGTCAGGTACTTTCCGGTATTCCTTTCTGTAAGCAGGTTTTGTCTGATTTTACGAAAGAAGTTTATCATTGGTTAGCGGTTTCTGATAGTGAAGTTCAATAGCCCGGCTATGCAACGTGGCGCCTGGCGCCTATTTTGCCGGAAAACGGCTCGTGGCAAAAGAGGAGCAGTGGCGGGTTATACCGGGGAGGTTTGTCTTGAATTAAATGTAGGAATATTATCCTTTGGGAAGGTGCCCGTTTGTTTGCCCTGCTGCATATTTCCCGGATCGATGCGAATATCAGTTCGATCGAAGGCAAATACCATTACAACTACTGGCGGCCCATTACCGCGGTCAGGGTCGGGTCTTCAGGCCTGGCAGCGTGCTAACGGCTTAGTCCCGTTCTTCCACCCCTTCGGGGAGGTCGAACCGATCTGAGGTCCACTGCCTGAAAGCCTTGGCATAGCTCCGGCCGATGGGCAGTTCGGTGCGTCCGATCTCAATGTCGGTCTTGGTAAAGGCGGTAATCTTATCAACAGACACCAGATACGACCGGTGAATGCGCATAAAGGAAGCCCTGGGCAGCATATTTTCAACGCTGTTCAGGGCTTGTTTGATCCGGATGGGCTCGTCTGTTTTAAGGCGGATAACGATGTAGTCTTTGAAGCTCTCGATATAGAGGATGTCATCCAGGAATACCTTTATCATTTTCCGGTCGGCCCTGAAATAAACGAAACCCTGGGCCTGGGCAGGTGCAGGGGCCTTCATTTCCTCAATCCGACAGAATTTGTTGACGGCTTTCACGAAGCGCTCAAAGGAAATGGGTTTCAGCAAATAGTCTAACGCGTCAAGCTCAAAGGCCTCTATGGCAAAATCCTTATGGGCCGTGGTAAAAATGACCCTGGGGGGGTGGGGCAGCGTTTTCAGCATTTCGGTGCCTATCAGCTTGGGCATATGGATGTCAAGGAATATAAGGTCGACCTGGTGTTCGCGTAAAGTGGCGAGGGCCTCAAAGGCGTTCTTGCAGGTGCCGACCAGAGTCAACTGGGGCACCCATTCCACATAGCTGGCCAGTATCTTGATGGCCGGCGGTTCATCATCGACGATAATACAATTACATTGCCTAGTCCTTTCCTTTTTGAGGTACCTGGAGCGGGTCTTCATATTGTGCCTCAAGCTCCTCGAGTTCAACATCGAGATTGACCACAAATACCTCCTCCATTTTCAAAGCCTCGAGGTGATGGCGGTCTTTGTAAAGCAATTGCAGCCTTTTCCTGACATTGCCCAGGCCAATCCCTCCCCGTCGCGAGGCAGCATCCTCCGGCTCGGCCTCAATACTGTTGACCAGGTTCAGGCGCATGGTATGGCCTTCCATCACCAGGCTGAAATTGATCCAGCACTGGTCAATCTGCCGGCTGGTGCCATGTTTGAAGGCATTTTCCAGGAATGGCAGGAGCAGCAGGGGAGCGACCTGATACTGTGCTACGTGGCCTGATACACTGACGGAAATATCGAGCCGTCCCCGTATCGCATCTGTTCGAGTGCAATGTAGTTCTGCACCAGTTCCAGTTCTTTGCGCAATGGAATCCGGGCCACATTGCTCTCATAGATCATGAAGCGGAGCAGGCCCGAAAGCTTCATGACGATCTCCGGTGATTTAGGTGAAAACTCCAGGGTATGGGAATACAGATTGTTCAGGGTGTTGAAGAGGAAATGCGGATGCAACTGGGCCTTGAGCAATTGCAGTTCTGCAACCATCCGTTGCTGCTCGGCTTCGAGGGTTTGCCGGCGCTGGAAATACCAGTACTTCAGCAATTTGATGGAGGCCGTAATGGCCCCCACATGGATAAATGGCAAAATATTTCTTCCCACGGTAGGGGTAAATCCCTGCAAATTTTCGTCGTATTGCACCGAAAGCTGGGCCAGAACTGTATATAGCGCACAGATAAGCAGCAGTACTAAAAAGCCGATGGTGAAATGGGTAAATTTTCTATGTAGCAAATACCTCGGTACCAGAAAATACAAAAGGGTGTAAACCATCATAATATGCCCCGGAAGGTAAAATGCAGCACCCCGAAACGACCTTTTTGGGTCTACATCAAGGCCAAATCCCCAGGCAAAATAGGTGGTGATGAATCCCCAGAATAACAGGTGCAGGAGGATAATTTTTGTGATGCTGACCCAATTGCGTGGTGCTGACTGCATAGCCGAGCGCTGTTTTTTCAGAAAGGAACATCCTTCATGGTACTGAGGCTCCATTTGAGCATGCCCCGGAGCCTATTCTGAATGTACACTGAAATATAGACAAAATTTGGATGCATGGTTATGTAATATAACATTAAAGGACTGTAATAGAGAGGGGTAAAGGGCAATGCGTTTTAACTTTTTAGCAATGAGCCCTTTCTGCTTTTGGCATCAAAATGAACATGAGCTGACGTTGCTTTTCGGCATTACCCACTTTTGGGCCCTCTTGCTTCGAAAAATACTCCTAAGGCGTTCGTCCTGAAATTTAAAAGACGAAGGGGACCAATTGGA
>JAHECA010000036.1 GCA_024642005.1 Robiginitalea sp. | reverse complement strand
GACCTGGAATTGGGCCCCGAAGTGCTGCAGGCCATCGAGGCCGTACATGAGCTGTATCCCAATCCGGCTCCATGAGGGAATGCACTGAGGTGCACAGTAGAAAATTTGGGGATTTGAAGCGGGGTCTTCAGCTATCCGAACAGAGACCGCGCCAGGTCTTCCACCTTGCCCACCTTGATGACTTCGATGGCGGTTTTCCGGACCGACAGGGATGAGGTGGCGGCGATATATATAGTTGAAAAGCCCAGTTTTTCGGCTTCACCTATGCGCTGTTCGATGCGGGGTACCGGCCTGATCTCGCCTGCCAGGCCCACCTCTGCCGCAAAACACACATCTTTGGGAATCGGCAGGTCGGCATTGCTCGAGAGGATGGCAGCCAGTACCGCCAGGTCAATGGCGGGGTCGTCTACCTGTATGCCCCCGGTTATATTCAAAAAGACATCCTTGGCGGCCAGCCGGAACCCGGCCCTTTTCTCCAGTACAGCCAACAACATGTTAAGCCTTTTGGCCGGAAAGCCCGTGGCGGAGCGCTGGGGGGTGCCGTATACGGCCGTGCTTACCAGCGCCTGGATCTCGATCAGCAGGGGGCGCATGCCTTCCAGGGTGGCCGCCACGGCTGTGCCGCTCAGCGACTCCGGGTGCTGGGAGATCAGCATCTGGGACGGGTTGGCCACGGTGTGCAGGCCATCGCCCTTCATCTCGTAAATGCCGAGCTCGGAAGTAGAGCCGAAGCGGTTTTTGAGCGCCCTGATGATCCGGAACAGGTGGTTGCGGTCGCCCTCAAACTGCAGCACGGTGTCTACCATGTGCTCCAGAATTTTCGGTCCGGCGATAGTGCCGTCTTTGGTGATGTGCCCGATAAGCAGCACGGGGGTGTGGGTTTCCTTGGCGAATTTGATGAGCTCTGCCGTGCATTCGCGAATCTGGGAGACGCTTCCGGCCCCGGCTTCCAGGTAATCGGAGTGCAGGGTTTGGATGGAATCCACGATCAGCAGGTCGGGCTGCAGGGCCTCCACCTGTTTGAAAATACGGCTGGTGTTGGTCTCGGTGAGCAGGTAGCAGGCGTCTGCCTCGGGCCTGACCCGCTGGGCGCGCATGGCGATCTGTTCCTGGCTTTCCTCTCCCGACACATAAAGGGTCTTCAGGGGCAGGTTCAGGGCGATTTGCAAAAGCAGCGTGCTTTTCCCAATGCCGGGCTCTCCCCCAATCAGGATCAGCGAACCGGGGACAATGCCGCCGCCCAATACCCGGTCGAATTCGGGGTCGCCGCTCGAAAACCTTTTTTGCTGATCAGGGCTGATTTCACTTACCCGCAAGGGACGGGATGCCCGCTGGGGGGCAGACTCGCTCTTCCAGTCGGTTTTGGAAGGTTTTTCAAGCAGTTCTTCCACCAGGGTGTTCCACTCCTTGCAGGAGGGGCACTGCCCGACCCATTTCGGGTACTGGGCACCGCAGTTCTGGCAGAAGTAGGCAGTTTTCGTCTTGGCCATACAGGTTTGGGCTCGGAGGGCTAAAGATAGCCCTGCCCAGGGGAATTACCAAGCAGTGAAACGGAATGGTTATCTGGAATCAATAGCCGAAATCGGCCTTGAGGGCATCCATTTTTTCGAGGGCCATTTCCTTGGTCAGGAAATCGATCTCCTGCATCCCGAAGGCCTTCTCGAAAGTCCGGAGCGCCTTTTTGGGCTCGCCCATCTGCTCGTAGTATTCCCCTTCGAAATAAAAGCCGAGCATGGTTTCAGGATACTCCTGCTTGCAGAGGTCAGACAGGGGCTTCAAAGAGGCGTAGTCCTGTTTTTTCCGGATGCCCGCATAGACGGCCATAATGTCGTTGAGCTCCACGCGCTTGCGGAAACCGAACAGGGTGTTAATCATCTCGTATTTGGTTTCCAGGTAGCTGAAAACGGGCCCGTCGACGGTCAGCAGTTTTTCCCTGTATTCCTTCGGGCTTATCGGCTTGAACATTTCGAAAGTGCGGTCCCAGGCCTTGCCAAGGCCGTAGGTGACCACCGAAATGTCGTTGGCCGATTCATACTTGTCGTAGAAATAGTAAAGGCCCTCTTTCTGGAGCTGCTGAAGGCTGGCATCCATGGCGGCAATGCGCGAATTGTCATCGCTGGGGGTACCTTCCGTAATCAGGTGGTAAAAGAGCGGGCCTCCGAGTTCGGAAAGGCGGGCGGGCACCCGCGACTCCATTTCAGGGGCCAGCAGGGGCGAAATGCTTACATAGGCATTAAAGAGTGACTGCTCCTTAAACAGGTAAAAATTCCCGAAGTTGGCTGTAATGTCATAGCCCACGAACATCTTGAAGGGGGCCACGCGGTAAGCGCTCACCATGTAAGGGATAATTTCCATGCCGAGGAACTCGTAGAACTGCTTGCCCTTGTCGGTGGGCAGTCCCGAGTCTGGCTCAAAGGCACAGTCGGCCCACCTCAGGTCGTCGGCTTCCTGATCGATGCCCACTACCAGTACCTCGGGCATGCCCTGGTACTTGCTGTAGTATTTGGAAGTGGCCACCACCTGGTCGAACAGGCGCTCCCCATCTAAAACGATTACCAGAGGGTAAAGCTTTTCCTCACTGTAGTCTTCCGGAATGTAGTATTGCACCTGGCGGCGCTCCTGGAGCTTGAAAGACTCGAAGATCTCTCGTTTTACCTGGGCTGTGGCAGGCAGGGCGCAAAACAGGGCAAGCGCCCCGAACAGGAATTTTCTCATAAACAGGAATTTGGGGTGGAATCGCTATTTATTCCTGTTCCATAACGGCAGCAGCAGGAAAGATATTGCCCCGAAACAGAAGACCATCAGGGTCTGGGCAATCCACATGATCCATCCGAAGGCATCGCCTGAAGTGGCAGGCACTGCGAACAACATGAGCGACTGGCTCACGGCGATGGGGTAGAGCCCCAGCCCTCCGGGGGTGGCGGTCATGGCAAAGGCGCCGGCGACGAAGGCTACCAGCAATTGGCCGAAATCGAGCCCAAGGGTGTCGGGCACCGTGAATTTGATTACCCAGAACATGGCCACATAGGCCCCCCAGATAAAGAAAGTATGGGCCAGAAAGGCCCATTTCCGGCGGATCTTGAAAATACTGAGCACTCCTTCCAAAAGCCCGCGGACAAAGGTGCGCAGCCTATGGGCCACCTTCGAATCGGACCTGCGCAGAAAGGCCCGGAAGACATACAGGCCGGCTACTCCTCCGAAAAGGAGCACGGCGCTGGCCGTAAGCCCGAGCCCCTTTTCCGAAAGGAAGCCCAGAATGATATCGGTTTGGGAGAACAGGGCCACCAGGATAATCAGCAGGAGCATGAGCAGGTCTACCACCCGCTCGGTAACGATGGTGCCGAAGCCTTTCTGGAAGGGAACCCCTTCGTACGTGGCCAGGGCTGTGGCCCGGAGGAATTCACCCGAGCGCGGTATCCCCAGGTTGGCCAGGTAGGCCATTAAAATAATCAGGATGTTGTTGCGGATCTTGGGCTGGTACCCCAGGGGTTCCAGCAGGTAATTCCAGCGTACGGCCCGTGAGAGGTGGCTCAGAATCCCGATGAAAACAGATACCCCTACCCAGAAAAGGTCGGCTTCCCTGATGTACCGCAAGATGACTTTCCGGTCGTCGGGAGAAGTCATGTTGTAAGAATACCAGATCAGGAAAACGCCCAGGGCAATGGGAACTACTATCTTAAGCGCTTTTTTCAGGGGAGCCTTCAAGGTTAGTCTAGCAGGTTGGTGTCTTCGTTGGGGAATACCAGGGCGGGGTTGAACCGCCTGGCTTCTTCTGCCTCCATCCAGGCATAGGCAATCAGGATCAGCACGTCTCCTACGGCAACCTTCCGAGCGGCAGCCCCGTTCAGCGTAAGTTCCCCGCTGCCCCTGGGGCCTGGAATGGCATAGGTTTCGAGGCGTTCCCCGTTGTTGTTGTTCACGATCTGGACCTTCTCGCCATGGACGAGATTTGCCGCGTCCATGAGGTCTTCATCAATGGTAATGGAGCCGATGTAATTCAGGTCTGCGCCGGTTACTTTAACACGGTGTATTTTCGACTTGACTACTTCAATTAACATGGGGCAAAGGTATTTAATTCAGGGCGATATTGTCGATAAGCCGCACTCCGCCCAGCCTGGCTGCCACAAAAGCGCGGTACTGTTTTTCGGCTTCTTTCCGCCGGGCCGGTTTGAGGGTTGCCGCTTCGGCTATCTGAAAATATTCCAAATCGAAATCGGGCTCACCTGCGAACGCTTCCTGAATAGTTTGCTCGATCTTTGGAACACTTTTCGTGCCAAACAGCGATTGTGTCAGTTGCAGGCAGTTGTGGATGAAAGGCGCTTTGTCCCTGAGGGACGGTGGAAGGAGGGCGTTTCGGGAACTCATGGCCAGACCGTCTGCCTCTCGCACGATGGGGCAGGGTACAATTTCGACCGGAATTCGGCGCATTTGCGCCAGTTTGCGGATTATCTGCAACTGCTGGTAATCCTTTTCCCCGAAATAGGCACGGTCGGGCAGGATGAGGCTCAGCAGGGCTTCCACGATAGTGCCGACCCCGTCAAAATGTCCGGGCCTGTGGGCGCCTTCCATGACAGCATCGAGCCCGTCAAAGTCGTAGGGCCGTGATACCACCTGGTCCTGATACATTTCGCTTATTTCGGGAGCAAAGACGAAAAGGCTGTCTGAAACGGCCCGGAGTTTATCCAGATCGGCTTCCAGCGAGCGGGGATATTTCTCCAGGTCTTCGGGGTTGTTGAACTGAGTGGGGTTCACAAAGATGGTAACCAGCACCACCTGGTTTTCAGACAGGGCCCTGCCGACCAGTTCCAGATGACCCTGATGAAGGGCTCCCATGGTGGGGACCAGCCCGAGACTCCTTTTTGAATCCCGTACCGAACGCCGGAAAAGCATCACTTCCGATTTGGTTCTGAACAACTCCATAGGTGCCGCAAATGGGGTGCAAACTTACTATAATTACGGCTATTCTGCATAATTTTTGTAATTTTGCAGCTACGTTTCCACCTCAAAAAAAATTCCGCCTCTATGAACGGGAAAAAGATATTGTTCGTATCATCCGAATTGGTGCCTTACCTCCCCGAAAATGAAGTGTCCCTCATGTCGTATGAAGCCCCCCGGATGGTCAACAGTAACGGCGGTCAGATACGAATTTTTATGCCCCGGTACGGAAACATCAACGAACGCCGTCACCAGTTGCATGAGGTGATCCGGCTTTCGGGCATGAACCTGGTAATCAATGATATGGACATGCCATTGATTATCAAGGTAGCCTCCATCCCCCGCGAGCGTATCCAGGTATACTTTATTGACAATGAGGAGTATTTCAAGCGGAAGGCCACCTTTACCGACGAAAACGGGGTGTTGTTCCCCGACAACGACGAACGGGCCATTTTCTTCGCAAAAGGGGTGGTCGAAACCGTCAAGAAACTGAACTGGTCTCCCGATATCATCCACGTGCACGGCTGGATGGCTTCGATGCTCCCGCTCTACCTGCGGGAATATTACTCCGACGAGCCGCTGTTTGCAGACAGCCGCATCGTTACTTCGGTTTACGGAAGGAGCTTTGACGGGACGCTCAACGAGGCAATGGCGCAGAAAATCACCTTCGACAACATCCCGACAGACCGGGTAGCTGCCCTGGACCAGCCCACTTACAATAATTTGTTAAAAGTAGCCATAGATTATTCGGACGCCGTTATCTTAGCCGCCGAGGAAATTCCCGCTGAACTGCGGGAGCACATTGCCAAACTGGAAAAACCGGTATTGCCCTATGTGCCGATTCAGGAATTCGAGGAGGCATATATGAATTTCTACAACACCGAAGTCTTAACCTAAGCCCATGAACATGAAGCGAATCCTGCACTCCGTTATGGCCGGGGTGGTACTGGTACTTGTAGCAGCGTCTTGTGAACAAGATCCGCTCACCATCGGGTCAGGTGTTGTTAGCGACGAGCCATTCAGCACTGGAAAGGCGGTATACGACGTTTTAGCCTACAACAAAGCCATCGAGGCCTTCCCGACCAACCGGCTTCCCATCTATCAGCTGGGTGTTTTTAACGACCCCATCTACGGCACCAGCGAAGGCACGATTACCACCCAGGTACAGCTGGCAGACGGTATAGGCAACCCCATTTTCGGTGTTTTTACCCAAAACCAGGAAGATTCAGACCCCGAAGCCATTCCGGAAAACGAAACCGTCACTTCGGTCCGCCTGTACCTGCCCTTTTTCCAGAATGCCAATTCAGATTCCGATTCAGACGGCGTTATTGACGAGCTCGACGATGAACCGGATAACTCAACGAACGATTCCGACGGGGATGGCCTTAACAATGCCCAGGAAAAAGCCCTGGGCACCAACCCGCTCAACAGCGACACAGATGGAGACGGGACCCCAGACGGGGAAGATACTTTCACCCCATCGAACGTCTACCCGGTAGTGCGCGACCTCGACAGCATATACGGCAACCGCGATCAGCTGTTTAACCTAAAAGTGGAGCAGTCTACCTATTTCCTGGAAGACCTGGATCCGCAATCAGGTTACCAAAACATACCCTACAATTACTCAAACCAGTCGCTTACACCCGAATTTGCCGGGCAGGTCCTGTACGACGGAGATGCGAGCATTTCGGACGAAGACATCATCACCTTCAAGGAAGACGACCCCGATACAGAGGCTGATGAGTCCCTAACAGTAGACGAGCGCCTTTCCCCTGGCATCGTTGTTTCCCTGGACTCCCTTTTCTTCCAGGAGAACATCCTGGATAAGGAAGGCAGCTTTGAATTGCTGAGCAATTCCAATTTCAGGGATTTTCTGAGGGGGCTTCACCTGAGCCTTACCCCGGCCGACCAGGAGGAACTGATGATCCTGTTCGACCTGACCCGTGCCCGCCTGACCGTCTTTTACGAATACGACAAAAAAGACCAGGCAGCAGGGACGGTGCGGGAAAAAAGCCGTTACGACCTGCGCCTGCTGCGGGGTGGGGGAGCCCAGCCCGTTTCCGGCAATGCGGTCAATACCATCCTGAAGGCCGAGTACCCTGCCGAGGTGCAGGATGCCCTGGCATCCCAGGAAAACGCCCCGAGCATCTTCCTGAAGGGCGGGGGTGGCACCTTTGCCGAAATCGACCTGTTCGACGCCCTGGGAGGTGGCAATATCATCAATGCCATCAAGCAGAAAAACTGGGTGATCAATGCCGCCTACCTGATACTCTGGGTAGACAGGGCGCGCCTTGACCAGGCCGGGGGGGTATCCGAACCCCCCAGGTTGTATCTGTACAATGCTGAGACCAACCGGCCGCTCTACAACGCGGCTACCGAAACCATTACTTCCGAAAGCCCTTTCGGCGTGTACCTCAATTATGATGGCTTCCTGCAGAAAGACGGGAATTCGGGGGTGAAGTACTCCATCAACATCACGGAGCACATCAACAATATTGTGATCAGGGACTCGGCCAATGCCCGGCTCGGGCTCACCCTGACTCCCGACCTCCGCCTCAGCGGTACGGCAGAAACCCTGGTGCCCGACGGAGCCGGCGCCAGCGTGAAATTGCCGGTAAGCGCCAACATCTGTCCGCTGGGCACCGTGCTGGTAGGCTCCAATGTGGCCGCAGACGACCCCAAGCGGATGGCCCTGGAGATCCACTACACGGAAATCGATCCCTGAGCGTACCGCTTGTAGCCTGAAAAATGTTATATATCCAATTTTTTTGGGCCAGCAGGCCGGGAGGCTGTACTTTTAACGCATTTCCCCCCAAATTCAAAACCTGTACGCTATGTGTGGTATAGTTGGATACATCGGGTACCGCGAGGCTTACCCGATCATTATGAAAGGACTGCAGCGCCTGGAATACCGGGGGTACGACAGCGCCGGGATTGCCCTCTACGACGGGCAAACCATCAACCTCACCAAGACTCCCGGCAAGGTAGACGACCTGCGCGACAAATCGGCTTCCATCTCCCTGGCCGGTTCCCTGGGCATCGGGCATACCCGTTGGGCCACCCACGGGGTGCCTAACGAGGTGAACTCCCACCCCCACTTTTCAAATTCAGGAGACCTCGTAATAATCCACAACGGGATTATCGAGAATTACGAGGCCATAAAAAAGGAATTGGGCCAGCGCGGGTACGTGTTCCATTCCGACACAGACACCGAAGTGTTGGTGAACCTCATTGAGGAAGTTAAAAGCAAGGAAGGGGTTAAGCTCGGGAAAGCCGTGCAGATTGCCCTGAACCAGGTGGTGGGGGCCTATGCCATTGCGGTATTCGACCGCACCAAGCCCGACGAGATCGTAGTGGCCAAACTGGGAAGCCCGCTGGCCATCGGGGTAGGCGAAAACGAATTCTTCATCGCTTCTGACGCCTCTCCCTTTATCGAATACACCAACAACGCCGTGTACCTGGAAGATGAAGAAATGGCCGTGGTGCGTTTGGGCAAGGAAATCCGCCTGCGCAAGATCAAGGACGACGCGGTGGCCTATCCGATGGTGCAGGAGCTTCAGATGAACCTGGAAGCCATTGAAAAAGGGGGGTATGAACATTTCATGCTTAAGGAGATTTACGAGCAACCCCACGCCATCAAAGACACGTACAGAGGTCGTTTGAGGGCCGGGGAAGGGATTATCCGCATGGCGGGCATCGACCAGAACCTCGACCGCTTTTTGGATGCCAACCGGATCATCATTGCCGCCTGCGGTACGTCCTGGCACGCCGGCCTGGTGGCTGAATACATTTTTGAAGACCTCGCCCGCATCCCGGTAGAGGTGGAATACGCCTCTGAATTCCGATACCGCAACCCGGTGATCACAGATAAGGACGTGCTGATTGCCATTTCCCAATCGGGGGAAACGGCCGACACCCTGGCTGCGATCAAGCTGGCCAAGGAAAAGGGCGCCTTTGTCTTCGGGGTGTGCAACGTGGTCGGGTCTTCCATTGCCCGCGAAACCGATGCCGGGGCCTATACCCACGCCGGCCCGGAGATCGGGGTAGCGTCCACCAAGGCGTTTACCACCCAAATCACGGTGCTTACCCTGATTGCCCTGAAGCTGGCAAAAGCCAAGGGAACCATACCGGAGGAACGATACCTGGAGATCCTTTCAGAGATGGAGTCAATCCCCACGCTGGTGGAAAAGGTGCTGGAAACCAATCCCCACATCGAAATTATCGCCGAGGCTTACAAGGATTCCCCCAATTGCCTGTACCTGGGCCGGGGCTACAATTTTCCCGTGGCGCTTGAAGGAGCGCTGAAACTCAAGGAGATCAGCTATATCCATGCCGAGGGCTATCCGGCTGCAGAGATGAAGCACGGCCCCATCGCCCTGATAGACGAGCACATGCCCGTTATCGTAATCGCGACCAAAAAAGGGCATTACGAGAAGGTGGTCAGCAACATACAGGAGATCAAATCCCGGAAGGGCAAAATCATCGCCATTGTAACCGAGGGTGACGAGCAGGTGCGCGACCTGGCCGATCACGTGGTCGAAATCCCCGAGTGTTCGGAAAGCCTTTCCCCCCTGCTCACGACCATCCCGTTGCAATTGCTTTCGTATCACATCGCGGTGATGCGAGGCTGCAATGTGGACCAGCCCCGCAACCTGGCCAAATCGGTTACCGTGGAGTAAGGGTTCCAAGTGCTTAGAATTTTTTAAAAAAATCCCCGGATACGCATGAATCCGGGGATTTTCATTTGTGCATTCCGGCACTTTTTTAGGAATAATCAACTTTTGCCCCACTGCATTACCATCTTGTTATTATGCGTGCATAATTTTGAGGATTTTTCATTACCTGTCTGAAAAAATTGGTATCTTGTCCTTTAAACTAACCCGAATAAACGCATTTGATCGAATGAGAACACTTTTGCTTATTTCTGCGCTCCTGCTGAGTGTGGGAGGCTTTGCACAAACCGTAGTTACCGGAACCGTGAGCGATACCAATGGAGAACCCGTCCCGGGTGTCAACGTGGTCATTGTCGGCAAAAGCATTGGCACGAGCACCGACTTTGACGGGAAATTTGTTTTGGAAACATCCGAAGTTCCGCCCTTCGAACTGAAAATAACCAGCTTGGGCTTTTCCGAGACCACGGTTGCGGTCTCTTCCAACAACCAGACCCTCGCCATTACGATTTCCGAAGCCCAGACTTTCCTCGAAGAGGTGGTTATCTCGGCATCCCGCACCCCGGAACGGATTTTCGAATCGCCCGTTACCGTGGAACGGTTTGGACTCAGAGAGATTAAAAACTCCTCTTCCCCCTCGTTTTACGAAGGACTTCAGAGCCTGAAGGGAGTGGACATCAACACGAACAGCCTTACGTTCAACTCCATCAACACCCGTGGTTTCGCCACCTTTGCCAACACCCGCTTTATGCAGCTGGTAGATGGGATGGACAACACCGCCCCCGGCCTGAATTTTGTGCTGGGGAACCTGGTGGGGATGTCTGAACTGGAAGTACAGAGTGTGGAGATCCTGCCGGGAGCTTCATCTGCCCTATACGGGGCAGGTGCTTTCAACGGGATCCTGTTTATGACCAGCAAGAACCCGTTCGACTATCAGGGCATCAGCACCTACTTCAAAACCGGTTTCACCGCCCAGGACGCAGCCGGGAATAACCAGTATTACGATTTCGGTATACGGGCGGCACACGCCTTCAGCGACAAGTTTGCGCTGAAAGCCAACTTTTCGTTCCTTCAGGGAGAAGACTGGCATGCCAACAGTCAGGAAGACGTGCTCAACCCTGGCCGTACCCGCCAGCACCCGGCCTATGACGGCTTGAACGTCTACGGGGATGAGGTGAGCACCCTGCTGAACTTCGACGCCCTGGCCGGCCTGCCATCAGGCACCGTGGGCGCTGCCACGGTATCGCGGACAGGTTACCAGGAGGCCGACATGTTCGATTACGGCGCCCAAAGCGTCAAGACCGATTTTTCAGCCCACTACCGGCCCTTTGCGGACGATTTTGAAATAATCTACAACGGCCGTATAGGTCGCGGAAATACAATTTACCAGGGTGCCAACCGGTACGCCATCCGCGACTTTACCATGCAGCAACACAAACTGGAAATCCGAAACAACAACTTCTTCCTGCGCGGTTACATTACCTCTGAAAGTGCCGGGAATTCGTACGACACCCGTTTCGCGGCCATCAATATTAACCGTACCTGGAAGTCAGACCTGCAATGGTTTACCGACTATGCCCAAACGTTTATCGGGGCAAAGCTTGGGGTAGGGACCGGCATTCAGCTCGACGACGACACCGCCCATGCCTTTGCCCGAGTGGCGGCCGATCGGGGTCGTTATGAACCGGGCTCCCCCCAGTTCAAAAGCGCATTTAACAAGGTTATCGCTGACGGGGACTTTACCACCGGCGCCAAGTTTATCGACAACACCAAGTTCCGCCACGTGGATGCCAACTACAACTTCAGCCACCTGACAAGCGAGATCGCCGATATTCAGATTGGCGGCTCATTCCGGGAGTATGTACTGAACTCCAGCGGCACGATTTTTACTGATGTTGACGGCCCAATCACCTATAATGAATACGGGGCCTACATGCAGCTCCAGAAAAAGTTTCTGGACGACCGCCTGAAATTTACCGGATCGGTGCGGTACGACAAAAACGAGTTCTTTGACGGCTTCTTCTCGCCCAGGGCCTCCCTGCTGGCCACTCTGGGCGCCAAACGCAACCACAACCTGCGCGTATCTGCACAGAAGGGCTTCCGGAACCCTACCACCCAGGACCTTTTTATCGGCCTGAATGCCGGCCGTGCCGTCTTGGTGGGTTCTGCCCCGACCAACCTCGACCGCGACGTGCGCCAGTTCCCGCTGAGCGCCTCTGGGCAGATACTTACAGGTCAGTCTGAGGCCACCGTGGTGGGCCGCTCCGCTTATGACAATTCCTATTCCCCAGCCTCTGTACAGGCCGGCGCACCGCAGGCCGTTAATACGCCCCTGGTAAAACCGGAGGAGATCACGGCTTTCGAGGCGGGCTACCGGGCCCAGATCGGTCGTATCGCTATTGACCTGAGCGGCTATTACAACCAGTACAAAGACTTTATCTCGAATACCACCGTATTGGTGCCTTTCTACGGACAGGCCGGAGACGGCGGGCTTTCCCTGCTGGCCCTGCGGAATGGCGACTTTTTCCCCTACCAGAACTATACAAACTCTCCCGCAGACATCAATTCATACGGAGTAACCGTGGGGGTAGATGCCAAGATTTTCGGAAACTTCGATATCGGGGCCAACTATACCTATATGGAACAGGATTTCAACCAGGCAGCCTTCCCCGATTTCCGGACGAATTTCAACTCGCCCAACCATAAGGTGAAGGCATCCTTCGGGAATTCAGAACTTTTCAAGAACTTCGGCTTCAACATCAATTACCGCTGGAGCGATACCTATTTCTGGCAGGCCACCTTCGCCGATGGACAAATCGATTCGTACAGTGTGCTCGATGCACAGATCAACTACACGGTCCCCTCGATTAAGTCGATCTTCAAGGTCGGCGGGTCCAACATCCTGGGGCAGGAGTATTTCTCGGCAATAGGAACCGGAGCCGTAGGATCTATTTTCTACGTTTCCTGGGCGATAAACCCATAAGGCTAACCAAGACCCAAAAAGCGCCGTACTCCGGCGCTTTTTTTATTTAAAAAGCACAGAAATCGATTCCGATTTTATGAGGAATACCCTATCTTTGCAGCCGAAAAAACAGAGCCTAATTCCTTTATTAGCAGTTTAAACCCAACGAAATGGCAAATCAATCAGGCAAAGTATCCCAGATTATCGGCCCGGTAATCGATGTCGAATTCCCTTCAGGGGCAACCCTCCCCAAAATTTACGATTCACTGGAGATCAAGCGCGAAGACGGTTCCGTACTGGTGCTTGAGGTTCAGTCTCACATCGGTGAAAATGCCGTTCGTGCTGTTTCGATGGACTCCACCGACGGCCTTGGCCGGGGTGCCGAGGTAGTTGCTACCGGTGCCTCCATCCAAATGCCTGTCGGGGATGCTGTTTACGGTCGCCTGTTTAACGTGATCGGCGATGCCATTGACGGTTTGGGAAACCTGCCCAAGGCCGGAGACAACGGGCTGCCGATTCACCGTGAGGCCCCGAAATTCGAAGACCTTTCCACTTCTACCGAAGTACTCTTCACCGGGATTAAGGTTATCGACCTGATCGAGCCCTATGCCAAGGGAGGTAAAATCGGCCTTTTTGGGGGTGCCGGGGTAGGCAAGACTGTACTGATCCAGGAATTGATCAACAACATTGCCAAGGGACACGGAGGACTCTCCGTTTTCGCAGGAGTAGGGGAGCGTACCCGGGAAGGGAACGACCTGCTGCGCGAAATGCTGGAATCAGGCATCATCAAATATGGAGACGCCTTTCTCCACTCCATGGAAGAAGGCGGCTGGGACCTGAGCAAGGTCGATAAGAAAGCCCTCAAGGAGTCGAAGGCCACCTTTGTGTTCGGCCAAATGAACGAACCCCCCGGGGCACGCGCCCGGGTGGCACTTTCAGGGCTTACCATCGCCGAATACTTCCGCGACGGTGCCGGCGAGGGCCAGGGGAAAGATGTGCTCTTTTTCGTAGATAATATTTTCCGTTTCACCCAGGCTGGTTCCGAAGTATCGGCCCTGTTGGGGCGGATGCCTTCTGCGGTGGGCTATCAGCCTACCCTGGCTACCGAGATGGGAGCCATGCAAGAGCGCATCACCTCTACCAAACGGGGTTCCATTACTTCTGTACAGGCAGTATACGTACCGGCCGACGACTTGACCGACCCGGCCCCGGCGACCACCTTCGCCCACCTCGATGCGACCACCGTACTTTCGCGGAAAATCGCCGAGCTCGGAATTTACCCGGCCGTGGATCCGCTCGATTCCACCTCCCGGATCCTCACGCCGGAAATTTTGGGCAAGGAGCACTACGGATGCGCCCAACGGGTTAAGGAGCTGCTGCAGCGCTACAAGGAATTGCAGGATATCATCGCCATTCTCGGAATGGAGGAATTGTCTGAGGAAGACAAGCTGGCCGTGGCCCGCGCCCGCCGCGTACAACGCTTCCTGTCGCAGCCATTTCACGTGGCTGAGCAGTTTACCGGCATCCCCGGGGTGTTTGTAGACATCAAAGATACCATCAAAGGGTTCAACATGATTATGGATGGCCAGCTTGACCACCTGCCCGAGTCGGCCTTCAACCTGAAAGGAACCATTGAAGAAGCTATTGAAGCCGGCGAGAAAATGCTGGCCGAGGCTTAGTCAGTTGGCAGTCTAATAGAAATTTAAGATCCTATGTACCTTGAAATAGTTTCGCCCGAAGCGACCCTGTTTGCCGGAGAAGTATCGTCGGTGACCGTTCCGGGCATTAACGGGGAATTCCAGATGCTCCAAGACCACGCCCCCATCGTCTCCCTATTGCAGAGAGGGGAAGTGAAATTCAGCGGAGGCCAGATGGAAATCGCAGAAGGCTTTGAGGACCGTTTCCGCAAGTCACCCGACGGGAAGACTGTTCTGCCCATTCGCAGCGGCACTGTGGAACTCAACAACAACAAGGTCATTGTCCTGGCCGACTGATCAAAATACAAGACTACTGGAAAACCCCGACCGCTGTGTCGGGGTTTTTTTATGGCAGAATCACTACCTCCCAGCGCAGCTCCGTTTCCTGGTGTGAACCCAGGATTCGGAATCCGATTGCCTGGTGTGCCTGGAGGGAACGCGTATTGATCGAGGCGATTTCAGAGATGATGGGCAAAGGGTGGCAGGCGGCGCGCAGGGTTTCGTACAGCTTTCGGAAATGGCCTTGCTGGCGATGGCCCGAGGCAATGCAAACCTGGCCCATAACCCGGTAGTCGAAACCTGCCGGCAGGGTCTTCCCAATAAAATCAAACAACGGCAGCAGATCGGGAATGTCACCCTCCAGGCTTGGGTGCATGGAAAGGGCATAACCCGCCAGCTCCT
Organism: Robiginitalea sp.; assembly: GCA_024642005.1. Classification (GTDB taxonomy): domain Bacteria; phylum Bacteroidota; class Bacteroidia; order Flavobacteriales; family Flavobacteriaceae; genus Robiginitalea. Next base: position 8,183 of record JAHECA010000036.1, on the reverse strand, counting down.
TGCCCTGGAGGGCAATGATCTGAGGGCCGGCGGCCTGCATTTTCCGAAGCAGGGGCAGGGAGTGCTGCACCTTGAGAAAGCCCTCTCGCTCCCTCACCTCTGCCGACACGTGAGCGTAAAGATTGGCCTGCTGCAATTCCAATATTTGCAGCAATTCGGCCTCGCTTTCGGCCGGACGGTATACGGTGGACAGGGCGGTTGGTTCCATAGGGGTTGCTCTGTGGCTAAGGTACGCGAATCGGGCATATGTAGTACCTTTACCCCATGGCCACATTCCCGAAAAAACTACAGGTCAGGCTCGATGCCCGCCATGGTGACGGAAACTTCCGGGAATTGCCCGTGCTTTCTGGCAGGATCGATTTTACCTCCAACGATTACCTGGGTCTGGCCCGCCTGCCCTTGGCACCATCAACACTAACCCCGGGCACCGAATTGCGGGGTAGCACCGGGTCGCGCCTGTTGAGCGGCAACCACCCCCTGTACGAAAAGGCCGAACAAAAAGTGGCAGGGTATCACCGGGCCGCGGCAGCCCTGATCTTCAATTCGGGGTATGATGCGAATCTGGGGCTGCTCTCGGCAGTACTGCAGCGAACCGATTTTGTGTTTTACGACAGTGGGGTGCACGCCAGCATCCGCGACGGCATCTCCCTGGGTCACGCCCGGAGTTACCGCTTCCGGCACAACAGCCTGGAAAGCCTGCAGGATACCGTCCAAAAGGTGCTGGGGCCGCAGCGCCCGCCCGGCACTGAGGTTTATGTGGTTACCGAATCGGTCTTTTCCATGGAAGGAGACGGACCCGACCTGCCACCCCTGTCGGCGTATTGCGCAGAAAACGGTTTTCGCCTGATCCTGGACGAGGCCCACGCCGTGGGTGTGCTCGGGCCAGACGGGCGGGGGGCTGCCGTGGCGATGGGCCTTGAAGGGGCCGTGTTCGCCCGTGTGGTGACCTTTGGAAAGGCGCTGGGCTGTCACGGGGCGGCTGTATTGGGTAGCCAACGATTGAAGGAGTACCTGGTCAATTTCAGCCGCAGCCTGATCTATACCACCGCCCTGCCGCCGCACAGCCTGGAGTCGATACTGCAGGCCTATAACATGCTGGAAAGCGAAGCTGGAGTCCGGGCTATGAAGGCCCTGCGCCAGCGGCTCGCGAGCTTCGAACTGGAGGTGGACAAAGCGGGCCTGAACCAGTATTTTACCGCGGCCCGTGGAGCTATTTTCAGTTGCCTTCCCGGCGGGAAACAGCGCACCCGCCATATAGCGGCAGCCCTGCAGGAAGCCGGGTATGAGGTGCGTCCCATCCTTTCTCCAACGGTGCCAGAGGGGCAGGAATGCCTTCGTTTTTGCATACACAGCTATAACACCACGGGGGAGATTCAGGAAGTTTTAAGTATCTTGGGCAGAAAGCTTCTGGAGGCAGAAAATGGCTAATAAGTATCACGTAGTAGGCTCGTTTGACCTGGTGGCCGATGCGCAAATGCTGAAGATCAAACTCGAATCGGAAGGCATTCCGGTTTACCTGAAGGATGCCAACATCTTGCAGGCAGAACCCTTTATCGCCACCGCCATCGGCGGGGTAAAGGTGGTGGTGCCCGAGGAATACGGGCAACAGGCCCAGGCCATCTACGACCAGGTTCGGGCTTACGCGCTCGACCGGGAAGGCCGGCCGGTGGTTTGCCCCAATTGCAAAGAGGCTCGTTCGGAGCGCCATTACCTGCGCAACTCCCTTTGGTACCGCCTTTTTCCATTCCTTTCGCCGGTCGCCTACAAATGCCTGTCATGCGGCATCATTACACGCAGGGATTCATGAGGCATATCTTCGTTACCGGCATTTCTACGGAAGTCGGGAAAACCCTGGCATCCGCCATTCTGGTGGAAGCTTTGCAGGCCGATTACTGGAAGCCGGTACAGGCCGGAGAATTGGCGTATACAGACAGCGACAAGGTGCGGGAACTGATCAGCAACCCCCGTACGGTTATCCACCCGAGCGCCTACTCCCTAACGAGCCCCATGAGCCCACATGCCGCTGCCGCCATTGACGGGGTAACCATCGAGCTCGGGCAGATACAACCTCCCCGTACGAACAACCACCTGGTCATAGAGGGGGCGGGGGGGCTACTGGTACCCCTAAACGAGCACGACACCATCCTCGACCTGATAGAACCCGATTATCAGGTGGTAGTGGTATCGCGCCACTACCTGGGCAGTATTAACCATACCCTATTAACAGTAAGCGCACTGGTGGAAAGGGGCTTTGAGACAAGCCTTTTATTCAGCGGAGACCCGCATCCAACCACCGAAGCAATTCTGAGTACCAAAACAGGGGTTCCTGTTTTGGGGAGGATTCCCGAACTGCCGTGCATAGACCGGGCCCGAATAAAAAAAGAGGCCGCCCGCCTGCTACCGGCACTAAAAGCTCACCGCCTCACATAGACCTCGGCCCTGCCTACCTTGTTATCGAGCCGGTAATACACTGCCAGGTAACTCTCGATCTCGGCATTTTCAAGCAGGTACTGGTTGTCGAATACTGCTTTGCCCATGCGCCTCACCACCACCTCGGGCCGTTTGGTTTCCATGATAAACCGGATTTCTGACTCGGGGGTGCCCCGGCTCCCTGGAATGAACGGGTAGAGGTAGGAGCGGCAGATGTTGCTCGGATGCGTGGCAACCGCGGTGGGGGGAAGGGCATCCATCAGCCAGTAGCCAATATGGTATTCAAGAAAAAGGACATTCGCTTCTCCTGGATAGGCCTTTTCGAGATAAAGCGGCACTTCCACGCCTTCCCCGTTATACCAAAGCCCCTTGCTGCGGTAATGCGCCAGCACAGCACTCATTTCGCGATAACTTTCAACGGGGGCAAGGAGCAGCCAAAGCAGGGTACCCCCGATAAAGACCCGCAGCGATTGGGGAGAAAGACGTTGTAGGGCCGCAAAGAGGAGTATGAGGGCCAGGGGATAAAATTGCAACAGGTAATGCCCGTTTATGCGGCCCCCTTTAAAGAATGCCAGCAAAATACCGACCAGGGCTATGGCGACCATCCGGCTTGCCGGATTGCCGCGGTCGAGCCAACCCTTCCGGAATGCCAACCATAGTAAAAGGCCCATGGCCATGTAAAAAATCAGGGCCGATCCCTGTATGCCACCTGACTCCCCCGAATACGCCAGGGGGGCACGAATAACGGAGTCCCACCAAAGGGTGCCCTGACCGCTCCACAGATATGGAGCCACAGACGCCAATAAGACCAGGGTTCCTCCAAGGATCAGGAAGAGCAAGGGCACCCTAATCGGGCGGCCTTCCCGGCGCAGGCTCTGATAAAGAAGATAGAGGCCGAGCACAGGGAGGGCAATGGCCAGGTTACTCTTGCAAAGTACGGCCAGGCCCATGCCCGCTCCAGCCAGCAGATAATTCAACCGGCCCGGGGGGCGAACCAGCACCCCCAACGCGGGCAGCAGAAAAAGCATGCTGAAGTGTTCGGACATAACTCCCTGTATGCTTCCTCCAAGGCTCATCAAAAACATACAGGCTACCCCTGCAGCCAGCCCCGCAGCCCTGCCGCCGATTTCGCGGCCCAGGCCAAAAGTGGAATAGGCAATGCCGCTTACAGCCAGCCATCCCATCACCCTTATGGCAAACAGGCTTTTGCCGAAGAGCCAGATGGGCAGGGCAAATAGCAGAAACAACAAGGGGGGCTTCAGGTCCCAGAGCTGGGTGTAGGGCAGGTGCCCATCTACCAAAGATTGGGCCATCAGAATAAAAGTGCTTTCGTCCCGGTCTACATAGTCCCGGAAGAAGAACGGGAAACGAAAGAAGAGACTGCCCCCCAGGAATAACAGGAATACCAGACCGTTGCCGGCCCGGTTCATTCGCTCAAATACCCTTGAGAACATACCGGCTAACATAGGGCTAGTTGCGATTATTTCCCATCTTTGCAAGATAGAAAATCGACCCTAGTAAACGCAGCGCTTTGCAAAATCTTTCAGAACGCGACCGGCATCATATCTGGCATCCGCTTACCCAGCACAAGACCCACCCCGAGGCGCTGGGCATTGCAAGGGCCAGCGGGGTTTACCTCTACGACGAGGGTGGCAACGCCTATATCGATGCCATTTCTTCCTGGTATACGGCAGTGTATGGCCACTGCCACCCGTATATCATCGGACAGGTGGCCCGGCAGATGCAGCAGCTCGACCAGGTTGTGTTCAGCGGCCTTACCCACGAACCAGCCGTGCGCCTTGCCGAGCGCCTGACGGGCTTGTTGCCCGCCGGTCAGCAAAAGCTGTTTTTTTCCGACAATGGCTCAACTGCTGTTGAGGTGGCGGTTAAGATGGCCCTGCAGTTTCATTTTAACCAGGGGAACCGCAAAGATGTTTTGCTGGCTTTCGAGGAAGGATTCCACGGCGACACCTTTGGGGCCATGTCGGTCTCCGGGCTGTCGGTCTACAACGGCCCTTTTGAAGGCCTGACCCTGGAAGTGCGCCGCATCCCGGTGCCACAGGCCGGCCAGACAGACGGTTTGCTGGCTCTGGCAGACCGCCTAACCGCCGACGGGCGGGTCGCCGCCTTCGTGTACGAACCGCTGGTTCAGGGGGCTGCTGCCATGAAAACGCATGATAAGGCAGGTCTGGACGCCCTGCTTAGCCAGCTGAGGGCGAAGGGCATTCTGCTGATTGCCGACGAGGTGATGACCGGGTTTGGCAAAACGGGCACAGTGTTCGCTTCGGAACAAATACCAACCGGCCCAGACCTGATCTGTCTTTCGAAGGCCCTGACAGCCGGATTGCTCCCCATGGGGATCACCAGTTGCAGCCGGCAGGTCTATGAAGCATTCTACAGCGAGGAAGTTGGCAAGGGATTTTTCCACGGCCACACCTATACGGCCAACCCACTGGCCTGCCGGGCCGCCCTTGCCGGGCTTGACCTGTTGGAGTCTGCCGAAATACAGGAGGGCATTTCCCGGATAATCGCCGCCCATGCTGCCTTCGACCGCCGCATAAAGGGGCACGGCCTGGTTCGGGCCAGCCGGCAATGCGGCGTAATCTACGCCCTCGACCTGCAGGTAGACACCTCCCGATATGGGAATTTCCGGGATAAGGTTTTTGCTTTCTTCATGGAGCGGGGCATCTACCTGAGGCCACTGGGTGCAACGGTTTACCTGTTGCCTCCCTACATTACCACGGCTGCGGAACTCGACAGGCTTTACGAAGGCATCGAGGCCTTGCTTGAACACCTATCGCGCGAAAAACCATGAGCAGCCCCAAGCTTTCCATTTCGGGCCTCGCCTCGGTCTCCCCCCTGGGGTATGGGCCCGGAGCGACCTGGGAGGCATACCTCGACCCCGGGCATCGGCTGCAAGCCGTGGAGCTGGGGGGCGAGCCTGCCTGGATGGGCAGTTGTACCGAAGAGGTAGGCCGGCAAATGGCAACCCTCCGCAGGGAGGTCGCCAATTATGAATCGTTGGACGACAGCGTCTTGCTGGCTATCCTGGCCAGCCGGCTTGCCACCGCTTCGGCCGGGTGGAAGCCGGGGGAACGCCTGGGCGTGAATATCGGTTCTTCCCGGGGCGCAACCGGCCTTTTTGAGGAATACCACAGGCAGTTCCTGCAGAACGGGGAAGTGCCGGGGCTGAGTTCTCCCACCACCACGCTGGGGAACATTTCGTACTGGGTGGCCCAGGACCTGCGCAGTCCGGGCCCCGAGTTTTCCCATTCCATTACCTGCTCCACGGCCCTGCACGCCCTGCTCAACGGGATTGCCTGGATACGGGCCGGCATGTCTGACCGCTTTCTGGTCGGGGGCAGCGAGGCACCCCTGACGCCATTTACCCTGGCACAGATGAAGGCCCTGCGCATCTATAGCCGGGAAGAAGGGCATTTCCCGTGCCGTGCCCTCGATGCGGATAAATCCAACAATAGCATGGTGCTGGGCGAGGGGGCTGCCATAGCCTGCCTGGAATTGGGGAGGTCAGAGCAGACCCAGGCCGTGATCCACGGGTATGGGTATGCCACCGAATCGCTGCGCCACCCGGCATCGCTTTCGGCAAGCGCAGAATGCCTGCAAGCCTCCATGCGGATGGCTTTGGGAGAATTGCCGCCAGGGGAAGTAGACGCCGTGGTGCTCCACGCCCCGGGAACCCTTGCCGGAGACCGGGCAGAACTTCGGGCTGTTGAAACGGTCTTTGGCCCCTACCGGCCGGCCCTTACGGGCAATAAATGGAAAGCCGGACATACCCTGGGCACCTCGGGCATGCTGAGCCTTGAAATGGCGGTGCTTATGCTCAAAGAACAGCATTTTATAGGCATTCCTTACCAGCCGATTCCGGCCCCGGGACGCCTGCAGTACGTTTTGGTCAATGCCGTCGGCTTCGGGGGCAATGCGGTAAGTGTTTTGCTGGAGCGGGCCTGAGCCCGGGCTGCAGACCCGTATTGGCTGTTCGGCTGCTTTGCGTTATTTTTGACAACAATTAAAATGGCACAATCCCATGAGTGAAATGCGACACAACTGGACCCGGGAAGAAATCCTGGAAATATACAACCGGCCCCTGATGGATCTGTTGTATCAGGCCGCCGGGGTCCACCGCCTGCATCACGACCCGAATACGGTGCAGGTGTCTACCCTGCTGAGCATTAAAACAGGAGGTTGTCCTGAAGACTGCGGCTATTGCCCGCAGGCGGCCCGCTACCATACAGATGTTGAGGGCAACGAACTCATGTCGGTTTCCCAGGTAAAAGCGCAGGCTTTGCGGGCCAAATCGGCCGGCAGCTCAAGGGTTTGCATGGGGGCTGCCTGGCGTAATGTAAAGGACGGGGATGAATTCGATCAGGTCCTGGAAATGGTGCGCACCATAAACAAACTCGACATGGAAGTATGCTGCACCCTGGGCATGCTTACCGAAAACCAGGCCCAACGCCTGGCCGAGGCCGGCCTGTATGCCTATAACCACAATCTGGATACCTCGGAGGATTACTACAAGGATGTTATTTCCACCCGGGCTTTTCAGGACCGCCTTGATACTATCGCCAATGTTCGCAAGACCAATGTCACTGTTTGCAGCGGCGGCATTATCGGTATGGGGGAAGGCCTCGAAGACCGGGCCGGGATGCTCGTGGCCCTGAGCACCCTGGACCCCCAGCCCGAATCTGTGCCCATCAATGCCCTGGTGGCCGTGGAAGGCACCCCCATGGAAGACATGGAGCCCGTTTCTATTTGGGACATGGTGCGCATGGTGGCCACAACCCGCCTGGTGCTGCCCCAGACGCAGGTACGCCTGTCGGCAGGGCGTACCCAAATGTCCCGCGAGGGCCAGGCCCTCTGCTTTTTGGCCGGGGCCAATTCCATTTTTGCCGGCGACAAATTGCTCACCACCCCCAATCCGGACGTGCACGAAGACATGGAAATGTTCCGGCAGCTGGGCCTGCAACCTCAAAAGCCTTTTGTAAAAAAAGCCCAGCCCGCCACCGTCGACGCCGGGCAGTCGAACCTGGCAGCCCTGGGAGAAAAGCCGAAATGGACACGGCCGGGACACACCATTGACCGCAATGAGCGGGCACGCTCCCGGGGGGGCGGCGCCAACTCCTTTCCGGCCAAAAAGAATGGGAGGGATTTATAAATTATTAACTTTGAATCTCCGTTAACCAGCTGCATTTTGGACCTGCAAGATGTTCCCAGGGTTAGAACCCTTACCAAGGAAGCCTTCCTGAAGGACTATTACAAACCCCAAAGGCCTGTTGTGATCGAAAAGGCCATTGAAGGCTGGCCGGCCTATTCGAAATGGGACCTGGAATACATGCGCCAGGTGGCCGGCGATAAAATGGTACCCCTCTACGACGACCGCCCGGTAGATCATAGCGACGGGTTTAATGAGCCCCATGCCTCAATGCGCATGAGCGAGTATATCGACCTGCTCAAGCGAGAACCCACCCGATACCGGATTTTTCTCTGGAACATCCTCAAGGAAGTCCCCGGGCTGCAAAAGGATTTCGAATATCCTGATTTCGGGCTCCGGCTCATGAAAGGGTTGCCGATGTTGTTTTTCGGGGGACAAGATTCCTTTACGTTCATGCATTATGACATTGACCTGGCGAATATCTTCCATTTCCATTTCGAGGGGAAGAAGGAGTGCATTCTCTTCTCACAATCAGAGAACAGGTACCTTTACAAAGTACCGCATTCCCTGATCACGCACGAGT